>JAFGAW010000269.1 GCA_016933475.1 Thermoleophilia bacterium
GCGACCTGGTCGAGCGTGCCCGACGCTCTCGGTCGCGTCTGGGGCGACGATCAGGCGACGAGGACGATCTTGCCGAGCTTGCCCCCGGCGGCGAAGCGCTCGTAGGCGGAGCCGGCATCGCGCAGCGGGAACGTGCCGGTTACCGGCACGCGCAGGCGGCCCTCCGCGAGCGCCGGCACGACTCGCGCACCGAGGGCGGCGATGAGGGATGCCTTCTCGGCGCGGCTGCGCCCGCGCAGCGTTGAGGCGAAGACCCGCGCCCGGCGGGTCATGAGCGACAGGAGGTCGACCTCGAGCCGCGCGCCGCTGCCGACGCCGATGACCACGACGCGCCCTCGCGTCGCCAGGGCCCGCAGGGCGCACGGGAGACTCGCGGCGCCGACAAGCTCGAGCACGACGTCGTAAGGACCGCCATCGGTGACCGCTTCGGGCTCGATCACCTCGGCAGCGCCGAGCTCGGCGACGGCGTCATGAAGGGCGCGGTCCCGCACCGAGGCCGTGACCCGGGCCCCCGCCAGAGCCGCGAGCTGAACGGCGACGCAGCCGACGCCGCCGGCGGCCCCAGTGACGAGCACGCGCTCACCGACCGTGAGGCGCGCCTGGCCGAAGAGCGCGTCGAAGGCGGTCGCGCAGACCTCCATGAACCCGCCGGCCTCAGGCCACGACACGCCGTCGGGCACAGCCAGGGCGTGCGCCTCGTCGACCGCGGCCAGCGTGGCCTGGCCTCCGCCGCCGACCAGGCCCATCACACGGTCGCCGGGTGCGAACCGCGTCACCGCCTCCCCCGTGCTCACGACCTCGCCGGCCATCTCCAGGCCGGGGATGTCGGGCGGCCAGCCCGGCGGCGCCGGGTAGCGCCCTTCGCGTTGCGCGAGGTCGGCGCCGTTCACGCCGGCCGCGCGCACGGCGACCACGATCTCGTGATCCCCGGCGCAGGGGTCGGGGCGCTCTCGCCAGTGAAGCTTGCCTGCGTCGATCACCACTGCGTGCATGTCACACCTCCGGGCCGTTCTTACCCAGGAGGCACGGGCGGGAGTTACGCAGGAGCGCTCGAGACCTCGGGGGTCCGTGAGAGTCGAGCCGCCGTGCGATAGACTCCCACCGAGCCCACACCGTCTCCGCCGGGAGATGCCATGACCGCCACCTTGCAGGTCCTGTCGGCCGACGACCGCGCCGAGCTGCACGAACGCTCGCTGCGCGTGCTCTCCACGGTGGGGATGCGCGTCGACACCGCCGCGGGCCGGCGCATCCTCAAGGACGCCGGCGCCCGCGTCGATGACGCGACGCGCATGACCCGCTTCCCCCCCGCCCTCGTGGAGCGGTCCCTCGAGCTGGCCCCCAGGCGCTTCTCACTCGGCGGTCGTGACCCCGAGTTCGAGTTCCCTCTCAACGCCGGGCAGGCCACGTTGCTCAACGGCGGCGGCGGCGAGCACGTCGTCGACCGCCGCACCGGCGAGGTGCGCCTCGGAACGACGGACGACTGGGTCGAGATCGCGCGTCTCATCGACGCGCTGCCCGAGATCGGTGTCGGCTGGGTGACCACCGGCGAGTGGTACCGTGAGCACACGCCGGCGACCGTCGTGCGTGAGGCGGCCGACCTCGCGCGCCTCTTCTCGCGCCATCAGAACACGTCGTTCGACGAGCCCGCCATGGTGCCGTGGTGGCTCGAGACGCTGGCGATCGTGCACGGGGGCCGCGACGCGGTCGCCCGCCGCCACCCCGTCTCGTTCCTCTTCACGCCGGTCTCGCCGCTGATCGTCGAGGGCGACGCCGTCGACACCTGGCTGGCGATGCGCGGCTGGGACATCCCGGTGATGGTCATGCCCATGCCGCTGATGGGCGCCACGGCGCCGGGCAGCCGCCTGGGGACGATACTCTCGACCAACTGCGAGCTGCTCGGCATGCTCTGCCTCGTGCAGGCGGCCGAGCCGGGCACGCCCTTCGTCTACGCGCCGATCATCGCCTCGGTCGACCCGCGCAGCGGTCGCTACGCCGGCGGCGCGGCGCTCACCTCGCTGAGCTGCGCCGGCACCGAGATGGCCCGCCACTACGACCTCCCCGTCTGCAGCCACGCCTTCAGCTGCGACGCCTGGGTCCCCGGCGCGCAGGCCGCCTACGAGAAGGCCTTCGGCATGCTGCTGGCCGGCCTCTCGTGGCCCGACATCCTGGTCGGCCCGGGCGTCCTGGGCGGCGGCCTCTCGTTCGGACTCGAACAGCTCGTCATCGACGTCGAGATCTGGCGCATGTGCCGGGCGGCACACGACGGCATCGCCACCGGCGCCGACCGCTGGCTCGAGGACGTGCTCGAGAGCGTCGGCCCCGGCGGCCAATTCGTGGGCGAGACCTCGACGCGCAGCGGCATGCGCAGTGACGAGTGGTTCGTGCCGCGACTCGGCACCCAGGACGCCCGCGCGGCCTGGGAGGCGGCCGGCCGGCTCGACGTCGTCGCCGAGGCGCGGCAGAAGGTGGCCGACATCCTCGCCGCGCCCGACGAGCCACGCCTGGACGACGACGTCGAGCGCGAGTTGGCCGCGCTCGAGGCGCGCGCGGCAGGGTAGCCGACCGGCGTCGAGCGCCCGAGACGAGTGGAGGCGCGGGAGGGGCCGCCGGCCTGTCGGCCGGCGGCCCCTCCCGCGCCGAAGCCCCGGCTACGGCTGCAGGTGATGCAGCTCGGGACCGACGGCCGACCAAATCTTGAAGCCCTTCCAGATCCCGGCTGGGTAGCCGGCGTCGCTGTACTCGTTGCTGTCGTCCGAGCTCACGATCAGGTCGAGAGAGCTCGCGTAGTCCTCACCCCTCAGGTGGATGCCGAGGAAGGCGGTGAGGAAGTGCTGGTTGACGTTGTTGGTGCGCGTGTTGTCGAGCGCGGGCTCCTGATAGTGCACGTACTCCCGCCAGCGCGTGAACGTGATCGGCGGCGCCGGGTTGGCCGGCACCTCGTGGTCGCCGGAGAGGTGCAGGAGCATGTAGCGGTCCGAGTCGACCGCGTTCTCGAAGATGTACTTCGCGCCGCTGTCTGGTCGCGATCGCCCACGACGAAGAGCGCCGGTCTGCGGCGCGCCTGCGGTGACCGGACTCCGACGGCCGTGGGCGGGCGGGCGCGCCAAGCGTGGCGCCCGCAACGGCCGACCCGCACGGCATAGCCGGCGGCCTAGCGACTGTCAACGTACTCCGCTGCGTCCGTCGCGTCGGCACCCCCGAGTCGCGACGGGCGATCCGCAGGCCGAGCACCGCCCCACCGGCCTGCGGAGACCCGGTAGAGCAGGTAGTCCGACGTGTTGCCCATCAGGTTGCCGATGCGGATCATGCGCAGCGTGAGCTCGATGGCGCCTGTCTTCGTCTCCCCATACGTCTCGAGGACCCGCTGCCGCGCCTCCGGGTCCGGCTTGGCGTCGGCCTCGGCCCAGTGCCGCGCGTAGACGAGGGCGACGGCCTGATCGGGCGGAGACCCCGCCGCCTCGCCCCGTGCCACAGCGGCGATATCCTCCTCGGTCAACCCCGCCTTGAGCGCCGCCCGGGCGTGTGCGTATGAGCAGTAGCGGCAGCCGTTCACCTCGGTGACGGCCAGCATCAGCCGCTCGCGAAACTGCGCGTCGATCACCTCGTCGCGCATCAGAGCACGCGCCCCTCGGCGCTCGCGCCAGATCACCCGCATGTCGCGCAGCAGATCGGAGAGCCGGTGGTACCGGCGCTTCGGATACTGTGTCGATGGCACGCTGCCCCCTTCTTCTCAGGCTTACAGCGGCGCGTCGGCCGCGGCGGCGAGCCGTCCACCCGAAGCAGGCTGCGATCTCGACCGTGTGCTCACGAGCAGCTCGGTGCACTGCCTCCGCGCGTTCGCCCCCGGCACGGCTCCGTGAGCCGGCCGCCGGGCGCGAGAGCGCGGTCAGTCGTACGCGCGCCGGGTCGTTTCGTCCGCGAGCACGTCCTTGATGCGTTCCTGCCAGCGCGCCGACTCCCACGTCCCGAGCTTCTGGTGCGTCTGGAAGTAGCCCTCCGGGATGGGGTGGGTGCCGACGACCACCTCCACGCCGTACTTCTCGGCGAGGAACTCTTCAAAGGCACCCAGCCTGGGACAGGGGGGATAGCCCACCACCAGGCCCGTGGCCAGGTGCACCACCTCGGCGCCGTTCTTCTTCATCTCGGCGGGCGCGTACTCGACGTTGCCTCCGGGGCAGCCGCCGCAGGTGGTGTAGCCGACCAGCTCGACCTCCTCATCGGCGTACCGGGCGAAGGCGCCCTCCCGTCGACGCAGCGCCCGCAGGCACTTGCCGCCGGCACAGGTGTGGTACCGGTCGCAGATGATGATGCCGAGCTTCTTCACGCTGTCCACCTTCGCGTCGCGATGACCGGCGGTCCGGAGAGTGCCGTGCGGGTCTCCACGGGGAAGACGTGCAGTCGTCACCCCTGTCGTGGAGGAGGCGATCCCTCCTCTGGAGAGGGCATAGGCCCATAATCTAGCATGCCGGGACCGGCATGCGCTCGTCGGCTCCGGTTGACGCTCGCGGCCGCCCTGCCTACACTGTCTGGTTAGTTAGCGCTAGTTCACTTCCCGGTGACCGGCCTGCAGGCCGGAACCCGGTCCGCGTACCCGAGGCTCTCATGACCATCCGCACGGCCCGTCAAGACGAGATCATCCGCGAGTCTCTCGCCCTCATCGCCGAGCACGGCGTCGAGGGCCTCACCTACCGCAACCTCTCCGAGCGGTTCGGCATCAGCGTGCCGGCCTTCTACCGCCATTTTGCCAGCAAGGCCGACATCCTCGCGGGCATCCTCGACTACCTCCAGGAGACCAGCCGGGTCGTCTTCGAGAGCGCTGAGGCGGGCGGCACGGACGCGCTCGACAGGCTGCGGCTCGTGTTGACCGGGTACGCGCAGCGATTCGCCGAGGACGGCGGCCTCGCGGCCGTGCTCTTCGCCGACGAGATCGGAGGCACGGACCGCGCCCTGCAGGAGCGCGTCCTGCTGCACATGGAGGAGAACCGGGAGCGGCTCACGGCGCTTCTCGCCGAGGGTGCGGCGGCGGGCCTCGTCCGCTCCGACGTGCCGGCAAGACGATGGGCGTTCGTCGTCATGGGCTCGCTCCGCCTCGAGGTCGCCCGGTGGCGCCTCGGCGGGCGCACGACCGACCTGGTCGCCGCGGTCGCGGCGCTCTGGGCGGACCTGGACGTGATCCTCCGACCGCCGCGGACCGAGCGGCGGAAGGCCTGAGCCGAAGGAGCGCCGCGTGCCCGAGAACCTGTGGATCCTCAGCGCCGTCACGTTCCTCCACGACCTCTTCACGGTGGTGTGGATCGGAGGCATGGTCACGCTCGGCCTGGGGATGATCCCCGCCGTCCGGACCAGCCTCGGCATGGGTCCCCAGATGCACCAGATCGTCAGCGCCTTCCAGAGCCGGTTCCGGTGGGTCGCGTACGTGTGCATCGCCGGCCTGGTCGTGACCGGCGTCCTCCTCTCGCGCAGGAGTCCCGAGTTCCAGTCCTGGTTCGCGTGGGCAGATACGTACTCGGTGCTGCTGTCGCTCAAGCACCTCCTGGTGATCGTCATGGTGGTGATCGTGATCGTCCGCTCCGTGCTCATGGCGCAGACGGCTCCCTTGGGCATGCCGGCACCGCCGTCGCCGGTCGCCGCCCGGCCGCAGCCGGGCGGGCGGGCGCGAGTCGCCATGCTCCTGCTCCTCACGAACATCGCCTTCGGGGTCGCGGTCCTCTTTCTCAGTGCCGCCACGGCGACGCTGGGCACAGGGTGACGGTCGACCAGGCCCAGACCATGACGGTCGCCCGCAATCACACGACAGGTCAGGGAAGCAAGGAAAGGAAGACTATGTACTGCTTTCAGTGTCAGGAAACGGCGAAGAGCACCGCCTGTACCGTCAAGGGCGTGTGCGGCAAACCGGAGGAGACCGCCAACCTCCAGGACCTGCTGATCTTCGTCCTCAAGGGCATGGCGGTCTACGAGGAGAAGCTCAAGGAGCTCGGTCTCCCCCAGCGGTCCCACGACGACTTCGTCAGTCAAGGGCTGTTCGCGACCATCACCAACAGCAACTTCGACGACGCGCGCTTCGCCGCTCTGATCGGTGACGGCCTCCGGCGCAAGACCGAGCTGCAGAGCGCCTTCCTGGCTGCGTTCGAGGAGAAGAACGGCCGCGCGTTCGACGGCGAGCTCCCCGACGCGGCGACCTGGACGACCGACGACCCGGCGGAGTACGCGGCCAAGGCGACCTCGGTCGGTGTGCTCTCCACCGAGCACGAGGACGTCCGCTCCCTGCGCGAGCTCCTGGTCATCGGCATCAAGGGCGTGGCGGCGTACAACGACCACGCCGCGGTGCTCGGCTTCCGCAAGCCCGAGATCGACGACTTCATCGCGGAGGCATTGGCCTCGACCACCAAGGACCTCTCGGTCGACGAGATGGTCGCCCTGGTCATGAGGGCGGGCGAGACCGCCGTCACCACCATGGCGCTGCTCGACGAGGCCAACACCACGACCTACGGCAGCCCCGAGATCACCGAGGTGAACCTCGGCGTGCGCGGCAACCCGGGCATCCTCATCAGCGGGCACGACCTCAAGGACATGGAGGAACTGCTCGCGCAGACCGAGGGCAGCGGTGTCGACGTCTACACGCACGGCGAGATGCTGCCCGCCAACTACTACCCGGCCTTCAAGAAGTACGACCACTTCGTCGGCAACTACGGCGGCTCGTGGTGGCGCCAGAACCACGAGTTCGAGGCGTTCAACGGCCCGATCCTGCTCACCACCAACTGCCTGGTCCCGCTGAAGAAGGACAACACCTACCTGGATCGCCTCTACATGACCGGCGTCGTGGGCTACGAAGGGGCAACGTACATCCCCGACCGCACGAACGGCGGCTCCAAGGACTTCTCGGCGCTGATCGCCAAGGCCAAGAGCTGTGCCCCGCCGACCGAGCTCGAGACGGGCAGCCTCGTCGGCGGCTTCGCCCACGATCAGGTGCTCGCCCTGGCGGACAAGGTGATCGAGGCCGTCAAGTCCGGGGCCATCAAGCGCTTCGTCGTGATGGCCGGCTGTGACGGTCGCCAGAAGGCCAGGAGCTACTACACCGAGGTGGCGGAGCAGCTCCCGGACGACGCTGTCATCCTCACCGCGGGGTGCGCGAAGTACCGCTACAACAAGCTGGATCTCGGCGACATCGGCGGTATCCCGAGAGTGCTCGACGCGGGCCAGTGCAACGACTCGTACTCGCTCGCCGTGATCGCGCTCAAGCTCAAGGAGGCCTTCGCGCTCGACGACATCAACGACCTCCCGATCTCGTACGACATCGCCTGGTACGAGCAGAAGGCGGTCGCCGTGCTGCTGGCCCTGCTGCACCTGGGAGTCAAGGGCATCCGGCTCGGCCCGACGCTGCCCGCCTTCCTCTCCCCCAACGTCGCCAAGGTGCTGGTGGAGAACTTCGACATCAAGCCGATCGGCACCGTCGAGGAGGACGTCGCCGCGATGATGGCCGGCAAGTAAGACCCAGCCGCACCCGGGTGAGCGGTCACGTCGAGGGCCGCGGGCCCGCCGCCGAGGCGGCGGGCCCGCGGCCCTCTTCGTTGCCCGAACGAGGCGTGACGCCGGTCGCGCCGGAGCTGCCTCCGGTCGGACGCTTGTGCGGCCGGGGGCGTCGCCGCGACGGCGAGGCCCCCGGCCGCACGCCCGTCAGGTCACTGCACCGTCAGGTAGTGCGAGGTCGACCAGGTGGCCGCGTGCAGCGCGTCTTCGGGGGCGAAGGCGCGCAGCTTGCAGGTGCCCCGCGAGCCGAGGTGGATCTTGATGCGGTACTTGCTGCAGGAGAGGTCGTCGACCGTCTGGCAGAAGAGCGCCGATGAGATCCTCGAGACGCTCGCGGCCTCTTGCGAGCGTCTCTCTGACCCGGGACATTGGGTCTACCATGAGAGAAGCGGAAACAGAGCGGCCCCTGAGGATCTGGGAGGGCAGAGCGCGGTGCACCCACAGGGGATAGACCGCGCTCCCGCGCCCCGGCGCGGAGCGCATGCAATGGACTCCGTGCGCTCGCTGCGCGCCCGGGCACGGACCGCACCGCGAGCCCCGACGCGGGCCGGGGGATGACGCACGACGGGGATACGACGCTGCCCGACGGGGCCGCCGTCGTGGTCGTCGGCGGCGGCCCCGCGGGGTCGTTCTTCGCTCTCAGTGCACTGAAGGCGGCACGGCGACTCGAGAGGTCCCTCGAGCTGACCATCCTCGAGAGGAAGAGCGAAGTCTGTCTCGAGCCGCCGTTCGAGCGCTGCTCACGCGAGGGCTGCGGTTACGGCGCCGGAGGCATCTCGCCCAGGCTCATGGACGCTCTGGAGGAGAACGGGATCACGCTGCCCGACGAGATCGTCGAAGGAAGGACGCGTGAGGTCATCGTCCACGGCGACTGGAAGGACCTGGAGTTGCCGGTCCCCGAGGGCAGGCAGATGCTCACCGTGTTCCGCGGGTCACGACCGCGGCAGCGGCCGAACCGGTTCGACAACCTCGACGCCTTCCTGCTTCACGAAGCCGGCCGCGCGGGCGCGCGGGTGGTGACCGCGGAGGCCTGCGATCTCCGCCGCGCGGCCTCCGGCAAGCCGCTGGTCAGCTACCGCGCGGGGCCCGATCAGGAGATCGACGAGGTCGAGGCAGACTTCGTCGTGGTGGCCGCCGGCATCAACCGCAAGCCCGGGATGGACCTCGTGCCGGACCCACTCTTCGTCGCGCTGGCGAGAGTGCTGCCGGGGTTTCGCCCTCCGAGGGTGCGCCGGGCGGTCATCGCCTGCGTCCAGACCGACGAGGACCTCTTCCACACGATGACCGGCGAAGTGCACTTCGCCCAGTACGGGTCGAAGAAGCTCTCCATCGAGGCGTCCTCCCTGATCCCCAAAGGTGACTGGATGACCATCGTCTTACTGGGCAAGACGATCGACCGCGCGGGCCCCTCGCAGTATCTGCAGATCGCCAGAGACTACGTGGCGCTCCCGCACATCGCGCGACTGCTTCCCGCGCGGGCCCAGCTGCGAGTCGTCTGCGCCTGTGCCCCGAACATGGTCGTCGGGCCCGCGCATCGGCCGTTCGACGACCGGATCGCCCTCGTCGGCGACATGGCCGTCAGCCGCCTGTACAAGGACGGGTTGTGCTCCGCGTACACGACGAGCTCCGCGCTGGCTGCGTGCGTGCTGACCGACGGCGTCGACCGCGCGAGTCTCGAGCGGTGCTACGGGCCCGTGGTGGAGGACATCGCCCGGGACAGCCGCTGGGGCCGGGCGGCGTTCCTGCTCGCACGGATCGTCTTCTCGCATCCGCTGCTCAGCCGCATCGTCTATCAGGCGCTCGCGACCGAGAGGAAGCGGAAGACCGGCCAAGGGCGACGTCTGACGGCCGCTCTCTGGGACATGGCGAGCGGCGACGACAGCTACCGGCACGTCCTGCTGAGTGTCGCCCACCCCGCCTCGGTCGGCTCGCTGTTCGTCGGTGGCGTGCTGGTCACGGTGCGCAACTTCGCGACCGAGCGGCTGTTCGGCCTGCACTGGAAGCACTTGGGCCGACACCCCACCGCGGTCGCGACCGAAGAGGTCGCGAGCAAGCGCCGAGACGTCCTGGGCGACCCGGCGCCCAGCCGGCGGCCGCAGGAGGAGCGGATGTACTCTATCCGCATCCGGGCGGACGCGCCCGCGATCTGGCGGCAGCTGGGCAAGTACGGCGACCCGGACCGGGAGTACTTCAGTCAACGCTTCATCCGGGTCCGCCGCACATCGGGAGAAGCGAACGCCGTCGGCAGCACCATCGACTACCACGTGAGGCCGTCGTTCCTGTCGTTCGGCCTCGTCCTCGAGAGAGCCTCACGGTACCACTCGATCCGGTATCGCGTCGCTGACGGCTTCGCGCGCGACGGGACCCTCGCGTTCGATATCGAGCCGGTAGGGGCGGGCGTCAACCTGCTGACGATCTATCTGGGGTTCGATTTTCCGCGCGGGGCCGGCCCTCTCACCCGCATCGGCTGGGCGCTGGGCCGGCGGCTCTTCCCCGGGTTCGTCCACGACGTCCTCTGGAACCACGGGCTCTGCAAGCTGAAGGACGTCGCCGAGCGCGACGCGTGACCCCGGCGCCGAAATCACGCCGGTGCCGGGGTCCGCCTCGTACGTCGCGAAGAGCGGGCGGGGACAGGCGTGCCGCCCCCGCTCAGCTCGGCAGGAGCTTCTCCACCTTGGCCAGCAGCATCTCGGGGTCGACCGGCTTGTCGATGAACGCCTGCACGGGGAGCCAGGCGTCGTCCTTGTCCTTCTCGGAGAACTTGCCGACGTAGATGCCCGCCTCGTTCACCGCGGTGAGCATGATGCGCGGCAGGTCGCGGGTGCGCTCGTCATCCTTGAGCGCGCGCGCCATCTTGAACCCGGCGCCCGTGTCCTCCGGCATCATCACATCGAGGATCACGAGGTCGGCGTCGAAGGCCAAGACGTTGTCGACGACGTCCTTGTCGTCGTTCTGCGACCCGACCACGTAGCCCTTGCTCTCGAGGACCATCGCGACCGACTCCACGATGCTCGGTTCATCGTCAACGATGTAGACACGCTTCACGACCTACCTCCAGTAGGGTGTCGGGCTCTCTCGACGAGCTATCATAGCTGGTGTCGTACGACGGAGAGAGATGGCGGGACGCACTCAAGACATCATCGCGCTGGTGGGTGAGGGAGAGCGGGGGCGTACGGTGCTCGAGGCGCTCCTCGCCGCCCCGAGGATCGAGGTCCGCTATTACTTCGACGCCGATCCCGCCTCGCCGGGGGTCGCGCTCGCCCGCGAGCGCGGGCTCAGCTGTCGCAGCGACGGCCGCTTCGACGAGCTGCGCGGTGACGACGAGGTCGACCTCGTCGTGGAGACCACGGGTGATCCGGGCGTGCTCGCGGCCCTCGCGACGGCGAAGCACCCGGGCACGAGTCTGCTGGACCCCGCGGGCGTGCGCGTCGTCCTTCGCCTGCTCGAGGCGCACAGCGAGGCCACCCGCCTCGCGGAAGAGCA
>JAFGAW010000047.1 GCA_016933475.1 Thermoleophilia bacterium
CCGAGCAGCCTCGTCGCGGCCCTCGCCGCGGGTCGCCGCGCGGCGACATCGATCGAGCGCTTCCTCGAGGGCAAGTCGCCGCAGCCGACCGCCGACGAGCGGCTCGAGCGCGGCATGCTCGAGGTCTTGCGCGCGGAGAGGGCGGAGCCGCAGCCGTTCGCCGGCAGCAGCGAACGCCTCCACGCGGTCGTGGTCGCGCCCGAGGTGCGCATCCGCTGCTTCGACGAGGTCGAGGGCGCGGTCTCGACGGCGGAGGCCCGCCACGAGGCCGAGCGCTGCCTGCGCTGCTACCGGATCGCCGTCGGAGCCGTCCGAGGGGAGGCACGATGACACGCGACTCCGGCGGGGTCGGCGCTCGTCCTGCGGCGCACGACGCCGCGACCGACGCTGCGGCGGCCGGCGTGGCGAACGCCGGCGCGGGACGCGCGACCACCGCTGCGGGGAGCGCGACGGTCGTCGCCCCGTCCCTGACCATCGACGGGCGCGAGTGCGCCTTCGAGGCCGGCCAGACGATCCTCGAGGTCGCGCAGGCGAACGGCACCGCGATCCCCACGCTCTGCTACCTGCCGGAGGCCGGCCACCGTGACGTCTGCCGTCTCTGTGTCGTGCAGGTGGCCGGCGCCGGTCGGCTCCTGCCGGCCTGCAGCACGCCGGCCACCTCCGGCATGGTGGTCGAGACCGACAACGACCGTGTGCGCGCCTCGCGCCGCCTCACCCTCGAGTTGCTGATCGGATCCGGTCGGCACGACTGCATCACCTGCGAGGCGCTCGGTGCCTGCGAGCTCAGCAGGCTGGCCTACGAGTACGGCGTCGAGCCGCCGACCGGGGCGGCGACCGAGGACTACCCCCTGGTCGAGGACGAGTACGTCGTCAGGGACTACTCGAAGTGCATCCTCTGCGGACGATGCTGGGCGGCCTGCGCCCAGATCCAGGTCCACGGCGTCGTACCGCACCCGTCCGGACGGCGCGTCGAGCGTCACGGCGGCAAGCAGTGGTACCCCCTGCCCGACCTCGAGCACTGCGACCGCTGCGGACAGTGCATCGACGCTTGTCCGGTGGGGGCGCTCACCGAGCGCCGGGCGAGGGGAGCCGGCCGTGAGTGGGAGTTCGAGCGCATCCGTACCACCTGTCCCCACTGCGGGATGGGTTGCCAGACGATCGTGTACGTGCGCGACGGTGAAGTCGTGAAAGTGACGGCCGCCGGCGACGCGCCGCCGAACAGGGGCAGGCTATGCCGGCGCGGCCGGTTCGCGGTCTCCGACCTCTCAGCGGCCGACCGTCTGACACAGCCGTTGCTGCGCCTGGGGGCCGGGCTTCGACCGGCGACCTGGGACGAGGCGCTGGACGTTATCGCCGAGAGGCTCTCGGCGATCGTCGAGCGCCACGGCCCCGACGCGGTCGCGAGCATCGTCTCACCGTCGCGCACGAATGAGGACGGCTACCAGGCGCAGAAGCTCTTCCGTGCGGTGCTCGGCACCAATAACATCGACCACCGCACCCCGGGAGCCTCGCGCGTGCCGCTGCTCGACACGGCGTCGCCGGTGGCCGCCTGCTATGACACGGGGGCGCTGGCCGTGCTCGAGCAGGCGCGGGCGATCCTCGTCGTGGGCGACGGGGTCATCGACGATTACCCCGTCGCCGGCGCGGCCGTCCGCCGGGCGGTGCGGGAGGGCGGGCGACTGGTGGTCGTCGACTCCGGCAACAACGCGCTCGGTCCGTTGGCGACGCTGCGGGTCACAGTGGACCCCGTCGCCGTCCAGGGCGTCCTCAACGGCATCATGAGCGTCCTGCTGGCCGGCGAGCTGAACGGGCGCGCCGAGGCGCTGCCGCACCAGCGCGATCTCGAGGCTCTTCTGGCCGCGTACCTGCCCGAGCGCGTCGCCGAGGCGACGGGAGTGCACGCCGAGGAGATCCGCGCGATCGCCGACACGCTCACCACGATCCGCCCCGCTGCCGTCTGTGCCGCGCTCGGGGCGAGTGACGACGTCGCCGGGACGTGGGCCGCGGTCGTGCGTCTGCAGGCGCTCCTCGACGACATCGCCGGGGCGCGCAGCGTCACGCTGCCGCGCGGTCGCGGCAACGCCCAGGGCCTGCTCGACATGGGCGTCGCCCCGGGGCTGCTCCCGGGTCAGATGGCCGTGACGGATCCCGGAGCGCGGCGCCTTTGGGCGGAGGTCTGGGGCGTCGCCGAGCTGCCGGCGCGGCCCGGCTGTGCGACCGCGGAGATGCTCGAACGGCTGTCCGCCCTGGAGATCAAGGCGCTCTGGGTGTGTGCCGACGACGCCTCAGTGCTGGAGGACGGAGCCGTGACGCCGCCTCGCGAGCCCGCAGGGCTCAGGGGCGCCGAGTTGCTCGTCGTGCAGAGCGCCGCCAGCAGCGACCTCGTCGAGGGAGCCGACGTGGTGCTGCCGTCCGTGACGTGGGGCGAGGAGGACGGTACGTTCGTGAACGCGGAGCGCCGCGTGAGTCGGGTGCGGCGCGTGCGTCGGCCGCCGGCCGGCGCACGACCGGGCTGGTGGATCTTCCGCGAGGTCGCGCGTCGGCTGGGACACGAATGGACCGCCCCGTTCCCCGAGGCCATCTGGGACGGGGAGATCGCCCGGTTCGCCCCGGGGCTCGCCGGTGTGTCCTACGAAGAGCTCGAGCACTCGGGGCTCTGCTGGCACGCGGCGCCGAGCGCCGTGCGCTAGTATCGCCCGCATGGCGTTCATCGTGGCACCGCAGGCCGTAGTGCGGCCGGGCATCATCGAGTTGCGCTGGGGCACGCCCGACCTCTCGCTCTTGCCCGTCGAGGAGGTCGGCGCCGCGGCGCAGGAGATGCTGCGTCTCGCGGGGCCGTTGGCACTGGACTACGGGACGAACGAGGGGCCGGAGGCGCTGCGGGCGGCCCTCGCGGCGCGCATCGCGCGCCGCGAGGGCCGCCCGCCCGGCCTCGACGAGATCGCGATCACCGACGGCATCTCGCCGGCGCTTCATCAGCTCGCCGGCCTTCTCGTCCGTCCGGGCGACGCGGTCCTGGTCGAGGACCCGGGGTACAGCCTCGCCCTCGGCCTCCTGCGCGATCTCGGCATCGAGCCCGTCGGCGTACCCTTCGACGCCGACGGGCTCGACGTCGAGCGACTTCCCGGCGTGCTCTCCGGGGTGCGGGAGCGGGGCCTGCGGCCGCGCCTGCTCTACACCATCCCGACGTTCCACAACCCGACCGGCCGCTCGCTGGCCGGCGAGCGCCGCCGCCGCCTCGTCGAGCTCGCCGTCGAGGAGGACCTCCTCATCGTCGAGGACGACGTCTACCGCGAGCTCTGGTACGACGTTGCTTCACCGCCGTCGCTGTGGCGTCTCGCGGCGGACGTCGACGGCGGCACCGACCACGTCGTCCGCCTGGGCAGCTTCTCGAAGTCGCTCGCCCCGGGCCTGCGGTGCGGCTTCCTCACGGGGTCGCCGGCACTCGTCCGGCGGTACGCGGACAGCGGGCTGATCGACAGCGCCGGCTGCCTCAGCCAGTTCACCTCGCTGATCGTCGCAGTGCTCCTGCACGACGGCGCCTACGACGGCATCGTCGAGCGCTTCAGGCAGGCGTACCGCGAGCGGCGCGATGCGCTCGTCGCCGGTCTGAAGGGGGCGCTGCCCGAGGGGTGCTCCTGCACAGAGCCCGGGGGCGGGTACTTCGTCTGGGTGAGCCTCCCGCCGGACCTCACGGCCGCCCGGCTCAGATCGTTCGCCGAGCCGGCCGGGGTGTCGTTCGTCGGCGGCGCGGCGTTCTCGGTGTCGCGTGCCGACCACGGCCTGCGCCTCTGCTTCGCCATGTACGGGCCCGAGGAACTCACCGAGGGCGCGGTGCGGCTCGGGCGCGCGATCAGACTGGCGCTGGAGGAGCGGTAGCGCCGCCGCGCGCCGGATCCCGGCGCCTCGCCGGAGGCTCGGTGCGAGACCGCGCCGGCGCCCGCCTGCCTCTTACTGCCGGCCAAGCGGCGCCCCGCCGCGCCCTACCGCCGGCCGGCGCGTCCTTCGACGTAGGCGACGATCGCCCGTGCCTGGCTCTCGCCGTCGAGGCCCGCCTCGGCGAGCACGACCTCTCCCTGACCGCTGCCCAGGTAGTGGCCGTGGCGGTAGGGGTAGAGGCTCGCCGCGCGGCCCTCGTCGGAGCGCACCCAGCGGTAGAGCGTCGGCAGCGTGAAGCCGGTGATGCCGATCGCCTCGACGGCGCGCTCCTCGGGGAAGACGGCGCGCCGCTCGTTCTCGGGCAACAGGTCGAAGAGCTCGGCGCTGGCGACGTAGTAGACCAGCGCCTCGACGCCCTTGTCGGCCAGCAGCGGCAGCGCCTGCTCGACGAAGGCGTAGGTCACGGCGCTCTCCTGCAGCACGACGGTCACGTCGGGCTCGCCCGCGGGCTGCCGTAGCACGTAGACCCCGGCGGCGGCGGCCTCGGCGGGCGCCAGCCCGAGCGCCGCGCGGTCGAGCACGGTCTCGCTGGGCCGCGTGACGAAGGCCGAGATGAGCGCCGGCCGGCGGGCGAGCGCCGTCGCCACGAGCGGCCAGATCTCCTGGGGCTCCCACGGCGTCAGCGAGATCGCGGTCCTCGGGGGGAAGTTCTCCTGCAGCAGCTGCAACGGCTGCGGGTCGGCGTGCGTCGGCCCGTCCTCGCCGGTCTTCAGGCCGGCGTGACCGCAGACGAGGATCATCGGGTCGTAGGGGTCGCCGGAGACCGCTTCGCGCGCTTGGGCGCCGATGGCGTGCAGGCGCGCGGCGATGTGGCTCAAGGGCGCGAGAAAGGCGCCGTACGAGGCGCCGACGCCGATGTGGTGACCGAAGCTCGAGATGCCCGAGAGGGCGCCGCTGATCGCGTCCTCGCAGATGCCACCGATGGAGAGCAGGCGTGCCTCGGGGTTGGTCTCGGCGTTCCAGAGCCCGGCCGGGAAGCCATCGGCGATCGCGCTCACGCTGGTCGAGCCGAGCAG
>JAFGAW010000270.1 GCA_016933475.1 Thermoleophilia bacterium
CCGACCTGCCCAAGGCGTACCAGATCAGCCAGTACGACGAGCCGCTTGCCGTCGAGGGCTGGTTCGAGTACTGGGTCGGCGACGAGAGGCTCCGCTGCCGCATCAATCGGGTGCACATGGAGGAGGACGCCGCCAAGCTCGTCCACTCCGGCGGTGAGGCGGGGCGCATCGCCGGCTCCGACTACACGGTGGTCGACTTCAACCGCGGCGGCACGCCGCTTATCGAAATCGTCACCGAGCCCGACATCCCGTCGCCGGCGGCGGCCCGCGAGTTCCTGCAGCAGCTCCGCGCGCTCGTGATCGAGCTCGGCGTCAGCGCCTGCACCATGGAGGAGGGCCAGATCCGCTGGGACGCCAACATCAGCGTCCGCCCGGCGGGGAGCAGCGGCGAGCTCGGCACGCGCACCGAGCTCAAGAACATGAACAGCTTCCGCTTCCTCCAGCAGGCGCTCGAGGCGGAGCTGCCGCGCCAGGTCGAGATCCTCGAGGCGGGCGGGCGGATCGAGCAGGAGACCCTTCACTTCGACCCCGACACCGGCCTGACCACGCCCTTGCGCTCCAAGGAGGAGGCGCACGACTACCGCTACTTCCCCGAGCCCGACCTGGTGCCCCTCGAGATCGACCCCGCCTGGGTCGAAGAGGTGCGCGCCGCGCTGCCGGAGCTGCCGGCGGCGCGCACCGAGCGCTTCGTGTCGCAGTACGGGCTCTCGCGCCAGGACGCCGCCGTGCTCGGCGCGCACCGTCCGCTGGCCGAGTACTACGAGCAGGTGGTGGCGCAGGGCGTCGACGCCAAGCCGGCCGCCAACTGGACGATGGGCGAGTACCTCGCGCATCTCAACGCGGCCGGCCTCGAGCCCGGCCACGGGTTCGTGACCCCCGAGCGGCTCGCGAAGCTCGTGGCGCTGGTCGCCGAAGGGACCATCTCGAGTAGCGCCGGCAAGGAGGTCTTCACCCACATGGTCGAGGACCGGGCCGAGCCCGACGAGGTGGTCGCGCAGCGCGGCCTCGGCCAGATCTCCGACGAGGCTGCGCTCGAGGAGCTCGTCGCCCAGGTGGTCGCCGACAATCCGGCCCAGGCCGAGCAGTTCCGCGCCGGCAAGCAGCAGGTCCTCGGCTTCTTCGTCGGTCAGGTCATGAAGGCGACGGAGGGGCGCGCCAACCCGAAGCTCGTCAGCGACCTGCTGCGCAAGGCGCTCGACCGGTAGACGACGGCCGTGCCGGGCGCTGGTCCCGGCGTCGCCGTCAGACCACGAGCACCAGCCCGCTCCAGCTGAACTTCTCCCGGGAGCCCATCTTCAGCTTGAGACCGGCGTTGTGGTACGTGCTGTACACGTCGATGCCGGCGGCCTCCATCGAGGGCCGCGCCTCGTAGGGGTGCTTGCAGAGCTGCGTCGTGTCGCAGTAGCCGACCGGGTCGTCGGGGCGGTAGCAGAGGTAGCAGGTCGAGGCCACGTAGCCCACGGCGAAGAAGTATCCCAGGTTGTGCGCCCGGCGCTCGATCTCCATGACGACGTCGTGGAGCCTGAACCAGAGCGCCTGCTGCACGGTGCGGTCGAACTCGATGGCGCGCTCGTCGTACTGCAGACGGCAGAGCGGCTGGTCCCCCTGGATCAGGTCCCAGTACTCCTGCGGCAGCTCAATCGAGACCTCGGTGAGGATCGCGTGCTCGTACTTGGCGACGACCTTCGCCGTCTCCTCGGCGGTGGGCGAGAACGGCGGGTCCATGAGGCACTGCCCGTAGCACTCGCAGGGCGGGATCTTGCACTTCAGGGTGACCCGCTCGTCGGTCGCCACGTGGCGCGCCGGGATCAGCTTGGCGAAGTCGGCCCCGCGCTCCTCGGCGGCGGCGCAGATCGCCGCCATGTCCCGCTCGAAGGCGGGGACGTCCTCGCCGGCGAGCGCCCAGGTGTGCTTCGGGTAGACGGGCTCGTACTGCGTCATCGCGCGCTCCCTTCGGGCGCCGCGCCCATCGGGGCCGGCGCGCCGTCCGTGTCGTACGCTGCGCGTCGCCCCGGTCGGCCGGGGCGACGCGCAGCCCGGTGACGCCTCACGCCGCGATTGCACACGAGCGACGCGGCGCGGTCAAGGCGCGCCGCGTCGCCTCTGCGGCCGCGGTGCGCCGGGCATATCGCGTGCGCCGGTCGGCCCCTGCCGGCCTTGCCAAGCCCGCCGAGCCTGTGGAACAATCGTCGTCCGGCCCGCGCCGCGGGGAGCACGCCTGCGACGCGGCGTCTCCCCCCACCCGCTCTCAAAGCAGCGGTGTCATCGTCCCCGGGGCCGCCCCGGGGCCAGCGAAACGGCAGGTGAAGAGTAATGGACGACTTCTCCAGCTTCGAGATCCCGAAGGAGCGGCTGCAGGCCGCCGACCCGCCCGTCTACATCGACGACACGACCCTGCGCGACGGAGAGCAGACGGCGGGCGTCGTCTTCTCGAATCACGAGAAGATGCGCATCGCCAAGCTGCTCGACGAGGTGGGCGTGCACCAGATCGAGGTCGGCATCCCGGCGATGGGCGGTGACGAGAAGAGGGTGATCACCGAGATCGTCGAGCTCGGCCTCGACACCTCGATCCTCGCCTGGAACCGCGCCGTCGTCACCGACGTGCAGCACTCGGTCGACTGCGGCGTCGATGCGGTGGCGATCTCGATGTCGGCCAGCGACATCCACATCGAGCACAAGCTGCAGAAGTCGCGGCAGTGGGTGCTCGACCAGATCCGCGAGTGCGTCGCCTTCGCCAAGGAGAAGGGTCTCTACGTGTCGGTCAACGCCGAGGACGCCTCGCGCGCCGACCTCGACTTCCTCCTGCGCTTCGGCCTCGCCGCCCAGGCCGAGGGCGCCGACCGCCTGCGCTTCTGCGACACGCTCGGCATCCTCGACCCGTTCGACACCTACAACGTCATCAGCTTCCTCAAGAAGCAGGGCGTGCGCGTCATCGAGATGCACACCCACGACGACTTCGGCATGGCGACCGCCAACGCGCTGGCCGGCATCAAGGCCGGGGCCACCTACGTCAACACCACGGTGAACGGTCTCGGCGAGCGCGCCGGCAACGCGGCGCTCGAAGAGGTCGCGATGGCGCTCAAGCACATCGGCAAGGTCGAGGTGGGGCTCGAGACGCACCGCTTCCGCGAGCTGTCGGAGTACGTGGCCGCGGCGTCGGCGCGCAGCATCCCGGCGTGGAAGTCGATCGTCGGCACCAACGTCTTCGCCCACGAGTCGGGCATCCACGCCGACGGCGTCATCAAGAACCCGCTCAACTACGAGGCCTTCTCGCCCGAGGACGTCGGGCTCGAGCGCCAGATCGTCGTCGGTAAGCACTCGGGGACGCGCACCATCTACCGCAAGTTCCAGGAGTTCGGGCTCGAGCTGAGCCAGGACGACTGCGCGGCGATCCTCGAGATGGTGCGTAAGACCGCGGTCGAGCTCAAGCGGGCGCTCTTCGAGAAGGAGCTCATGTACATCTACCGCGACTACATCACGCGGCTCGGCGAGGCCGTGCCGATCGGCAACGGGGGCGCCCCCGACCCGGCCGCCGGGGGCGCCGGGTGAGGTCGTTCACGCTGGCCGAGCGGCTGCTCGCCGCGCACGCGGGCCTCGACGAGGTGCGGCCCGGTCAGATCGTGGTCTGCGACGTCGACGTCGCCATCGCCCAGGACGGCACCGGGCCGCTTGCGATCCAGCAGATCGACGAGCTCGGTGCCGAGTGCGTGCAGGCGCCGACCTGCGTGTTCTTCATCGACCACGCGGCGCCGGCGCCCCGCAGCGAGCTCGCCAACGCGCAGCGCACGATCCGCGAGTTCTGCGCCCGCGCGGGGGCCACGCTGTCCGATGTCGAGATGGGCATCTGCCACCAGCGCGTGGCCGAGTCGTACGCCAGGCCGGGCGACCTCGTGATCGGCGCCGACTCGCACACCTGCACGGCCGGAGCGCTCGGCGCTTTCGCCACCGGCATGGGCTCGACCGACGTCGCCGTCGGCATGGCTACCGGCAAGACCTGGCTGCGCGTGCCCGAGACCGTCAGGGTCGAGATCACGGGCGAGCTCGGCGAGCGCGTCGAGGCCAAAGACCTCATGCTTACGCTCATCGGCCGTCTCGGCGCCGACGGCGCGACGTACAGGGCGCTCGAGTTCGGCGGAGGGGGCGCCGAGCGGCTGCCGATGCACGGCCGCCTCACACTCTCCAACATGGCCGTCGAGGCCGGCGCGAAGGCGGGGCTCTTCGCCAGCGACGAGACGACGCGCGCCTTCCTCGCGGCGAACGGGCGCGAGGCCGACTGGCGCGCCGTCGCACCCGACCCCGGCGCGGTGTACGAGCGCGCCGTCGAGATCGACGCCGGCGCGGTCGTGCCGACCGTCGCCCGGCCCCACACGGTCGACAACACGGCCCCGGCCGCCGACCTCGGCGACGTCGCCGTCGACCAGGTCCTGATCGGCACCTGCACGAACGGGCGGCTCGAGGACCTGCGCGCGGC
>JAFGAW010000048.1 GCA_016933475.1 Thermoleophilia bacterium
GGAACGCCCGCCGCCGGAGAGGAGCCCCACGTGATACGCCGTTCTGCCCTGCCGCTCACCCTGCTCGCCCTGCTCTTCGCGCTGCTCGCACTCTCCCTCGTGTCGGGCGGCTGTTCCGAGGGGGACACCGTCGTCGAGGATCAGGCTGCGACCGCGAGCCCGGCTCCGGCCATGGCCCCGGCGCCGACCTCGACCCAGGTCAGGCTGGTGATCAGCCGTGACTACGGGGCCGCCAGCCTGAAGGACGTGCTGGTCGAGATCGATGAGCCGACCGACGTCATGCGCGTCCTCACCGAGAACGCCGAGGTGGAGAGCGCGGACGGGTTCGTGAGCGCCGTCGACGGACTGGCGTCCACGGATACCGCCGCCTGGTTCTACGCGGTCGACGGCCTGCTCGCCGACATCGGTGCCGCTGAGTACACGCTCGACGGCGGCGAGACGGTGTGGTGGGACCACCACCGCTGGGACGGCGCCATGTTCGCCGGCACCGCAGTGCACGCCTTCCCCGTGCCTTGGGCGGGCCGGTCGCTGCCCGTCACGAGCGATACCGACTTCGCCGGTCTGGCCGAATGGGCGGCTGCGGGCAGTCTCGAGCTCGGCGCCCGTCGCGGCCTCAGTGCGGGACTCCCCGACGACGGGCTCGTGGTCTGCACCGCCGAGGAGGCGTGGGCGACGCCGTGGCTCGTCGAGCTTCTCTCGGCCGAGGCGGCTGCCTCCCCCGTCGCCGTCGATGGTGGCGTGCTCTCCGCGCTCGACATGTACGGCACGCCTGTGGCGACCGGGAGGGCCGCGATCGTCGCGTTGCCCAACGCAGCCGACCCGGAGCGGCCGCTCCTGCTCGTGCTGCTCTCCGGCGCCGACGCCGCCGCGGAAGCGTTCGAGCTCCTCACGCCGGCCGCGCTCGGGGGACGTCACGCCGTGGGCGTCGTGGACGGCGACGTGGTGGTCCTGCCCCTCCAGGCCGCGCCGTGACCCGGAGGCCGGGGCAGATGCCTCGGCCTCCGGGTCGGCCCGCTCCGGCGCCCTGGCGGGTCCGGCGGCGGCGCGGTGGCACTCCCGCACCCGCCGCGCCGGCCAGGGTGACCGTCTCCGGCGGTGCGCCGGCGAGGGTCGCCGTCTTCGACGGCGTGAGGGCGGGCCGCGCCGGGGTCGTCCCTCACGCCTGCGCGGATTGTCGGCACCGGCGGCGGCCGCTAAGCTGGGCGAGTCGGCCGGCCTCGCGCCCGGTCCGCGCGCGGCGCCTGTCGGGGTGCTGCGCGGGCCGGACACGCGCCGCACCCCCACCCCTCTGAGGAGCGCCCGTGGACGTCATCATCGACTTTGTGATCCTCGGCCTGCAGCTCTACATGTGGGTCATCATCGCGCGCGCCCTCCTGTCGTGGTTCCCGCAGCGGTACGGCACGCCGCTCTACAGGGTGAACCGCCTGCTGGTCGCGGCGACGGAGCCTTACGTCGGGCTCTTCCGCCGCTACCTGCCCCTGGGGCGCTTCGGCGCCGTGGGGCTCGACCTGAGCCCGCTGGTCGCGCTCTTCGTGCTCTTCATCGTGATCCGCCTCCTCCTGCGCCTCTAGACCGTGGGCGCCGACCGCCCTCGGCAGATGCTCGAGCGGACGTTCCGCTCGCTGCGCATCCGCAACTACCGCCTCTACTTCATGGCCCAGACGGTGTCGATGAGCGGCACCTGGCTGCAGTCGGTCGCGCTCTCGTGGCTCGTCCTCGAGCTCACGGACAGCGCCGTGGCGCTGGGCTCGATCGTGGCGGTGCTCTTCGGACCGATCCTCGTGCTTGGCCCGTGGGCCGGGGTGCTCGCCGACCGAATCGACAAGCGCCGGCTGCTGATCGCGACGCAGACGTCCGCGGGCGTGTTCGCGCTGGCCCTCGGGGTCGTCACCGCCGCCGGCGTCGTCGAGCTCTGGATGGTCGGCGGCCTGGCGCTGCTCACCGGTGTCGCGCTCGCCCTCGACATGCCGGCCCGGCAGAGCTTCGTCATCGAGATGGTCGGGCCCGACGACGTCGCCAACGCGGTCGGCCTCAACTCGGTGATCGTCAACGCGTCGCGGATCGTCGGGCCCGCCGTCGCCGGCGTCCTCCTCGTCTACGTGGGCATCGCCGCCTGCTTCTTCGTCAACGCGGCGTCGTTCATCGTCGTGATCGGCGGGCTGCTGCTGATGCGGGTCGAAGAGCTGCGCCGGGCGCCGACCGTGTCGCGGCGCCCCGGGCAGCTGCGCGCCGGGCTGCGACACGCCTGGGGGGCGATCAACCTGCGCGTGCCGCTCCTCATGATGGCCGTCGTCAGCACGCTGGGCTACAACTTCTCCGTACTGCTCCCGCTGCTGGCCGTACGTGCGTACGGACGCGGCGCCGGGAGCTACAGCTCGCTCTCGGTGGCGATGGGCGTGGGCGCCCTCGCGGGCGCCCTCCTCGCCGCCTGGCGGGCGCGCCCGTCCCGGCGCCTGCTCGTGGTCTCGACGCTCGCCTTCGGGCTGTTCAGCGTCGCGGTGGCGGCTGCACCCGGCTTCGTCTCCGCGCTCCTGCTCCTGCTGCCCATGGGAGCCGCCGCGGTCCTCTTCGTCTCGACCACCAACGCGATGCTGCAGCTGAACGCGGCGCCGGCGATGCGCGGCCGCGTGATGGCGCTGTGGGCGATGCTCTTCCTCGGCAGCACGCCGATCGGCGCGCCGATCGCGGGGCTGCTGGCGAGCGCCGTCGGCGCCCGCTGGGCAGTCGCTCTCGGCGGCCTCGCGACGCTGGCCGCCGGCGCCGGCGGGGCGTGGGCCCTGCACCGGCGCCACCTCGCGGAGGGCTCCTGCGAGGTGCCCTGGTGTCTCCCCGAGACCGAAGAGGCCGGCGCCGTAGCCGAGAGCGCACCGGTCAGGTGAGCGTGCCGCCGCCGGTGTCGTAACATACGGGGGCAGGAAGGACCGGAGGGCGCCGCAGCCGTGCCGCCACGCCCGGCCGGGCACGAGATGAAAGGCCGCCGTTGCTGCTGCAGGGCAACCTCAAGGAGTTCAGCCTCCCGAACATCTTCCAGCTCGTGAAGATGAGCGCCAAGAGCGGCGCCCTCACGATCCGTCGCGACGAGGCCTGGGGCAAGATCTACTTCACCAACGGCCTGATCAACTACGCGTTCTCGATCCCGCAGCAGCTGCCGCTCGGCGAGCGCCTGGTGCAGGCGGGTCTGCTCAAGCCGGCGCAGCTCAGGCAGGCCCTCTCGGCGCAGAAGAAGGCGGGCAAGGAGGGGCCGCGCATCGGCACGATCCTGCTCGAGAAGGAGTTCATCGCCCGGGCCACGCTCGAGGAGGCGATACGCGAGCAGATCCAGGACGCCGCCTTCGACTTCTTCAGCTGGGCCGACGGCGAGTTCTCGTTCAGCGCCGAGGAGCGCCCCGACGACCAGGACGTCCTGGTCGAGATGAACGTCGAGAACGTCATCATGGAGGGCTGCCGGCGCATCGACGAGTGGGAGCTCATCTTCGAGCACCTGGGCTCGCTCGAGCGTATCCCGCACCTCGCCTACAACGAGGGCGTCGAGGACCGCGGCGAGGTGCGGCTCACCCCCGACGAGTGGCGCGTCGTCGTGCACATCGACGGGCGCGCCGACATCAACACCATCCTGCGCGACTGCGGTCTCGACCGGTTCCACGGCGCGAAGGTCATCTACAGCCTGTTCTCCAGCGGGCTCGTCACCGTCTCCGAGCCCGTCATCGACGGCATCGCCAAGGGTGTCAGCGTCTGCGTGCGCGGGCCGATCGACTTCTACAACGAGGTCTTCCTCACGACGCTGACCGACTCCAACGTCACCAAGCAACTGCGCGTCGAGCTCATCGACGAGAGAGAGGTCGAGGTGCCGATCGTGGCCGGCACGCTGACCACGGTCGAGGGCGAGTCCGAGGACGATGAAGTGCTCGTCGCGACCGCCGAGGTGCTCGTCTACACGTCGGTCGGCCTGGTGTCTGATGCCGCCTGGGCACGGGTGGCCCGCGACGCCTCGGCTTTCGTCGTGCTCGTCAACGCCAACGACGCCGACAGCCTGCGGGCCGGCCGCCGCGACGTCGACTTCGTGAAGAAGTCGGACGGCGCGCCCTTCGTCCTCGCCACGTACACCTCGATGGCCGAGGACGCCGTCGAGCCCGACGCCGTACGCAAGGCGCTCGGCGTCGACCACGGCGTCCCCGTCCACGTCTGCAGCCTGCGCGACCGCACGTCGGTCATCGGCGTCGTGCGCGCGGCGGTCGACCTGGCCCGGGGTGCGGAGCGCCCCACCCACACGATGAAAGGACGGGGGTAGATGTACTACCCGAGCTACCGGATGCGCCGCCTGCGCCGCACCCCCACGGTGCGCCGCATGCTGCGCGAGACGACGCTCTCCCCGGACGACCTGATCTACCCACTGTTCGTGATCCACGGCGAGAACGTCAACAACCCGATCGTCTCGATGCCCGGTTGCGCCCAGCTCTCGATCGGCAACCTGCTGGCTGAGGTGCGCGAGGTCGCGCAGCTCGGCATCCCGGCGGTCCTGCTCTTCGGTATCCCCGCGCACAAGGACGCGGCCGCGACGGCCGCGTACGACCCCGAGGGGATCGTCCAGCTCGCCGTCAAGGCGATCAAGGACGAGGCCCCAGACCTGCTCGTCATCACCGACGTCTGCCTCTGCGAGTACATGGACCACGGGCACTGCGGCGTGGTCCAGGACGGCGAGGTGCTGAACGACGTCACGCTCGAGTTGCTCTCGAAGATGGCGATCACCCACGCCGAGGCGGGCGCCGACGTCGTCGCCCCCTCGGACATGATGGACGGGCGCGTCGCCGCGATCCGCAACGCGCTCGACGACGAGGGGCTGGTCGACGCCGCCATCATGGCCTACTCGGCCAAGTTCGCCTCGGCCTTCTACGGCCCGTTCCGTGACGCCGCCGAGTCGGCGCCGGCCTTCGGCGACCGCAAGACGTACCAGATGGACCCACCCAACGGCGAGGAGGCGGTGCGCGAGGTGCTGCTCGACATCGAAGAGGGCGCCGACATCGTCATGGTCAAGCCGGCGTTGCCCTACCTCGACGTGATCCGCGCGGTGAAGCAGGAGACGCGCTTCCCGCTCGCCGCCTACAGCGTGAGCGGCGAGTACGCGATGCTCAAGGCGGCGGCCGAGAAGGGCTGGCTCGACGAGGAGCGCTGCGTGCTCGAGGCGATGACCGGCATCAAGCGCGCCGGCGCCGACCTCATCATCACCTACTGGGCCAAGGACCTGGTCCGCTGGCTCGGATGAGGCGGGAGACGGGCGTGGGTCACCCGGGCCCTGCGGGTGAGGCGACGACGCGCGGCAGCGGCGAGCCGCCGCCGCCGCGCGTCATCGCCTGGGAGGTCACGCGCAGCTGCAACCTGGCCTGCAGACACTGCCGGGCCTCGGCCGTACGCGGGCCCTACGAGGGCGAGCTGAGCACAGCCGAGGCCTTCGACCTGGTCGACCAGATCGCCTCGTTCGCGAACCCGATCCTCATTCTGACCGGCGGCGAGCCGTTGATGCGCGCCGACGTCTTCGACATCGCGGCACGCGGCGTCGAGCGCGGCCTGCGCGTCGTCATGTCACCCAACGGCACGTTGGTCACGCCTGAGGTCGCGCGGCGCATGAAGGAGGTCGGCATCGGGCGCATCAGCGTCTCGATAGACTTCCCGGGCGCCGCCGAGCACGACGCGTTCCGCGGCGTGCCCGGCGCCTTCGACGGCGCCGTGCGCGGCATCCGCAACGCCCTCGCCGCCGGGGTCGAGGTACAGGTCAACTCGACGATCACGAAGATGAACGTGCACCATCTGCCGGCCCTTCTCGCCCTGGCCGAGAAGCTCGGCGCGGTCAGCTTCCACCCCTTCATGCTGGTGCCGACAGGGCGTGGCAAGGATCTCGAGGAGCAGGAGTTGCCCCCGGAGGAGTACGAGCGCGCCCTCGAGTGGATGTTCGACGCCCAGCAGGAGTCGGCACTCTTCCTCAAGCCCACCGACGTGCCGCACTACTGGCGCGTCATGCGGCAGCGGGCGAAGGCCAAGGGCAAGAAGATCGAGGTGCACCCGCACAGCCACGGCGGTCTGCACACGCTCACTCGCGGCTGTCTCGCGGGGATCGGCTTCTGCTT
Source organism: Thermoleophilia bacterium (assembly GCA_016933475.1). Classification (GTDB taxonomy): domain Bacteria; phylum Actinomycetota; class Thermoleophilia; order UBA2241; family UBA2241; genus UBA2241. Next base: position 6,120 of record JAFGAW010000048.1, read on the forward strand.
CATCTCGCACCGTGGCGAGGTACAGCCCTGCGGCTACTTCGACAAGGTGGCGGGGGATGTGCGTAAGACCCCGTTCCCCGAGATCTGGCGCTCGTCGCCGCTCTTCGTCGAGTTGCGTGACCTCGACGGTCTCAAGGGCAAGTGCGGGGTCTGCGAGTTCAAGAAGGTCTGCGGCGGCTGCCGTGCCCGCGCCTACGAGGCCACCGGCGACTACATGGCCGAGGAGCCCTATTGCGCCTACGTGCCGCGGGCCTGGTGCCCGCCGGCCGCGCCCTGACGGCGCCGACCGCACCCCGCGATCTCCTGTGCCCCGGCTGCTGGCGCGCCTGCACGGCCCCCGCGGGCGCTCTCCATCGCCAAGACGACGAAGGCCGGCGCTCGCCCACGCTCCCGGTCACGTCTCGTCGATGAAGTGCCGCTGCAGGCAGACGAGCTCGTCGGTGAGCCCGGCGCGCCGGTAGACGCGCTGCGCGCGCCGGTTGTCGCCACTCGTGATGACGCCGATCTCGGCGCAGCCCTCGGCGACCAGGCGGCGCATCGCCTCGCGCACGAGCCCTTCGCCGATGCCGGTGCCCTGCGCCTCCCGGGTCACGCCCACGTCCTCGATCTCGCCGGCCGGCGCCGCGTGATACAGGTCGAGGGTGACCGAGTACGACAGGAGGCCGACAGGCCCGTCCGCGCGCACGGCGAGCAGGATGTGGGCCCCGGGTTGCTCGAGGTAGCTTCGTACGAAGGCTTCGTCGATCGTAGTGCCGTGGGCGAAGTCGCGACCCATCTCGACGACGAGACGAACGACGGCCGCCTCGTCGCCGGGGCCGGCCTCGCGGAGCGTCACGCCTGACGGGAGGCCTCTCCTGCGGAGGCTCGCCTCCGGCGTCGGGTGAGGCGTCTCGCCGGAGACCGCCGACGTACGGCGCGGTCTCCCCGGGCGCCTCTCGCGCGAGGGGCTCACAGGTGCCTCTCCAGCAGCAGCGAGGCGTCGGTGAAGCCGAGCCGTCGGTAGAGGCGCTGGGCACCCTCGTTCTCGAGCCCGGTGGAGATGCCGATCTCAGCTACGCCGAGCCCTTCGAGGTGCGCCATCGTACGGCGGAGCAGGGCGGTCCCGATTCCTCGCCCGCGGTGCCCCGCGGTCACGATCGCCTCGTCGACAGTGGCGCAATGCGCGGCGTGGTAGAGCCCGGGGAAGAGGAACCAGGTGACGACCCCGACGGCCGCGTCGCCGTCGTCGGCGACGAAGGCGCCGGCGTCGTCGCGGGCGAGGAAGGCCTCGACCCAGGCGGGCTCGACCGGCGAGCTCTCTCCGAAGGTCGCGGCCATCTCGCGGATCAGGCCGGCGATGGCGACGGCGTCGCCGGCGCCGGCCGCACGGATCGTCGCGTTCACTCGCCTTCTCCCTTCGCCGGTGGTCGCACGAGCGCCTTTCTCGAAGGCGGGCCCTTGTGCACGCTCTCACATGACCCGCTGACCGCGTAGTATATGAGGAGTCCGTGAGTCCGTCCTGCTGGAGGAACGCGTGAACTTCGAGACCTCTGCCCGCCTCTTCGAGGAGGCGCTCAGGTACATCCCGGGCGGCGTCAACTCGCCGGTGCGGGCGATGAAGGGCGTCGGCATGCCGCACCCGCTCTTCATCGCCAGGGCGCGCGGCGCCCACGTGTGGGACGCCGACGGCAACGAGTACGTCGACTTCGTCTCCTCCTGGGGGCCGATGATCCTCGGCTGGGGGCACCCCCAGGTCGTGCAACGCCTGCGCGCCGTGCTCGACGACGGGACCAGCTTCGGCGCCCCCACGGCGCTCGAGATCGAGCTCGCCCGGCTGATCTGCGAAGCCGTGCCGTCGATCGAGCTCGTCCGCATGGTCAACTCGGGCACCGAGGCCACGATGAGCGCCGTGCGCGTCGCCCGCGGCGCGACCGGGCGCGAGAAGATCGTCAAGTTCGTCGGCTGCTACCACGGGCACTCGGACGCCTTCCTCGCCGCCGCCGGCAGCGGCGTGCTCACGCTCTCGCTGCCCGACAGCCCCGGCGTGACCCGGGGGACGACGGCCGACACCCTGCTCCTCGAGTACAACGATGTCGCCGGCCTCGAGGCGCTCTTCGAGGAGCGCGGCGAGGAGATCGCCTGCCTGATCGTCGAGCCGGTCGCCGGCAACATGGGCGTCGTGCCGCCGGCGCCCGGGTTCCTCGAGACGGCACGCCGCCTCTGCACCGAGTACGACGCCGTGCTCGTCTTCGACGAGGTCATCACCGGCTTCAGGGTCGCCTGGGGCGGCGCGCAGGAGCGCTTCGGGGTCATCCCCGACCTCACGACCCTGGGCAAGATCATCGGCGGCGGCCTGCCCGTCGGGGCCTTCGGCGGCCGCCGCGAACTCATGGAGACCGTCGCCCCGCTGGGCTCGACCTACCAGGCCGGCACGCTCGCCGGCAACCCGCTGGCGATGGTGGCCGGGGCCGCCACGCTCGGGGTGCTGTCGGAGCCCGGCGTGTACGAGGGCCTCGAGGCGCTGGCCGCGCGCGTCGAGAGCGGGCTTCGCGCGGCCGTCGGTGAGACCGCGGTCACGATCAACCGCGTCGGAGGGATGCTGACGATGTTCTTCTGCGAGGGACCGGTCGCGAGCTGGGCCGACGCGAAGCGCGCCGACACGACCGCCTACGCGCGCTACCACCGGCACATGCTCGAGCACGGGGTCTACCTGGCACCGTCACAGTACGAGGCCACGATGGTCTCGCTCGCTCTGACCGATGACGACCTGCGCCGCGCGCAGGAGGCCACCGCCGCGTTCTTCGCGGCGGCCTGAGGAGGGGGATAGGCGTGCGCAACGTCGACAGGAAGGACGTCCCGGCGGTCACCGTGCCGCGCCTCGCGCTGTACCTGCGCAAGCTTCGCGAGCTGCGTGCCCGTGGCGTCGATCGCGTCTCGTCCAAGGACCTCGCCGAGGCCATCGACCTCAACGCGGCGCAGATTCGCAAGGACTTCTCGTACTTCGGCGAGTTCGGGACGCGCGGCGTCGGCTACGAGGTCGACAGCCTCATCGACGTCATCACGCACTCGCTGGGCCTGCACCGCACGTGGAACGTCGCCATCATCGGCGCCGGGCTGCTCGGCACGGCGCTGGCCCGCTACCGCGGTTTCGGCGAGCAGGGCTTCCATCTGGTGGCGATGTTCGACAGCTCGGCTACGGTCATCGGCGCGAGCTACGGCGAGGGCCGCGTGCGCAGTGTCGCCGAGCTCGAGGAGTTCTGCGCCGAGGAGCGCGTCGACATCGCCGTCGTGACCGTCCCGGCGAGCGAGGCGCAGGCGACGATCGAGCGGCTCGTCGCCGCCGGGGTGCGGGCGATCCTCAACTTCGCCCCTGTACGCGTGCACACGCCCGACGGCGTGCTCGTGCGCCAGGTCGACCTGTCGAGCGAGCTCATGGCGCTCTCCTTCCACCTCGACCGCGAGTCCGACTGACGCAGGGCGCATCCCGAGGAGCCCGTCCGTCACTTCCGGCGGCACGACGGCCTTCGCGCCCGCGCCGCGGCCGCAGCTTGTCTGCTACTCTCTGAAGCTCAGGCACGGGACGCGGGAGGCATCGATGCGCACAGGTAGGATCCGGAGGAGATCCGGCTCGGCGCTCGTCCTGACGCTGGCGGCCGTTGCGATCACGGCCCTCGGGTGTGGCGGGCGCGAGGAGACGCCGGCGTCCACGAGCGGCGACGGCGTCAAGGTGACCAAGGTCGCCATCATCGCCCCGGAGAAGGCGAACGATTTCGGCTGGAATCAGCAGGGCGTCGAGGGCGTCAGGTCGGCCGCCGCGTCGGCGGCCGCCGAGTGCATCGTGCAGGACGGCGCCGGCTACGGCGACATCACGCCGATCCTGAACCAGGTCGCCGCGGAGCAGCCGCAGCTCATCTTCGCCTGGGCCAGTGGCTACAACACGGTCGCCCCCCAGGTCGCCCGCGAGACGCGGATCCCCACGGTCATCATCGGCGCGGGCGACGAGGCCAACACGCCCGGGCTGGTGACTGACCTCGAGACGCACGCACAGCACGGGTCGTACCTGGCGGGCATCCTCGCGGCGCGCATGACCAGGTCCGGGACCGTCGCCATCGTGGTCTCGGCCGAGGACGAGAACTGGACCAAGATGTCCGGCGGCTTCATCGCCGGCGTGCGCGACACCGACCCCGGCACCAAGATCCTCTACGTGCAGATCGGGCAAGCCGGGTACGCCGACGCGGCCGGTGGCAAGCGGGTCACCCAGAGCGCGATCGCCGGCGGCGCGGACGTCATCTTCGGCATGGGCGACGGCTCCTCGTTCGGCATGCTGCAGGCCTGCGAGACCGCGGATCCGCCTGCGGGCTCCGAGAAGGTGTGGTTCATCGACGTGATCGGCGACAAGACGTCGCTCGACGAGGAGGGCGTCTATCTCTCCTCCGTCCACTGGGACTTCACGAGCATCGACCGGCTGGCCATCGAGCAGGTCGAAGCCGGCACGTTCGGGAGAGCGACCTACTACCTCGGTCTCGACAACGGCATCTCGCTGCTCAAGACCGCATGGATCCCCGACGGCGTGTGGGCGGAGGTCGAAGCCGCCCGGCAGGGCATCGGCGACGGCTCCATCGAGGTGCCGCTGACCAGGACCGAGAAGGACGTCCAGGCGCTCCTCAAGTCCGGAGAGTGATCGTGGGAGAGGCGCCGGCGGCCGTCGAGCTCCGCGGCATCTCCAAGTCCTTCCCGGGGGTGCTCGCGAACGACGAGGTGAGCCTCGTGGTACGTCGTGGCGAGGTCCACTGTCTTCTCGGGGAGAACGGCGCCGGCAAGTCGACGCTCATGAACGTGCTGGCCGGTGTCCATCGACCGGACGAGGGAGAGATCCGTGTCGCCGGCCGCCGGGTCACGATCGGGTGCCCCCGGGATGCCATCGACCTCGGCATCGGGATGGTCCACCAGCACAGCAGCCTGATCGCCGTCTTCACCGTGCTCGAGAACCTGCTGCTGGGCCGGGGAGAAGGTCTGCGCCTGAAGACCGGCGAGGCGCTGGCGGCTCTCGAAGAGTTCTCGGCCCTGCTCGGCGTCGCCGTGGACCCGTGGGTCCAGGTCGGACGGCTCTCTCTCGGCGAGCAGCAGCAGTTGGAGATCATCAGGGCCTTGTGGCGCGGCTCCCGGGTCCTCATCCTGGATGAGCCCACCTCGATGCTGACGCCGAAGGGTGTCGAGGACCTGCAGCGGGTGCTCGCGCAGCTGACGCGCCAGGGGCTCGCGGTCATCTTCATCACGCACAAGCTGCGCGAGGCCTTCGACATCGGCGACCGTGTGTCCGTCCTTCGCCGGGGCCGCCTCGCGGGCACGATCGACGAGGCGACGATGAGGGGAGGGACCTTCGCGGAGCTCAAGCAGATGGTCGTCGAGCTCATGTTCCCCGGCGAGGCCGCTCGTCTCGCCCGGGTCGCCGAGATCCGCGGGTTCGAGGGTCCGGCGCGTCGCAGCAGGCGCCCGGCCGCCGGACCGCCCCTGCTCGAACTCTCCGACGTTCTCATCCCCGGTGCGCGTGGCGAGGTGGGCATCGATGAACCGCTCTCGCTCGCCGTGCACGCCGGCGAGGTCGTCGGCGTCGCCGGTGTCGACGGCAACGGGCAGCGGCCTCTCGCCGAGGGCATCGCCGGCCAGCGGCGCGCCGCCGCCGGCGACATCAGGCTTGCCGGCACCACCGTCCGCGCGCTCAGCATCGGCGCCCGCCAGCGCCTGGGTCTGCGCTACGTCACCGACGATCGTCTCGGCGAGGGCGTCGCGCCGCCGCTGAGTGTCGCCCTCAACCTCGTGAGCAAGCGCATCGGCGCGCCGCCCTTCTGGGTGCACGGCCGGACGAAGAAGGCGGCTATCGAGCGGCATGCCCGCGCGCTGGTGGAGGAGTACGACATCATGACGCCCACGCTGGACACGCCGGCGGGCTCCCTCTCGGGGGGCACCCTCCAGAAGATCGTCGTGGCCAGGGAACTCTCGTTCAGCCCGAAGGTCGTCGTCTTCAACAAGCCGACCCACGGGCTCGATGTGAAGACCACCGCCATGGTGAGAGACCGGATCGGACGGCTGGTCGAGGGCGGAGAGGCCGGGGCCCTCGTGATCTCCACCGACCTCGAAGAGCTGCTCGAGCTGTGCGACCGGGTCGCCGTGCTGTCCCGCGGCCGGCTGATGGGCGTCGTCGAGAACGTGCCGGGCGCCGAGCAGGAAATCGGCGCTCTCATGATCGGCGGCGGCGATGAGTGAGCCTGAGACGCGCGTCGCCTCGCCGCCGCCCGCCGCCTCGGTCAAGGTGCTGAGTGGCGTCTGGCGCGGGCTTGGGCCTATCGTGTACGCGCTCGTCGCCGGGGGCGTCCTGTTGCTCTTGATGGGCCGTGACCCGATCGGCTTCTACGCGACGACGATCGAGAGCGGTCTGCTCTCGCAGACGGGGCTCGAGCAGAGCATCATCCGCATGGCTCCCCTGCTCCTCATGTCGGCAGGGCTCATCGTCGCCTTTCAGGCCGGTCTCTGGAACATCGGCGGCGACGGTCAGTTCCTCATCGCCGCAGCGGTCGTCGCGGGTCTCGGCGCGCCTCTCGTGGGAGTCTTGCCGTACTCGCTCGCACTCGCTCTGCTCTGCGTCATCGGGTTCGTCGCCGGCGCCGCCTGGACGATCGTCCCCTCGGTCTTGAAGGCGTGGTACGGCGTGAACGAGATCATCACCACGCTGATGGTCGGCTTCATCGGCATCAGGCTGGCCAACCTCCTGATCAAAGGGCCGTTCCTGAGCGACCGGTCGCTCGTCCCTCAGACCGACGTGATCCCTTTCAAGTACCTGTTGCCGTACCTTCCGGGGACGCGCATCCACCTCGGCATCGTGGTCGCCCTCGCTGTGCTGGCGGCCGTCCACTACATGCAGACCCGCACGAGCTACGGCCTGAGCCTGCGGATGCTCGGCGCCAGCCCCAAAGCCGCTGCGCACGCCGGCCTCGACGTGAAGCGCGACATCGTGACCGCGTTCGGTCTGAGCGGCGGCCTGATAGGGCTGGCGGCCGCCGTCGAGGTCCTGGGCGTGTGGGGCTATGTCCGCGCCGACTGGAACCCGGCGTTCGGGCTGACGCTCTTCGCCCTCGTCTTCCTCGCCCGCCTGAACGTCAAGCTCGTGATCCCGCTGGTCGGGTTCTTCGCCGTACTCTCCATCGGCGGCCACGAGGCCGCGCGCCGAGCCGGCCTGCCCAACGACTTCCTGCTGCTGCTGATCGGGCTGATCCTGTTCTTCATGGTCTTCACCGAGTGGGCCAGGACGAAGGGATGGACGGCCGGCATGCGGCTCCGGGCGGCGGGGCGGACCTCGCAGCGAGAGGCAGCGCTCGATGAGTAGTCTGCTCACGAGCGAGTTCCTCGCGGCACTCCTCTCGGGCGCCGTCATCGCCGGGGCGCCTCTCCTGTTCGCTGCGCTGGGGGAGACCGTCTCCGAGCAGGGTGGGGTCCTCAACATCGGCCTCGAAGGCATGATGCTCTTCGGTGCGTATGGGGGGTTCGTGGTCGCGCACTGGACGGGGTCCTCCTGGATCGGCTTTCTGGCGGCGATCGTCGCCGGTCTGCTGGTCGCCCTGCTCATGGTGGTCTTCTGCGTGCGTATGGGGCGCGACCAGATCGTCGTGGGCATCGCGATCCTGCTCGCCGTCGAGGGCCTTACCAGTCTGCTGCACGCGGCGCAGTTCGGCACGAGCTACCCGCGCCTGGGCGCGGTCCCGACGGTCCGCGTGCCGTGGCTCGCCGACGTACCGGTGGTGGGCCCGAGCTTGTTCGGCCAACCGGCGATCGTCTACATCGGCATCGCTCTCGTCGTCGTCGTCTGGTGGGTGCTCTCCCGCACCAACCCCGGCCTGCACCTGAGGGCCGCCGGTTGGAAGCCGGCGGCCCTCGACAACGCAGGCGTCGACGTGCTCAGGGTGCGCACGGTCGCCGTCCTCGTCACCGGCGCGCTCGCCGGTCTCGGTGGCGGCTATATGGCGATCGTCGTGGCCGGCGTCTTCGTGCCGTTCATGACCGGCGGCATGGGCTTCATCGCCATCGTCATCGCCATGCTGGGCAGGGGGCGGCCTCTGTGGGTCGCGGTGGGCGCGTTCCTGTTCGGGATCGCCCTGTCGAGCGCGACCTCTCTGCAGCTCGCGGGCGTCAACGTGCCGACCGACGTCGTCCAGATGCTACCGTTCGTCACCGTCATACTGGCGCTCATCATCTTCGCGCGTCAGTCGTATCTGCCGTCGGCTCTCGCGACCCCGTACGTGAGGGGTAGGCGTTGAGCCGTCGCCGGCCAAGGGGAGAGAGATGAGAGGGATCGCGCGTACCGCGGAGTTCATCATGACTGGCGGGCCGGTGGCGCTCTCCGATCGTGTCAGGAGCGCTCTCGGGGACCAGCTCCTCGTTCACTACTCCGATGAGTTCAGGTCGCTGTTCCGCGAGACGCAGCGGATGTTCGGGGCGTTCTTGCGCACGGACAACGACATCATCATGCTGCAGGGCGAGGCGCTGCTCGCGCTGGAGGCGGTCTCGGTCTCCGGTCTCGATCAGGGCGATGTCGTCGTGAACGTGGAGAGCGGTCACTACGGCGAGGGCAACCGCTACTTCCTCGAGAAGTACGGGGCGACTGCGGTCCCGGTGGCGACTGCCTGGGACACGATCGTCCAGCCGGAGCAACTCGAGGCGGCGCTCGAGAATCACCCCGAGGCCCGGGTCCTCTGGCTGGTCCACTGCGAGACCCCCTGTGGCACGCAGTGCGACCTCGAGGCGCTCGCGACAGTCGGCAAGGAGCACGGCTGTCTCGTCTGCGTCGACGCGGTCTCCAGCTCGGGCAGCACCGAGATCCGGACCGACGAGTGGGGGATCGACGTCATCATCGTCGGTTCGCAGAAGGTCCTCGGCGCGCCTCCCGGCCTCAGCGCAATGGCTGTCTCCGAGGCCGCGTGGGAGCGTTTCCGCTCCGTCAGGGCGCCGAACAGATACTCCTACTTCAGCATCCTGGACTGGAAGGAGCTCTGGCTCGAGAAGGAGATCTGGCCCTACACGCCCTCCGTCTCCGACGTGGCGGCGCTGCACGCGGCGGTGAGCGAGTACCTCGAGCTCGGCCATGAGGAGCACTTCCGCCGCTACGCCGAGGTCGCGCGCGCCACGCGCGCCGGCGTGCGGGCCATGGGACTCGAGCTCTGGCCGGACGAGGACGCGCATGCGTGCGACGTCGTCACGGCCGTCACCACGCCCGACGGCGTCGACGCTGAGGCACTGCGTCGCCACATGCGCGAGCAGTTCGGGGTGCTGATCTCGGGCAGCCTCGTCAACACGCCGATCCACGGCAAGCTCGTGAGGATCGGGCACATGGGCAAGACGTGCAGCCCGACGTACGCGGTCGCGGCGCTGACCGCGATGGGCTCGTGCCTGCGGCAGATGGGGTGTCCCGTCGACGTAGGGGCGGGCATCGAGGCCGTGCTGGCCGCTCTGGACTGAGGATCGGGGAAGCCGTGGAGCGAGGCATCGAACGCGTGCAGGCCTTGGTCTTTGAGACGGCCGAGGCGTTCGACCGGCGTCCCGAAGCGGCGCCGGTCCTGCGCTGGGGACTCCTGTACGCGGCGCTCACCGCATGGAGCGAGCGTGACATCAGCGCCCTCGAGCTCATGTACGAAGGCTACCTGCTGCACTACAGGGAGAGCCGCGTCGTCCAGTCTCCGGCCGGAGACCTCGAGACGGGGCTGCTGGCCGGCGACGTGTTCTACGCCCGAGGCTTGCGACTGATCGCCACGGCGGGCGATATCGACGCCGTGGTCCTGCTGACCCGTCTCATGTCGACGTGCTCCGTTCTACGCAGCATCGGGACCCCATTCGAAGCCGATGATGTACTCTGGGCGTCGGCGACGGCGGGTCTCGTGGCGCTGTCCTCGGAGGTCCCACGAGTCGACACGGTCAAGGTGTTCGACGACGTCGACGCCGGGCTCGAGCGGGGCGAAGACCTTGACATCGCCGCTCTGGCGCTCGCGGCGGCGCCGCGCCTGCGGCTGCCCGTCCCGGCGCCGCTCCTCGCCGAGCTCGAGAGCGTGGGCGACCGCGCCACGGCGCCGCACGACGGCGCGTGACACGACCGGAGGTGACGGTGGACCTGAGAGCCTTCATCCAGCTGCTCGAGCGCGAGGGCGAGCTGGCCCGCGTGCGCCCCGAGGTCGACCCGTATCTCGAGATGGCCGAGATCGCCGACCGCGCCAGCAAGGCGCATGGCCCGGCGCTCCTGTTCGAGAGGCCGAAGCGGTCGGCGGGCGCCGCCGGCCCGGCCGTGCCCGTGCTCATGAACCAGTTCGGCTCCTCTCGCCGGTTGGAGCTCGCCCTCGGCGCTCCGCTGGACGAGCTCGCCGGGCGCATCGCCGGGCTGCTCGAGCTCCAGGTGCCGAGCGGGCTCGTCGGCAAGGTCAAGGCGCTGGGCCAGCTCAAGGAGTTGGCCTCGTACGGTCCCAGGCTCGTCAAGAAGGCCGCCTTCCGCGAGGTCGTCGTCGAGCCGCCCGACCTCGGTCGGCTGCCGGTGCTCACGACCTGGCCCGGCGACGGCGGCCCGTTCGTCACCCTGCCGATCGTCGTGACCAAGGACCGACAGGGGCGCCAGAACGCGGGCATGTACCGCCTCCAGGTCTACGACGACCAGACCACCGGGATGCACTGGCACATCCACCACGACGGCGCCGCCAACTTCCGCGAGGCCGACGGCCGCCTCGAGGTCGCCGTCGCCCTCGGCACGGACCCGGCCGTCACCTACGCCGCCACGGCGCCGCTGCCCCCCGGCATCAGCGAGTTCATGTTCGCCGGGTTCCTGCGCGGCGCCCCCGTCGAGCTCGCGCCCTGCGCCACCGTCGGCCTCGCCGTGCCCGCCGAGGCCGAGATCGTCCTCGAGGGCTATGTCGACAGGGACGAGCGCCGCCGCGAGGGACCGTTCGGCGACCATACCGGCTACTACTCGCTGGCCGACGACTATCCCGTCTTCCACGTCACGGCCATGAGCCACCGGCGTGACCCCGTGTACCCGGCGACCATCGTGGGCCGCCCCCCTATGGAGGACGCCTATCTCGGCAAGGCGACCGAGCGCCTCTTCCTGCCGCTCCTGCGGCTCGTCCAGCCCGACATCGTCGACATGGACCTGCCCATCGAGGGCGTCTTCCACGACTGCGCCATCATCAGCGTCCGCAAGTCGTACCCCGGTCAAGCGCGCAAGATCATGAACGCGGTCTGGGGGATGGGGCAGATGATGTTCACCAAGTTCGTCGTCGTCGTCGACGAGCACGTCGACGTGCACGACTACAGCGAGGTGACGTGGCGCGTCTTCAACAATGTCGACCCGCGCCGCGACTGCCTCGTCGTCGACGGCCCCCTCGACGTGCTCGACCACTCGAGCCCGCTGCCGCGCTACGGCGCCAAGATGGGTATCGACGCGACGAAGACGTGGCCCGAGGAAGGACACCCCCGCGAGTGGCCCGAAGAGCTCGCCATGGACCCGGCCGTCAGGGCGCGCGTGGACGCACGCTGGCGGGAGCTCGGTCTCCCCTTCGGATGACGCTCGCCGCCGAGTCCACGTTGCCGGAGCGGGCACCGGTCTCTCGCGTCTCCGACTTGACGGACCACCGGCGTCGGGTCCTACACTGTCACTGGTCAATCGCGACCCGGAGCCCACAGCCATGACGGTGCGCCGCACGTTTTGGATATTGTCCATCGCCAACTGGCTGCTGGCCGTGGCCGTGTGGTCCGTCAGCGCCTACCTCGGCATCGCCCGTCCGACGAGCCTCTTCATCCCGACCACGCTGTTCGTGATCGGCATCTTCGCCGTGCTCGCCGGCACGCTCTGCTGGGTGGTGGCCCGGTTCGGGCGGCCGCCGGAGCCGGCCGCGACCGCGGAGGCGTCGCCCGAGGCCTCAGCCGTCGAGTCGGCACAGGTGGCGGCGACGGCGGCCGCGGCGGCGCAGGCCAAGGCGGCAGCTGCCGGGGCGGTCGCAGCCGCCGAGGCGCGCGGCGAGCCGGGGCCCGTCGCCGAGCAGCCCCTGCCGGCCGAAGCCGGATGACGGACCCCCAGGGGGCGACTGCCGGCCGTTCCCGGCCGGCTCTCTTCGCCCGCCTGATCAAGGTCGAGCACAGCGTCTACGCCCTGCCGTTCGCCTACGCGGGCGCGTTCATGGCCGCCGGCGGACTGCCGTCGTGGAGCGACCTGGTCTGGATCACCGTGGCCATGGTCGGTGCGCGCAGCGCGGCGATGGCGCTGAACCGCCTCATCGACGCCGAGCTCGACGCACGCAACCCGCGCACGGCCACACGCGAGCTGCCGTCGGGGCTCCTGCGCCGCGGCGAGGTCGTGGTGTTCACCGCCGCCTCCCTGGGCTTGCTCGTGCTCGCCGCCTTCAACCTCTCCGAGCCCTGTCGTTACCTCTGGCCTCTCCCGGTCGCGGCGTTCATCGCCTACCCGTACACGAAGCGCTTCACCTGGGCGTGTCACTACGCTCTTGGGCTCACCCTCGGCTTGGCCCCCGCGGCCGCTTGGGTGGCCGTCACGGGCACCGCCGCCTGGCCGGCGGTGCTCCTCTTCTTTGCAGTGGGGGCGTGGGTCGGCGGATTCGACGCGATCTACGGCATCTTCGACCTCGAGACCGACCGCCGCGAGGGTCTGCACTCGCTGGCGGCCGCGTTCGGCCCCGCCGGGGCGCTCGGCGCGGCCGTCGTCTCCCACATCGTGGCGGTGGCCCTGCTCGTGGCCGCCGGAGCCCTGGTCGAGCTGGGCCCCGTCTACTACGCGGGTCTCGTCCCCGTCGCGGCGCTGCTCGCCTGGTCGCACCTCGACATCGCTCGGCGAGGCTTGCCCGAGGTCGGCATGGGCTTCATGACCACCAACGGGGCGGTCGGATTGGTCTATGGACTCGTCGCCGTCGTCGCTACGCTCGTCTAGGCTCTCATCTTCACGGCAACCCAGGTCGTCGCCACCACACCGGGCCAAGCCGTCGCGACCGCATTGATCCAGGCCGTCGGCCGGGCGGGCAACGGTTTCTGAAACCGCCTCGTCTTCACGGCCCGTCTGCCTGCAGGACACGTGGCGACTGCGCCGCCGACGAACCCCGGGTGTATTGACTTGGAGCGCACACTATTGCCACAATGGTCCGTGCGCGACGGCTCGGGAGGCCGTCGACGGGCCGATGGGGATCCTCACGGGCGAGGGGGTGATCGCAGCTTCGACGACCTGACGGTCGGTGGACGCGTGCCGTCACTTTCACCTAGCATTCCCATCCGTACCCTGAGGGGCGATGCGGGCGCGGGAGCCGCAGGGGGTAAGCACCTTGAGCGCATGCACGACCTCCGCCAGCGGGGTCGCATCGGCGTTGCCGATGTCACCGCCGGCTCTGCCGTGCCCACGCCTGCGCTCGCCCCGTCTTCTCTCCCTCGCCGTCGCCCTTGCTCTCGCCGTGATCGTCCTCACGCTGGTCCCGGCCGCGGCGGAGGCCCGTGAGGCCTGGGTCCACGGCACGGTCGTCGGCTGTCAGTGTCACTTCATCGCGATGGACGACGTCGCCTGTACGACCTCCTGTCACACGGGCTTCAAATCCGTACCCGGCCAGAAGTGCTGGAGCTGCCACGCCCCCGGCAGCGACACGAGTACGCTCTCGTCGAGCGACGAGGCGTGCGCCCAAGAGTGCCACCTCTACGAGCGCACGATCGACTCTTACGGCTACCTGACGTCATATCAGCATGCCGACGTGCCGCACTTCGGCGCGGAGCCCGAGTACGGCGGCTGCCTCGAGTGTCATGCCACCGGCGGTCCCACGGGCACATCCTTCGAGAGCGCCCATCACAGCGGCCTGACGCTCGAGGCGCCCGCCTGCGCCCGCTGTCACGACGGCGTTCTCGCCTCGAAGCAGGGCGACCACGGCCCGCACGAGTGCCTCGAGTGTCACACGGCGATGGACCGGCCGGCGGTGCCGGCGAGCTGCGTGCCGTGCCACCTCGATACGCCGCTGCCCGCGACCGGCGAGAGTTGCGTCGCGTGCCACGCCGAGCACATCCACACCGGGGACGTCGGCACCTGCCGTGCCTGCCATCGCCCCTACAGGCGGCACGCCGACGCAGCCGTCGACTGCAGGCGGTGCCACCGCGGCATGGTCCTCTACCACCACGGCTACGAGGTGAGTGCCGCCAGAGCCTGCCGTGAATGCCACCCCCGGGGCCACGACGGCACCCGGGTCGCCGGGTATCGCTGCAAGTCCTGCCACACCGGCAAGACGCCGCTCGCCGACCCTTCCGCGCAGCACTCCCGTGACGTCACCAAGCTCTATCGCTGCAGGACCTGCCATCTGAAGACGGTGCACGCCCGGGCGACTCACCCGCGCTACACCTGTCGCACCTGCCACAGGAGCGGGATGCACGCGCTGCAGAAGCTGCCGACCAACGCCACCTGCGTGCGCTGTCACGCGAGTGCCGCCTTCCACACGGGACCGTTCAAGTGCGTGGTGTGCCACCGTCGCGCCGTTCACGACCGGACCCCATGAGCAGGGGCATGGTGCGGGCGTGAACTTCCGTCTCACCGTCCGCGGCCTGACCATCGCCATCGTGGTCATCAGTGTGGCCACGATCGGCATCGGCGCGGCTCTCGCCGGCACCTCGACGAGCGCCTTCTGCGGGCTGTGCAAGAGTCACGAGCCCTACATCGACGGAGTACGGGCGTCGGGGCACGTCTCGGTCAACTGCGAGCAGTGCCACTCCAAACCGGGCCCCTTCCTCTTCCTCACCGCCAAGATGGAGGCGCTGGAACAGCCGGTCAAGCAGGTGAGCGGCTACGAGGAGCCGATGCTCGGCACCGTGATGAACCAGTCCTGTCGCCGCTGCCACACCAACGACGTCCTCTTCGACATGATCTCGACCAGTGGCATCAACGTGCAGCACCGCCACCTCATCGAGGCCGGCTTCCTCTGCAACCGCTGCCACTCTGCCGTCGGCCACGGCGACGCGGTGCCCGAGGGCTCGCGGCACGAGCCCACGATGTTCCAGTGCCTGATCTGCCACAACAACCGCTACACCTCGAGCGAGGGCCAGGTGGCGCTCGCCGACTGCGAGTTGTGCCACACCAAGAAGGACTACGCGGAGACTCCTTCCACGCACGAGACGGCGGCGTGGGAGAAGCAGCACGGCTCGCTCGGCATCCTCTCGACCTGCGGCGCCTGTCACCACGACAAGAGGATGGCCACGCTCGAGCTGGCCGAAACGGGGGCGCCGGACTGCCGCAGTTGCCACGACGGCCTGCTGATGCCGCATCCCAGGTCGTGGCTGCGCCTGCACGGGGAGCGCGAGGCGGCACTCGGCGAGAAGGCGTGCACGACCTGCCATACCTCCGAGGACTACTGCGAGACGTGTCACCAGTTGGCCATGCCGCACCCCACGGGGTTTGTCGCCTCGCACGCCAAGGCGGCCGAGCGGATCGGCACCGGCTGCATGAACTGCCACCGCGCCGACAACTGTCAGGCCTGTCACGGCCAGCACCGTGACGGTGCGCCTCAGGGACACCAGCTCTTCGAGGGTGTCGAGTACGTGCCGCCCGCCGAGCCCCGCGCCGAGCCGGGCACGACCCTCCGCTGATGCCGAGGGACCCCGACAAGCAGCCGAAGAGCCGCGTCCTCCTCGAGGTGCGCATCCCACGCCTGTGGCTGGGGGGCCTGGCGGCGGCCCTCGTCCTGGTGCTCGTCGGGGGGGTCGCCGGCTTCGCCTCGGTCAACCGCATCGAGACGTGCGAGGCGTGTCACGTGATCGCGCCCGAGGTGGCGACCTACAAGGAGACCACGCATTTCGCCTCCGGGGTCGGCTGCCAGGAGTGCCACACCAAGCCCGGCGTCTTCTCGTACTTCGTGCGCAACCTGCAGGGTCTCAGCAACGCCCTCGCCCACGCGACCGACACGTACGAGCGGCCGATCACCGCGTACGTCGGCGCCGACACGTGCACCAAGTGTCACTCCAACGAGGAGATCGGTCAGGACCTCGTCGTCGGCAACATCCGCGTCAACCACAAGGGCCTGCGCGAGGCCGGCTACCAGTGCCTCACCTGTCACGCCAACATCTCGCACCCGGGCACGCAGATGGAGGTGGCACGGCTCTCGCAGAACGTCATGTCCGTGTGCTCGCGCTGTCACGACGGCGTCACCCTGCCCGAGGACTGCGACGTCTGCCACCTCGGGGCCGTCCCCGGAGACCACGACCCGGTGACCATGACGGTCCAGATGAACGCGAAGGACTGCCAGGGCTGCCACGAGGACGAGACCACCTGCCGCCGCTGCCACAACGGTCTCGATATGCCGCACCCGTCGGCGTGGGAGAAGAAGGAGCACGGCAAGGTCGTCCTCGACCGCAACGAGTCCGTCTGCGCTCGCTGCCACACCAAGGACGACCCCGACTACTGCATCGACTGCCACGGCCTCGATATGCCGCACCCGAACAGCTTCCGCAAGGCGCACGGCGACGAGGCCGAGAAGGACCCCGACCTTTGCGCGAAGTGCCACGGCAAGAACGGATGTACGACCTGTCACGGCATCGCCATGCCACACCCGAGCGGGTTCCTCGCCGGGCACACGAGCGCCGCGAACACTTCGCCGGGAGTCTGCTCGCGTTGTCACAGCGCCGCCTACTGCAACGACTGTCACGGCGTCGCCCTCCCGCACAGCTCGTCGTTCATCGCCGGCCACGCGACGGCCGTGTACTCAGGCGGCGGGCTCTGCGTGAAGTGCCACGGCAACAGCGGAAGCGGCATCGCGGGCTGCTACGGCGGCGAGTGCCACGTGGCCGGCGACGACTTCGACTGACGGGGCGGTCCGGCGCCGGCGACGACTTCGACCGAGCCGGCGCCGGGGTGGCGGTCGCCATCGTGGCGGCGGCGGGTCCGCCCACGTCACCATCACCGGGCATCGCCGTGGCGCTGCCGATTGACCCCCCCGGCCCCGAGCGGCATCATTCGCAGTCTATGGAACGCACCCTCCACCACGTCTTCCTCGGCGTCACCGGCGCGAGCGGCGCCGCCTACGCCTTGCGTCTGGCTCAGGCGCTGACCGGCGACGGCCTGCGCCTCTCGCTCTCGCTGACCGACGCCGGTGTCCTCGTCGTCGCCCACGAGCTCGAGCTGGCGAGGGGTAGCCGCGGCGAGGTGACCCGCCGTTTCGTCGAGCTCATCGGCGCCGACGTCGCCGTGCACGAGCCCGGCGACCTGGCGGCGCCGCCGTCGAGCGGCAGCAGCGGGCCCGACGCCGTCGTCGTCTGCCCGTGCTCGATGTCGAGCGCCGCCCACATCGCCCTCGGGACCTCGCGGCATCTCGTGCACCGCGCCGCCGATGTCGCCCTCAAGGAGCGCCGGCCGCTGGTCCTCGTGCCGCGGGAGACGCCGCTCTCCTCGATCCACCTCCGGCGTCTCCTCGAGGCGAGCGAGGCCGGCGCCGCGATCGTGCCTGCCATGCCTGCCTTCTATCACCGTCCCGCGACGCTGCAGGAGGCGGTCGACCACGTCGTCGGCAAGGTGCTCACGACCCTCGGCCTCGAGCAGGCGCTCTTCCCCCCTTGGGACGGCGGCTGATGCCGGTGCGTGTCCCCGAGGACGCGCTGGCCCGGGATCCCCAGCGCATCGAGGGAATGTTCAGCGCCATCGTCCCGCGCTACGACCTCATGAACCGCCTGATGACGGCCGGTCTCGACCGCCGCTGGCGGCGGCTGGCGGCGGCCGAGGCTGCCCTGCTCCCCGGGGACGAGGCCCTCGACGCCTGCTGCGGCACCGGCGACCTCGCCCTGACGCTGCTGCGCGACTGCCCGGACTGCCGCGTCACCGGCGCCGACATGAGCGAGGCCATGCTGGCGCGGGCGCGCGAGAAGGCGGCCGCGGGGTGCGTCGATGCCGCTTGGTGCGCGGCTGCAGTCCGGCCGGGCGAGGCCGCCTCGTGCGTCGACTTCGTCCACGCCGACCTGCTCGACCTGCCCTTCGCCGCCGACCGCTTCGCCGCGGCCACGGTCGCCTTCGGGGTGCGCAACGTACCCGACCCGAGGGCCGCCTTCGCCGAGCTGCGCCGGGTGGTGCGGCCGGGCGGCCGCGTCGTCTGCCTCGAGATGACCACCGCGCCTCCCGGCCCCGGGCGCCGCTTCCACGCCCTCTGGTCGGGGCGCATCGTGCCGTTGCTCGGGCGTCTCGTCGGCGGCGACGCCGGCGCCTACAGCTACCTGCCGGCGTCGGTCGCGACCTTCCCCGACGCCGATGGGCTCGCAGCGGTCATGGCCGGCGCCGGCCTGACGGCCGTGCGCTACCGGCTGCTCGGGTTCGGCGCCGTCTCGCTTCACGTGGGGGTCGTGCCGTGACTTCCGGGGGCCGTCCCGGTCCTGCGCGAGGATGTGATCGCGTGCACCGTCGACGCGGCAAGGTCGCGGCCGCGTGACCGCCCGCGCGACGCTCTCCTGGCGCTCGGCGGCGCAGAAGCGCCGCTACGTCCGCGGGCTCGACGCCGTGGAGGCGCGGCTCGAGTCCGTTGCCTGGGGCTGCCCGAGTAGGCTCGGCGAGTCGTGCCGCTCGACTCTCGGCGCCGGAGGCAAACGGCTCAGGCCGATCCTCACCCTGCTTTGCGCGCGACGTGACGCAACCTTCCCTGAGGCGGTCCTGCGTGCGGCCGCCGCCGTGGAGCTCGTGCACATGGCGACGCTCGTGCACGACGATGTTCTCGACCACGCCGCTCTGCGCCGCGGGCGGCCGACGGTCGTGCGGGCTTACGGCGCCGCGACGGCGGTGTCGACCGGGGACTACCTCCTCGCCCAGGCCTTCCTCGAGCTCGCCGGCACGGGCTCGGCTGCGGCCGTCGACGTGCTCAGCGCCGCCGCGCTGCAGCTCTCCCGGGGCGAGGTGCTGCAGCGCGCCGCCGCGTATAAGGTCACGACCAGCGTCGCCGAGTACGAGGAGCGCTGCGAGCGCAAGACGGCCGACCTCTTCGCCGCCGCCTGTACGCTCGGCGCTCAGCTCTCCGGCGTCGGCCCCGAGGCCGCCGCGGGTCTCGCAGTGTACGGTCGTCTCCTCGGCCTCGCGTTCCAGGTCTTCGACGACATCCTGGACGTCAGCGGGGACGAGGACCAGACCGGCAAGCGGCTCGGCACCGACGTGCGCGACGGCACCGTCACGCTGCCGCTCATCTTCGCCCTCGAGGCGCGGCCCGAGCTTGCCGACCTGCTCGCCCGGCCGCTGCTCGATGACCCGGAGGTGGCACAGGTGATCGCGGCCGTGCGCGCCTGCGGTGCCGTCGAGCGTGCCCGCGCCGTGGCGGTGGGGTACATTGAGCAGGCCCGCCAGGCCCTCGACCGGTGCGACGATGGCGTCGAACGCGACCTCCTCGCCGACCTCGCGGGCCGGGTGGTCGACCGCTACAGCTGACCGCCGTGTCCCCTGCGGTGAAAAGGGAGAGGCCCCTGTGAAGACTCACGAGATCGAGCGGCTCGCAGCGCGCAGCGGCCTCGAGCCCATCTGGGAGAAGGTCGAGGAGGGCGCGCGCCTCGACGAAGCCGAGGCGCGCGCCCTCCTCGACTCCCGCGACCTTCTCGCCGTGGGTGCGATGGCCGACTTCGCCCGCCGGCGCAGCGCCGGCGACGACGTCTTCTTCATCTGCAACCGCCACATCAACCACACCAACGTGTGCGCCAACCAGTGCCGCTTCTGCGCGTTCAGCCACCAGGAGGGCGATCCCGAGGGCTTCACGCTCACCGTCGATGAGGTGCTCGAGAAGGCGCGCGAGACGCTGAGCGACGGCATCACCGAGATCCACATCGTCGGCGGCGAGCACCCGACCCTGCCCTATGAGTACTACCTCGAGATGTTGCGCGGTCTACGCGACCTCGCCCCCGGCGTCCACATCCAGGCCTTCACGGCGAGCGAGGTCTCCCACCTCGCCGACATCTCGGGCAAGGGTGTCGACGACGTGCTCGCCGAGCTCAAGGAGGCGGGCCTCGGCTCGCTGCCCGGGGGCGGGGCCGAAGTCTTCAGCGGCCGCGTCCGCGAGCTCGTCTGCGAGCGCAAGATCTCCGGCGACCGCTGGCTCGACGTGATGCGGTCGGCGCACCGCGCCGGCCTCAAGTCGAACGCGACCATGCTCTACGGCCACGTCGAGACCTCGGCCGAGCTCGCCGACCACATGGTGCGCCTGCGCGCGCTTCAGGACGAGACCGGCGGCTTCAACTCGTTCATCCCGCTCTCGTTCCAGCCCGCCAACACCGAGCTCAGCGAGTTGCCGGGCCCGACCGGCTTCGACGACCTGCTGATGCTCGCCGTCGGCCGGCTCGTGCTCGACAACTTCCGCCACATCAAGGCGTTCTGGATCAACGTCGGCCTCAAGCTCGCCCAGGTCTCGCTGGCTTTCGGCGTCAACGACCTCGACGGCACCGTCGTCGAGGAGAAGATCAGCCACTCCGCGGGTGTCGACACGGCCCAGGCGCTGAGCCGCGCCGAGTTGGTCCGCGTGATCCGCGGCGCAGGGCGGGTACCGGTCGAGCGCGACACGCTGTACAACGTCGTCCGCCGCCACGATGACGACTGAGCGCTCCGCCGACGACCTGTCCACGACCCGTGCCGGCGAGGCCGCCGACGCGCCCGTCGTCCGCCCCGTCGAGACCGCCGGCCCGCCCGTCGCCAGACCCGTCGAGGACGAGCGCGCGCCGATCCGCGTCGGCCGAATCGACTTCGTCAACTGCTTCCCGCTCTACCACCACTTCGAGCGCGAGCTCGCCGCCCGCGGCGTGAGCGCGACCGTCGTCAACGGCTTCCCTTCCGACCTCAACCGGATGCTGGTCGAGGGGGCGATCGACGTCGCCCTGCCCTCATCGATCGCCTTCGCCCGCGACGCCGAGGAGCTCGTCCTGCTGCCGCACGTGTCCATCAGCTCGTTCGGCGCCGTCGACTCGATCCAGCTGTTCAGTCGGGTGCCGTCGCACGAGGTCACGCGGGTCGCGCTGACCGAGAAGAGTGCGACCTCGGTCTGCCTCCTGCGCATCCTCTGCCGCGAGTGGGGTATCGCCCCCGAGTTCGTCGCCTGGGAGGGTACCTTCGCCGAGGTCCTCGCCGCGTGTGACGGTATGCTGCTCATCGGCGACGACGCCCTGCGCGCCCTGCGCGCCGGCGTCTTCCCGTACCACCTCGACCTCGGCGAGGCGTGGCACGACGCGACCGGTCTGCACATGGTGTACGCGGTGTGCGCCGCGCGGCGCGACTTCGTCGCCGCGCGCCCCGCCGCTGCTGCCGCCGTGGGCGCGTCGCTGCTCGCCTCGCGTGACGACTGTGCCGCGCAGCCGCAGGCGACGGCCGCCGTCGCGGCGCAGCTGTACGACTTCAGCGCCTCCTTCCTCGAGCGATACTTCGACCGGCTCAAGTTCGGCTTCGCCCCCGAGTATCGAGCCGGGCTGCGGGAGTTCTATCGGCGCGCCGTCGAGGTCGGCGAGCTCGACGGCGCGCCCGATCTCGAGGGCGTCGCGGGTCTCGAGGCCGTCGCGAGTCTCGAGGGCCTCACAGGCCTTGACGGCACACCCGGTAACGCTGCCGCGCCCGATCCCGACGACGTAGCGAGATCCCCAGCGCCGGGGCCCGTGCGCGAAGGCGGGCTGGCATGAGCGCCGACCTCACGGGCCTCACGTGGCGCGAGGGCGAGCCGGCGGACGCCGCCGCCATCGTGCGCGCTCTCGACGAGTGGTGGGAGCAGCGCCTCGAGCACTGCGTGCGGCCGCAGCTCCTCGAGCACTTCGGCGACACGACCTTGATCGTCGAGCGCGACGGCGAGCTGGTCGCCTTCCTCGTCGGCTGGTTGTCGCAGCGGTTCCCCGACGCCGCCTACGTCCACTTCATGGGCGTCCGCCGCGACCACCGCCGGCTGGGCCTTGGCCTCGAGCTCTACCGCCGCTTCGCCGCTCTCGCCCGCGAGCGTGGCCGTACGCGGTTGATGGCCGAGACCGGCGGTTTCAACCGCCGGTCGATCGCCTTCCATACGAGCATCGGCTTCACCATCGAGCCCGGCGACGAGGTGGTCGACGGGATCCCGGTGCACCACGACACCGGCGGCATCGGCGGCGACTACGTCGTGTTCTCCATGGACCTTCGGGAGGGCTCCCTGTGAGTCGCCCGCGCCTCACGATCCGGCCTGCTGCTCCAGCGGACTGGGAGCGCATCATGGCGGTGATGGTCGAGTGGTGGGGAGGGCGCGACCTGCGCTCCATGCTGCCCAGGGTGTTCTTCGAGCACTTCTGCTCGACGTCGCTCGTCGCCGAGCACGACGACGAGCCGGTGGGCTTCCTCGTCGGCTTCGTCTGCCCCGACCACCCGGGGGAGGCCTACGTCCACTTCGCCGGGGTCCATCCGGCATGGCGGCGGGCCGGCCTGGGCGCGGAGCTGTACGGGCGATTCTTCGCTCTGGCGGCGGATCACGGATGCACGGTCGTCCGCGCCGTGACCGCACCTGTGAACAAGGGCTCGGTCGCCTTTCATCGCCGCCTCGGCTTCCGCCTCTTGCCGGGCGCCGACGAGGTCGACGGGCTGCCGGTGTCGGTCGATCCCGGTCCCTACGGTGAGCACCTGGTGCACTTCGAGCGGCGCCTCGACGGAGAAGGGGGAGGCGGGTGAGCGGCGGCCCCGGCGCGGAGCCGCCGCTCACCCGCCTGACCGACGCCGAAGCGCTCGAGCTTCTCGAACACGGCGAGCTCCTCGACGTCGGGGCGGCGGCCGACGACGTGCGCCGCCGCCTCCACCCCGGCGGCGAGGTCACCTTCATCGTCGACCGCAACATCAACTACACCGACTACTGCGTCTCCGGCTGCTGCTTCTGCGCCTTCTACAAGACCCCGGGGAGCGGCGAGGGCTACCTCCTCGCCACCGCCGACATCCACCGCAAGATCGAGGAGACGCTCGCACTCGGCGGCACCGCGATCATGATGCAGGGGGGCCTGAGTCCCGACCTCGACATCGAGTGGTTCGAGGAGGTCTTCAGCGGCATCAAGGCGCGCTTCCCGCAGATCCACCTGCACTGTCTCTCGCCCCCCGAGGTCGCGCACATCGCCCGGCAGAGCGGTGTCAACATCGAGGAGACGCTGCGCCGTCTGCGGGCGGCGGGGCTCGACTCGTTGCCCGGCGGCGGTGCCGAGGTGCTGGTCGACCGCGTGCGCCGAGCCATCAGCCCCAACAAGATCCCCACCGACACGTGGCTCGACGTCATGCGTGTAGCGCACGGCCTCGGCATGCGGACCACGGCGACGATGATGTTCGGCTCGCTCGACACGCCGGCCGAGCGTGTCGAGCACCTGCGCCGCATCCGCGACCTACAAGACGAGACCGGTGGCTTCACGGCGTTCATCCCGTGGACCTTCCAGGCAGGCAACACGGCCCTCGAGGAGGGCCACGTGCCCGCCACCGGCGTCGACTACCTGCGCCTCCTGGCCGTGAGCCGGCTCTACCTCGACAACGTGCCCAGCGTACAGGCCTCGTGGGTGACGCAGGGTCTCCGGGTCGGGCAGGTCGGGCTCGCCTTCGGGGCCAACGACATGGGCTCGACGATGATCGAGGAGAACGTCGTCAAGGCGGCGGGGGTGAGTCACACCATCACGGTGGACGAGATGGTGCGTCTCATCCGCGCCGCCGGCTTCATCCCGGTCCAGCGCGACACGCTGTACCGCGAGGTGCGCCGGTTCGACTGACGCCGACCGGCTCGACCCGATTCCGCCGGCCGGTCCGACTGACGCCCGCCGGCCCGACTGACGCTGACCGGCCCTACCCGGTCGCGCGGGTCGACCCTACCCTGAGCTCTGCGCCCGCTACGCGTCGCCCATGACCGACACGGCACCGTCGCCGGGCGCCTCGTGCCGCACGCGCTCGTAGGCGCGGTAGAGGATCGGCGCCGCGATTGCCAGCCCCAGCAGGTTGACGATGCCACCGACGGCCATGACGTAGCCGCCGATCCAGCCGTAGATGATGGGCGCCGACAGGGTGCCGAGCCAGCCCGCCAGCTGCATCGACGAGTTCTCCACGCCGAGCAAGGTGCCCAGCCAGCGCCGCACCACCACCTGCACGAAGAACGCCTGCTTGGCGGGCCATGAGAAGGCGATAGCGAAGCCTTCGACTACGTTCACGGCGAGGAAGAGGGGCAGGTTCTCGGTCACGCCGTAGATGACCCAGGCCACCGCCGAGATCGAGTAGCCGATGAACATCAGCAGGAAGCGGTTGTAGCGGTCGGCGAGCACACCCCCGAAGAAGGCCAGCAGCATCGGCACGCTGAACGCGATCCAGGTCGCAGCGATGTACGTCATCGAGGCGCCGATCTCCCTCAGGTAGAGGCTCCAGATGACTTCGAAGGCCCCCATGGCGACGTGGCTGGTGAAGGCCACCAGCAGGAAGGCGAGGACGGCGGGGGTGAGCAGCACCGCACGCGGCGGCAGGAGGCGGCGCCCTTCGGCGCGCTCCTCGGCGGGGCGCGGTCGTCGCGGAGGCTCCTTGAGCAGGGCGAAGGCGGCCACGGCCGCAACAGCCGAGAGGGCCGCACCGAAGTAGAAGATGAGGTAGAAGCCGCCCTGGCCCCCGCCTCCGAGGTGGTACAGCGGAGGGGCGAGCGCGGGGCCTGCGATCAGCCCGCCGAACTGCGCGGTCGTCAGCAGGCCGAAGGCCTTGCTGCGGTCGGCATCACTGCTGACATCGGCGATGAACGCCTGCCCGGCGGGCATCACGGCTGCAGTGCCGACGCCCTCGAGCAGGCGGAAGAGCACGAACCACACGGGGTCCGTCGTCCGCGTGAAGAGGAAGGTCGCGACCGCGTAGAGCGCGATGCCCGAGACCAGAACCGGCTTGCGGCCGATCTGGTCGCTCAGCCAGCCCATGGGCGACGCAAACAGCAGGGTGCCGAGGTAGAGCATCGAGGCGATGAGCCCGATCATGAAGAGCGAGCTGTGCGCCTGCTCCTGCAGGAAGATCGGTAGATAGGGCAGGATCGCGCCGAAGCCGGTCCACACGACGAAGCCGCCGGCCGAGATGACGATGATCTGGCCCCACCTCGTGCGGACGATGCCGGCGCCGCCGGCCGGGCCGCCGCCCGTCGCGCCGTCGATGGGGCGCGTCTCATCCATCGGGGATCCCACAGGTCACTCCTTCGCGGCCGGGCGGCGTCGACTTCGCCACGCCCGGCCGGCGCCCAGAGGCTATCACGCCGCGGTCAGGCCTCGCGCAGCGTGCGCGAGAAGAAGCCGACCAGGGCCGGCACGGCGATGATCGCCCCCGCCACGACGAGCAGCAGGCGGACGTCGACGAACCCGGCGAGCGCGCCTCCGGCCAGCACCGACAACGCGTAGGCGCCCTGGGTGAACGTGAAGCGCATGGTCCACACGCGGCCGCGCAGCGCCTCGGGCACGATCGCCTGGACGTACGTGTCGATGGCGATCAGCGCGGCCGCGTTGGCGACACCCGCCGCGGCGAAGAAGACGCAGGCCGCCCAGACCGTGTCGGTGAGGGCAACGAGACCGTAGGCCGCTCCCGCCGCCGCCAGGCCGCCGAGGATCGCGTAGCCCTTCGGCACCCGCGCCCCCAACGTCGCCAGGAGGAGCGAGCCGGCGAGGAAGCCGGCGGCGATCGAGGCCTCGAAGAGACCGAACGCCGTCGTCCCCCCGTCGAGCACGTCGACGGCGAAGAAGAACGTGAGCGGGTAGGTCGCCCCGATCCCCAGGGTCGCGACGATCACGAGCAGGGTGTTGAGCAGCAGGCCGCGGTGACGGCGCACGAAGTCGAGACCCTCGCCGATCTCGCGTCGTACCGAGAGCGTGGCGTGTTCCGTCGCCTCCCGCAGCGGCCGCCGATAGCGCATCAGGAGGAAGGCGACGGCGGAGACGAGGAAGGTCGCGGCGTCGATCCTGAAGGCCGTCGCCGTCGAGACCCACGCGAGGGCGAACCCCGCCGTCGCGTAGCCGACGACCTCGGTGAGCGTCTCGCCGGTGGCGAGCACGGAGTTGGCGCGGAGGAGCTGGCGTTCCTCGACGACGTCGGGCAGGAGCGCCAGCTTGCACGGGTCGAAGAACACGTTCACCGATGCGACGAGCAGGGCCAGCCCATATACGGCAGTGAGATCCCAGCTCGCGGCCACCGGAACAAGGGCCACGAGGCCGGCGCGCACGATGTCGGAGGCGATGAGGAGCCGGCGCTTGTCCGCCCGGTCGATCACGACGCCGGCGAAGGGTCCTATGAAGATGTACGGGAGTGTGTAGAGCGCGAGGATCACGCCCGTCGACATGGCCGAGCCGGTGCGCTGGTAGATAAGCCAAGGGAAGGCGACCATGGCGAGCCGGTCGCCGACCTGCGAGACGAACTGGCCGACCCAGAGCAGCAGGAAGTTGCCGTTGCGCGCCAAGCCTCGCGGCGCGGTCTCCGCGACCCTGGTCGTCCTCGCTGCTGCCTCTACGTCCGTCGGCGTGCTCCTGGCTGGCTGCCTGCGACTAAGGAAAGGGCGTGCGGCTGCGTGAGGTCGGGTGCGTCGCCGCCCGAGAATGCCCGCCCGCCATTCAACCTGCTTGCGGGCGGTCGGGCAAGACTTGTCCAAATTGTGTTGTCCGAGATGGCAACGTCACGTCTACGATTTGCCCCGTATGTCCAAAGGGAAAGTCGGGGACGGTGTTGCCAGATATGGATACGCTGCGGGCTGCAATCGTCAACCCAATGTAATCGGCACTTCTGGCCGGAACCTGAAGGGGGATTGAGATGCGCCGCCC
>JAFGAW010000271.1 GCA_016933475.1 Thermoleophilia bacterium
CGCCCCGCCGTCGTCGTGCGTCCGGGTCTGGCATCGTGCCCCGGCCCCTCGTCGCGACCGGGCCCGGCGTCTGCGCCTAGCCTCGCCGGCCGCCCAGGTAGTCGCGCACGCGCCGATAGGGTGCGATGCCGTCGTTCAGGGCCTGTGTGAGGACCTGGAGCCGGGCTACGCTCTCCTGCAGACGGGCGGTGCTGTCGGTGAGCGCTGCGGCGTCGGCCTCGAGCTGGGCCGTGCGTTGCTCGATGGTGCGCCCGGCGGCGTCGAGCTCAGCGACATGCGGGGCCAGCGACCGTGAGAGGGCGAGCCCCCGACGGAAGAGGTGGTAGCCGCGCACGCCGAGGTAGGCGAACGCGCCGAACACCACGGCGAGGCTCACCAGCCCGACGATGAGAAGCGTCCAGCCGTCCATGTGGCTAGTCTACCGCGTGCGGCCGGTCCGTCGACAGGGCCGGTCTCCGTCGCCCCGGGCCGGGCGCCGTAGGCGTGCGGCGGGCGGCAGCCGGCGGCAGCCGGCGTCGACCCGCTCGCGCCAGACTCTCCTGGGCACCGGGCTCGCGACGGGCCGCGTGCGACTGCTGCCCAGATCGGGGCGCGTTGCCTAAGGCAGGCGCGGCGAGTAGCGGCAGGCCAGGCTGCAGCCGCGACCCTCGAGGGTGCTGACGACCACGCCGTAATCGCGCCCGCGGGCCTCGACGAAGAGCCCACGGCCGATGTACATGCCGACGTGGTGATAGAAGGCCGGCGTGCCGAAGAAGACGAGGTCGCCCGGCTGCAGGGCCGAGAGCGGCACCGGCCGCCCCATGCGTGCCTGCAGGGTCGCGCCGTGAGGCATCTCGACCCCGTGCTTGGCGTAGACGTACATCGCGAGCCCGGAGCAGTCGAAGCCGACGTCGGGCTCGGCGCCGCCCCAGACGTAGGCCTTGCCGACCCAGCGCAGCGCCTCGCGGACGAGAGAGAGCTGGACGGGGGTGCCTTTGAGCGAGTCGAGGTCGACGCCCGCCCTGGCCGCGAGCCGACGCGCCTCGGCTGCGGCGCGGCGCGCCTCGCGCTCGAGGATCTTCTTGATGCGCCCGTCGAGGTCGCGCAGGACCGCCTCGCGGCGGGCCAGTTCGTCCTCGACCATGGCGCGCTCCTCCTCGAGGCGCTGCTCGGTCGCCTGCGCAGCCTGGCGGCGCGCCTCGAAGCGGGCCTCGAGCTCCTCGGCCTGGCGGGCGAGCCCCTCGATGACCGCGACGGCGTCGCCGTCGGCATCGGCGATGAGGCGGTAGAACTCGAGCTGGCGCTGCATCTCGGTGAGGTCGGCGGCGCCGAAGACGATGTCGAGCAGCCCGAGCTCGCCGCCCTTGTACATTGCGCGGGTACGTGAGGCGAGGAGGTCGCGGGCGAGGTCGAGCTTGCTCTCGACGAGCGCCAGCTCACTGCGGATGTCCATGAGCTCGATGGTGAGCTCGTCGAGAGCGCAGGCCGCCTGGTCGTAGCGCTCGACGGCCACGGCCACGCGGTGGTCGAGGCGCTCGATCTCGGCGCGCACGCGGCGTGCTTCGGCACGCAGCTCGGGGACGGTCTCGGGCCCGGAGCTGAAGGAGAGCGACGGCGGCGCGGCGGCGGCGGGCTCGGCGGTGAGCGCTCCGAGCGCCGGCCCGCCGAGGAGGACGGCGAGGCACGCGGCGGCCCACGCCGCCGCGTGCCTCGCCGTCGTCGCTCCCTGGGATCGCAGGACCATCGTCGCTGACTCTATCGGCGGGCGGCGCGAATCGATGAGGATGTCCGGGCCACGGTCTTTACAATCGCGCGACGAGGGGTGTACAATCTCTGACCGCGTCGCGGGGTGGAGCAGTCCGGTAGCTCGTCGGGCTCATAACCCGAAGGTCGCAGGTTCGAATCCTGCCCCCGCTACCAAGCCTTCC
>JAFGAW010000272.1 GCA_016933475.1 Thermoleophilia bacterium
CACCGCTCAGGCGCCGGCGCCGACCTTCTCGCTGACGACCTTGGACGAGCCACCCGGCTGCATGGTGACGCCGTAGAGGCAGTCGGCCGCCTCCATGGTGCGCTTCTGGTGGCTGACGATGATGAGCTGCGCCTCCTGGCGGAACTCGGCGACCAGATCGAGGAACCGGTGCAGGTTCACGTCGTCGAGGGCGGCCTCGACCTCGTCCATGACGTAGAACGGCGAGGGGCGGCTGCGGAACACCGCGAACAGGTAGGCCAGTGCCGTCAGCGACCGTTCGCCACCCGAGAGCAGCGACAGCTTCTTCACGTTCTTGCCCGACGGCTTGGCTTCGATCTCGATGCCCGTGTTGAGCAGGTCGTCGGAATCGGTCAGGCGCAGGCGCCCGATGCCCCCGGGGAAGAGCGTGGCGAACAGCTGCTCGAAGTTCTCGCTGACGTCCGCGTACGCCGCGGCGAACACGCGCACGATCTCCTGGTCGATGGCGCGGATCACCTTGTTGAGCTCGCGCCGGCTGCTCTTGACGTCGTCGAGCTGCTCGGTGAGGAACGTATGGCGCTCGGACAGCGCCTCGAACTCCTCGAGGGCCAGCGGGTTGACGGGCCCCATCACCCGCAGCTCGCGCTCGAGCTCGCGCACCCGCACGGTGGGCGTCATGCCGTCGGACAGGTTGGGCTGCGGCGCCGCCACCGCGGCCTCGGGCTCGACGTCGAGCTGGGTGCGGCAGTGCTCGATCGCCTGCTCGAGGCGGAGGCGCACCTCGGCCTCGTCGAGCTCGACGCGCTGGATGCGCTCGCGCTTCTCGCCCAGCGTCTTCTCCGCGTCCGCCCGGTCGCGGCGGAGGCCGTCGAGCTGGGCCGACAGGCGGCGCTGCGCGGCGGTCTCGCGCTGGCGGCGCTCGTTCATCTCGGCCAGGTGCTGTTCGAGCAGCGCCAGGCGGTCGCGGACGAAGGCCGCCAGGCGGTCCAGGGCCCGTTCCGCGGTGTCGAGCTCGCCGCGGCGCTGCTCGGCCTGGTGCCGGGCCTCGACCGAGCCTGCCAGGCGCTCCTCGACCTCGGCGAGCCGCCGCTGCAGGAACGTGGTGCGATCGGCGAGAGCGGTGCGGCGCTTGTCGAGCTCGGTGCGCCGGCTGGCCACCTCGCCGGCCTGCTGGTCGAGGCGGCGGCGGGCGTCGGCCATCGCTCGCGCCCGCTCGCGCAGCGCCGCCTCCTCGGCTTCGAGCTGGGGCAGCTCGGCCGCCAGCGCCGCGGCGCGCTCGCGGTCCCGCGCCAGGCGCTCGGCCGTGTCGCCGCGCTGGTCGACGAGCAGGTCGAGCTCGGCGAGGGTGTCGTCGCGATCGCGCACCGCCCTCTCTCGGGCGGTGCTCGCCGCCGCAAGGGTGCGCTGGCGCTGGTCGAGCGCCGTGGTGGCGGCCGTCTCGGCCCGGCGCGCCTCGTCGAGCGCTGCGGCGGCCTGGCGATGCGCGGCGAGCGCCTGCTCGGCGGCGGTCGCGGCCGCCGCCGAGCGTTCGCGGGCCTCGTCGAGCGCGGCGCCGGTCGCCCCGGTGGTGGCAGTCGAGACCCGCCATCCGCCGGCGCCGAACCGACCTCCCGTGCGGGTGACGACGACGGCGTCAGGATGCGCCAGGGCGGTGTCGACCGCCTCGGTCCATCCGCCGTCGACCGCCACGGCCGAGCTGAGGATGCCGTCCAGCAGCTGGGCCACCTCCGGCCGCCGGGCGCGCACGTGGCGCAGCACGGGCTCGCCGACCGGTGGCGGCGGGCGGCGGGCGGGTGCGACACCCATGGCCAGGACCGCGCCGGGCACGTCGCCCTCGGCCAGCACCTGCAGCGCCCGGCGCCCCGACGCCACCGAGTCGACGACGACCGCGGCCAGCGCCTCGCCGCAGGCGGCTTCGGCGGCCGCCTCCCAACCGGGGTCGATGTCGACGAGGTCGAGGAGGGTGCCCACGACGCCCTCGACCTCGGAGAGCCGCTCGGCGCCGGCGCGCGAGCGCGCCTCGTCGAGCGCCATCGCAAGCGCCTCGGTGCGGGCGCTCCAGGTGTGCCGCTCGGCCTGGGCGGCCTCGCGGCGCTGCTCGGCGGCCTGCGCAGCCGCTTCCGCCGAGGCCCGCCGCACCCGTGCGGTCTCGACGTCCTGGACGAGCGACGCCTCGTCGGCCTGCGACTCGATGATTTGGTCGGCCTCGGCGGCCTCGGCGTCGAGCCGGTCGAGCTTCGCCCGCAGGTTGGCCATCCGGCTCTCGGCCCGCTGGGCGTCGGCATCGGCCCGGTCGAGCACCTTGCGCAGCGTGCCCAGCTCGCCGCGCACCTCGGACGCCCGTCCCGACGGCGCGGGCACACCGTCGCCCCACTCGTGCTCGAACGCCTGGCGGGCGTCGGCCAGGGCTGCTTCCGCGTCGGCCAGCTCGACGGCGGCGGGGTCGAGCGTCTCGGACTCGTCCGCCACCGCGGCGAGGTCGGCAAGGAGCCGGGCGGCGTCGGCCTCGAGGCTGGCGATGACGCCCTGGTCGACGAAGGCGGCGCGCTCGCGGTCGACGCCGCGGCGGCGCTCGGCCAGCAGGGCGAGCTGGCCCCGAGCCTTCTCCCGCAGGCCCTGGACCCGGGCGAGGGCGTCACCCACCTCGCTGCCGCCGAGGGTGGCGAGCTCGGACTCGGCCGCCATCACGGCGATGTCGAGGTCGGCCAGCTTCCGCTTGACGAGCGTCTCCTCGTTGCGCAGCTCGGCCTTCGCGGCCGTGGCGTCGCCCAGCCGTCGCTTGAGCGTCGACAGCTCGCGCCCGGCCACGAACACGTGCAGGGCCCGCAGCTCGGCCACGAGGTCACCGTGCCGGCGGGCGGCCTCGGCCTGCCGTTCGAGCGGGCGCAGCCCGCGACGGACCTCGCGCAGCAGATCGTTGAGCCGGGTGAGGTTGCCCTCGGTGGCCGCCAGCCGGCGCTCGGACCGCTCCTTGCGCTTGCGGTGCTTGAGGACCCCGGCCGCTTCTTCGATGATGAGCCGCCGGTCCTCGGGCCGGGCGTTGAGCACGGCGTCGATCTGGCCCTGACCGACGATGACGTGCTGTTGCCGGCCGACGCCGGTGTCGCTGAACAGGTCCTGCACGTCGAGCAGGCGGCAGGGCACGTTGTTGATGGCGTACTCGCTCTCGCCGGAGCGCCACAGCGTGCGGGTGACGGTGACCTCGCTGAACTCGATCGGGAGCAGGCCGGCGCCGTTGTCGATGGTGAGGCTCACCTCGGCCCGACCGAGCGCCTGGCGCTTGGTGGTGCCGGCGAAGATGACGTCCTCCATCTTCTGGCTGCGCAC
>JAFGAW010000273.1 GCA_016933475.1 Thermoleophilia bacterium
CGCCGACCGCGGCGCCGGCGCCGCGTCCGCCGGAGCCGCCGCCGAGTCCGCGCCGCCACGCCGGGCTCGCCTGCGCGCCGGCTGGGGCCTCGCGATCCTGCTCACCGTGCTGGCGGTCGTGCTGGCGGCCGCCGCCTTCGTCGCGCTCGCCGGCGTCGGCGGCGACCCCGAGCTCGAGGCGCTCGACGAGGGCGTGTACGCAGCCGGCGCGAGCGGCCTCATCGAGCCGTCGGGGAGTGAGGGCGGCGCGGGCGACGAAGAGGGCGCCGCAGCGGCCGTGTACCCGGTGCTCGTCGACGGTCTGTGGGGCGTGGTCGACGCGGCCGGCGAGATCGTCGTCGAGCCGCGCTTCCGTGCGCTCGACGACTTCTACGAGGGCCGCGCGACCATCTTCAGCGACGATCTCGCCTTCATGGGCGTGGTCGATACCGAGGGCGAGATCGTGGCCGAGCCCGTCTTCGATTACGTGGGGCGCTACGGCGAGGGGCTGGCGCCGGCCATGCAGGACGGCAAGGCAGGCTTCCTCGGTCTTGACGGCACGTGGGCGATAGAGCCGGCGTTCGCGAGCCTCGGCGACTTCGGCGACGGCCTGGCCCCCGCCTCGGATGACGGCATGCTGTACGGCTACGTCGACGCCGGCGGCGACTGGGCGATCGAGCCGCGCTTCGAGTACGCCGGCGAGTTCTCGGAGGGCTACGCCGCCGTTGTGATCGACGGCCTCTTCGGGTACATCGACACGTCCGGCGAGACCGCCGTCGAGCCCAGGTACACGAGCGCCGGGAGGTTCTCGGAGGGGCTTGCGCCGGTGAGCGAGGAGGTCGAGACGGGCTTCATCGACACGACCGGCGCGTGGGTGATCGAGCCGGTGTTCGCAGGCGCGCAGGAGTTCGCCGAGGGGCTGGCCCCGGCACAAGCCGTGGGCGGCAAGGTCGGCTTCATCGACACCTCGGGCGCATGGGTCATCGAGCCGCGCTTCGACGAGGCATTCCCGTTCAGGGACGGCCGGGCGCGCGTCTATCTCGGCCTCGAGGTGGGCTACGTCGAGGCCGACGGCTCGTGGTTCTGGGAGCCGAGAGAGTGAGACGCCGGTGGCGAGAGATCGAGACGCCGGTGGCGAGAGTGTCAGACGCCGGGCGCGACGAGAACCGGCGCCGGACGGGGGGTGGGCGAGCTTGACGTCTCCAGGTGCGAGTGGCATGCGGCGCGGCGGCCCGTGGCGGCGTGGCGGCCCGTGGCTGCGCGGGATGAGCGTGCTCCTGCTCGCGGCGATGATGCTCTTGAGCGTGCCCGCGCCCGCGCAGGCGTTCAACCTCTTCCAGGAGATCCGTAACGGCGCACGCGGCGTCGTGCGGGTCAGCCAGCGGGTCCTGCAGGGGCCCGAGAAGGTCGTCACGTTCGTGACCAGGCCCCTGCCCCGGAAGATCCGCCAGCCCGTGCGCGTCCTCGGCACGATCGCCCTCACACGCAAGCTGTTGAGGAACCCGAAGGTGGCCGAGGTGTTCCGCAAGGCGCAGGCGGCGCAGCGTGCCGGTCAGGACCTCGAGCTCGTGGCCGACGCGCGCCGGCGCCTGCGCGACGCGTACGCACAGCAGGCCAAAGACTTCACTGCTCAGGCCAAGGCCATCGCGAAGGAGATCGCCCGCATCAAGGCCGATCCGCAGATCGGCGACGTGAAGCGCATCGTGAGCCTGCGGCAACTCCAGGAGAACTACACACAGGCAGCCTCGAAGGCGTCCGGCCGGGCCTCGCGCGTCAGCGACGCCGACGTGATCAAGCTCCTCGCCGAGAAGAGCCTCGTGCCACGCGTGCTGGGCGGAGCCAAGGCGGTCGCCCGGCAGAAGCTCGACGAGGCGCTCGGGGGCTACATCACGCCGGCGACGATCGAGCGCTTCGCGCGCGGCGGCATCACCCCCGAGGCCATGGTCGAGCTGATCATCGCCGGCGACGCGCGCACCGTCGTGACCGGCAAGGGCCTGCCCGACGACTTCGTCGATCGATTGCGCGCGGCGCTCAAGGAGCAGTTGCGCAGCGACGTCGACTTCTTCAAGAAGAACTGGCGAGGCGAGCTCGAGCGGCTCGTCGCCGAGATCGAGAAGGAGCATGGCACTCAGGTCGCCGAGGAGGAGGGCGGCGCCGGCGACGAGGGCGACGAGGGCGGCTTCACCGACGAGGAGCTCGAGCCCGCCGGCTACGAGGGTGAGACCGAGGGCTACGACACCGACGAGGGCACCGCCGGCGGCGAAGCCGCCGAGACCTGGGTCGTGTGGTACGGCACCGATATGGGCTGGCAGCCGATCCGCATCTGGGAGAAGAGCGCCTTCGAGGCCGACACGCCGGGCAACTCCATCGAGGGCGGCGGTCTCAGCGACGAACCCATCCGCAAGACGAAGGTCGCCGAGTTCGCGACCCAGAAGGAGGCGATGGACTTCCTCGACGGGGCGCTCAGCAACGTGCGGACCGCCGAGGGCGTCTACGCGGGCCTGCTCATCGCCGACTTCCAGGGCGAGGTGCACGACATCGAGCACATCGGTTTCGACCCCCGCGAGTATCCCTGAGCTGAGCGATCCGTTCCCGTCTCACCAGCAGATCGGCGAGTGACACGGCGAGCGGCCTTTCGGCACGAGCCCTGACGGGGAGAGTACCTTCATGTGTCGATCTCGAAAGGACCCGTCATGCTGTTCCACGTCACGATGACCCACAGCGCGGACGACTGCCCCGCGTATCACACCGAGAAGATGCCGGACCTCCTCGCGTCACTGGGAAGGCTTGAGGAGCTCGGCAAGGAACTCAACGTCAAGGCCCATACGCTCCTCTGGGGTGCACCCGAGCACGTCGCCTTCGCCGTTCTCGAGGCGGAGAGCTTGGGCGCCGTCGCCCGCTACTTGAACTCGATCGCCCTCACGCAGGACTTCACGATCACGCCGGTCCAGCACGTGGCCGCACTCGTCGAGTTCGGGAAGCAGGCGATGGCGCGGGCAGCCGAGTAGCGGCGCGCCGCCGCGGGGTCCGCGCCGGGGCGCGATCGGTCACAGCGCGGTGCGAAGCGCCCGTGCAGACGCGGGCCCCGGCCCGGTCGAGGTCCCCCGTCCGGCGGCGGGCCCCCGACCGCGGCTCCGGCTGTCGGGCGTCGGCGTCACGCCAACATCACCCTTCGATCTCGGACCCGGCCCCGTCGTTGAGGCGGTCGGCCAGGGCGAGGACCTCCTCGTTCTCGGGGATGTCGTCCATGCTGTGCCCGTAGTGCACGAAGCGCGCGACCCCGGCCTTGTCGATGAGCACCTGGGCCGGCATGCGCCCGAGTTTGAAGAGCTTCACCTCCTGGCCGTAGAGCTTGAGCACGCTGTGCCTCGGGTCGGGGAGGCCGATGAAGGGCAGGGACCCCTCCCGCCAGTGCTGGGCGAAGCTGCCCGCGTCCTCGGGCCCCACCACCACCACCTCGACGTCGCGCTGCACGAACTTCTCGTAGTCATGGCGCAACTGCGCCATATGCCGGCGGCAGAACCGTCAGGTGAAGGTGCGGTTGAAGACCAGCAGGACGTTCTTGCGGCCGCGATAGTCCGACGGGCTGACCGACCGGCCGGAGAAGTCGGGCAGGGTGAACTCCGGGGCGATCGCGTCGAGGGACACACGTGGCATCGCGCTCTCCTTGTGGGCGGGTGGACGTCGCGGCTGCAGGGATTACTACCATATCGCGGTCGGCGGCAGGTGAGCGATCGGCAGTGCCGGGGTGCGCTTTGGAGTGGCATCTGCCACTATTGCTGTACGCGCCCTCGAAGGATGGAACACGTCACGACGGCAGGCGTCACTTCATCGACCGGCAGGCACCCTATGCGACCGCTGCACACCACGGCACCTACGACAGCGCCTCCCGGCAGGCACCCGGAGCGCTCGGGCCCGAGGACGGCTTGGGCGAGCGCCTTCGTCGGGGCGCTGTCCGTCCTCGCCGTCCTCGTGGTTCTGACCGGGTGCGGCGGGGGCTCGACGGCGACCGGCACGGGGGGCAGCGACGGCGCGGGGTCGGCCGGTCCGGTCGCGACGTCATCGCCGCCGGGCGGCGCACCCGCAGGAGCGACGGCGATCGCCACCTTCGCCGCGGGCTGCTTCTGGGGCGTCGAGGCGCGTTTCGCCGCCATCCCGGGTGTCGTCGACGCCGTCGTCGGCTACACGGGGGGTACGACGGCGGGCCCGACGTACGAGGACGTCTGCTCCGGCACCACCGGTCACGCCGAAGCGGTGCGCCTGCAGTACGACCCTGACGTCGTCTCGTATGAGCGCCTGGTCGAGGCTTTCTTCGCGATGCACGACCCCACCACCCTGGACCGCCAGGGACCGGACGTCGGGTCGCAGTACCGCTCGGCGATCTTCTTCCACACGCCGCAGCAGGAAGCCGCTGCCCGCGGCGTGGCGGCACGCCTCGCGGCGTCCGGTACCTACGACGATCCGATCGTCACCGAGATCGTGCCGGCAGGCGCGTTCTGGCGCGCCGAGGAGTACCACCAGGACTACTACGAGCCGCAGGGTGTCGAGGTGTGCCCGACATGAGAGCGACGGCCGGAGCGGCCGGGGCGACCGCGCGTGCGGCCACCGCGACCACACGAGCGGCCAAAGCGACCGTGCGAGCGGCCAAGGCGACCGCGCTCGCCCGGTGCGCGCTCGCTCCCGTCGTCGTCGTGCTCGCCCTCGCGACGCTGACGCTCGCGGCGCTTGGTCTGGCGGCCTGTGGCGGCGAGGAAGCGGCATCCACGGCCGACCCGGGTGCCGCCAGTCGCGACGCCGAGCTGCGGGAGCGCCTGACGCCCCTCCAGTACGAGGTGACGCAGCAGGACGGCACGGAGCCGCCCTTCGACAACGAGTACTGGGACGAGCACCGCGACGGCCTCTACGTCGACGTCGTCTCGGGCGAGCCACTCTTCTCGTCCCTCGACAAGTTCGACTCGGGCACCGGCTGGCCCAGCTTCACGCGACCGATAAGCCCGGACGCGATCACGACGCATGAGGACTCCGGCCTCCTGGGCTCGCGGAACGAAGTCCGCAGCGCCGGCGCCGACTCGCACCTCGGCCACGTCTTCCCCGATGGCCCTCCGCCGACCGGTCTGCGGTACTGCATCAACTCGGCGGCCTTGCGCTTCGTGCCCAAGGAGGACCTGGAGCCGGAGGGGTACGGCCGCTTCCTCTCGCTGTTCGAGGACGACGGGGTCGCACCGTGATGACCGGGAGGATCACCGGGGGCGAGCGGCGCCGCGCGACCTTGCGATTGTGAAGGCCGTCACGTTCAGGTAGCCTTTGAGGGAGCCATCGAGTCGGCGCGGCGAGCGGAGACGCTTGCGACGTCGACGACCGGGCAACATACTACGCTCTCGAGCGTAGTGACCGGCTGTAGTGTCGCGACGGCTTGAGAGGTACGTACGATCGACTACATGACGACATGACGACATCCCTCTGCGCCCGCTCCCACGCCCCCGTGGCCGCGGGTCAGTCCTTTTTGCCAGGCCGCTCGCTCGGCGCGAGAGAGGCGCGTGTTCAACCTAGCGAGGTCCGATGACCACCTCATTCATCAGGAGCGACGACTTTGCCGCGTTCCTCACCGCCATGATGGAGGCGGTGCCGGTCTACGGACCGGTGGCCAAGCGCTCGCGATTCGTCTTCGAGCGCCTCGAGGCGCCGGACGAGTTGCGGCTCGACTACGACGTCACCATCCTGCCGCCGAAGAAGCTCTTCTTCCCGCCGGCGCAGGACCTGCTTCGCTTCGACGAAGCCGGGGTCGAGGCGGCGCTGGAGCCGACCGAGAAGGTCCTCCTCGGCGTGCACTTCTACGACGTCAAGGCCATCGACCAGACCGACCTGCTGTTCTCGGAGCGTAACTACGACGTCAACTACATGGGGCATCGCGAGACGACCACGATCGTCGCCTCGAACATCCAGAACGTCTCCGGCCGCGCTTTCTTCGCCTCGGTCGGCACCGACGTGCAGCCCGAGGGCCACGACGCCTTCCTCACGGCCATCGAGGGCGGCTATGTCTTCGAGACCCGCACCGAGCGCGGCGAGGCGTTGCTCGGGTACGGCGCCTTCCAG
Source organism: Thermoleophilia bacterium (assembly GCA_016933475.1). Taxonomy (GTDB): domain Bacteria; phylum Actinomycetota; class Thermoleophilia; order UBA2241; family UBA2241; genus UBA2241. The sequence continues at coordinate 6,073 of JAFGAW010000273.1, forward strand.
CCGGCCACCGATGCGCAGATCGACGAGGCGGCCCGGGTCAATGCCGCGGCGCTCGAGCAGTGCCCCGAGAAGCTCGAGCACGGCACCGAGGAGATCGCGACCAAGGTACGCGCCGCCTTCGGCGACGACGAGTTGTGGAATGAGCTCGCCGCCGACTGTTTCTCGTGCGGCACCTGCAACACCGTCTGCCCCACCTGCTACTGCTTCGACGTGCAGGACACCTGGAACGTCGACCAGTCGGGTCAGCGCACGCGCTTCTGGGACGGCTGCCTCACCGAGGACTTCGCCAAGTGCTCGCTCGGCGACGGCGGCAGCGAGAACTTCCGCGAGCAGCGTGGCCAGCGCTTCCGCCACCGCATCATGCGCAAGGCGACGTACCTGAACGAGAAGCTCGGCGGCCCCGCGTGCGTCGGCTGCGGCCGCTGCTCGGCGGGATGCACCGCCGATATCGCCGACCCCGTGCGGGTCATCAACCGGATCATGGCCTCATGAGGAGCGAAACGATGGAGCACCAGTGCCACTGGAACGAAGTCGCGAACATCTTCCTGCCTCGTGAAGCCACCATCGTCCAGGCCGTGCAGGCGACCCCCACGGAGAAGCACTTCACGCTGAAGATGAGCGACGGTCAGCCCATGGAGTTCGAGCCCGGCCAGATCGTCGAGCTCGGCCTCCTCGGGTACGGCGAGATCCCGATCGGCTTCGCCAGCTCGCCCACGCGCACAGAGAGCTTCGACCTGGTCGTGCGCTCGGTGGGCCGCGTCTCCGGGGCGGTCTGCAAGCTCGAAGAAGGCGACACCGTGAACGTGCGCGGCCCCCTGGGCCACGGCTTCGACCTCGACAAGCTGCGCGGCCGGGACGTCCTCGTCGTGGCCGGCGGCATCGGCCTGTGCCCGACGCGGAGCCTGATCCAGTACATCCTCGACCGTCGCGACGAGTTCGAGCGCTTCGTGCTCTTCTACGGCTCGCGCGAGCCCTGCCTGCAGCTCTTCGGCGACGACCTCGCCTGCTGGCGCGGTATGCAGGAGATGGAGTACCACGAGACCGTCGACAACGCCGACCCGAGCTGGACCGGCAACGTCGGCGTCATCACCACGCTGTTCCCTAAGGTCCAGTTGTCGCCCGAGACACGCGCCGTCATCTGCGGGCCGCCGATCTTCTACCGTTTCGTGATCCGCGAGCTCGACGCGATCGGCATCCCCCGCGAGAACGTCTTCGTCGACCTGGAGCGCCGCATGAAGTGCGGCGTGGGCAAGTGCGGTCACTGTCAGATCAACGACAAGTACGTCTGTGTCGACGGCCCGGTGTTCTCGTTCGCCGACGTCCAGGACCTCGAGGAGGCGTTCTGAGATGAGTAAGCCCAAGGTCGCATTCTTCGACTTCGCCTGCTGCGAGGGCTGCCAGATCGAGATGACCAACTACGGCGCCGAGCCGTTCCTCGAGCTTCTCAAGCACGTCGAGATCGTCGAGTTCCGCGAGGCGATGACCGAGACGACGACGGAGCCGATCGACATCGCCCTCATCGAGGGCAGCTTCACCCGTGAGGCCGATCGTGCCCGGCTCATGGAGATCCGCAAGCGCGCCAAGATCGTCATCGCGTACGGCCAGTGCGCCACGACCGGGGGCATCAACGCCCTCAAGAACCATCAGACCGACTACAAGCAGTTCGTGTACGGCACCGACTCGGACCTGCCGCACCTCGACTCGAAGAAGGCCTACGGCGTCGACCACGTCATCAAGGTCGACTACTACGCGTACGGCTGCCCGGTCAACAAGTACGAGGTGCTGCAGATCCTGCTCCACCTGCTGCACGGCAAGGAGCCGGTGATCCCGAACTATCCGGTCTGCGTCGAGTGCAAGCGGCGGGAGACGGTCTGCCGGTTCGACGAGGGCGACTACTGCATGGGCATGGTCGCCCGGGCCGGGTGCGGCGCGCCGTGCCCCGCCGCCGGCATCCCCTGCGAGGCGTGCCGTGGGTTCGTCGACGATCCCAACCTGGCGGCCTTCGAGAAGGTCCTCGTGGAGCGGGCGGGCTTCACGCCGCAGCGCGCCGCCGAGAAGGGACGCATGTTCACCGCCAATGCTCTGGAGGCCTCATGACCTCGACTGTCCACATCGACGTCCACCACCTCACCCGCGTCGAGGGCCACGGCAACATCATCGTCAACGTCACCGACGGGGCGATCGAGAAGTGCGAGTGGCAGGTCCCCGAGGCGCCGCGCTTCTTCGAGTCCATGGTCCGCGGGCGCCACTACTCCGAGGTGGCTCGCATCACCAGCCGCATCTGCGGCATCTGCGCCGTGGGTCACACCCTGGCCTCAGTCAAGGCCACCGAGGACGCCCTCGGCATCGAGATCAGCGAGCAGAGCCTGAAGCTCCGCGAGATCCTGAAGCACGCCGAGAACGCCGACTCCCACGTTCTGCACGCCTACATCCTGGTCGCGCCCGACCTCGCCGGGGCCCCTTCGGTCTTCCCGCTCGTGGAGACGATGCCCGATGTGGTGGCCCGGGCGCTGCGTCTGAAGCGGCTGTGCCACGAGTGGGGCTCGCTCATCGGCGGGCGGACCACCCACCCCACGACGGTCGTCCCGGGCGGCATGGCGGAGGTGCCCACGAACAAGCAGCTCGCCGAGCTCAAGCAGAAGCTCGTGGCGGCGGTCCCCGACCTGGAGGCGACGGTCGAGACGGTGGCGGCACTCGCGCCCAGCATCCCGGCCTTCGACCGCCCGACTGAGTACCTCGCCCTCTCAAGCGACGACGCCTACGCGGTATACGCCGGCGAGATCCAGTCGGTGCTGCCCGACGGCACCAAGCAGCGCTACCCGGTGGCCGACTATCGGCTCGTCACCAACGAGTTCGTGGTGCCGCAGTCGACGGCCAAGTACACGAAGAACAAGCTCGACTCGTACGCGGCCGGCGCCCTGGCGCGTTTCAACAACAACTACGACATGCTCGTCCCCGAGGCCAAGAAGGCGGCCGAGGCGCTCGGCCTGCAGCCGATCTGCACGAACCCCTACATGAACACCGTCGCGCAGGTCGTCGAGGTCGTGCACAGCGTCTACGACTCGCTGCGCCTCATCGACGAGCTTCTCGAGACGGGCGTCAAGCTCGAGCCGCTCGCGCAGCCGACGAAGCACGGTCGCGGTATCGAGTCCGTGGAAGTGCCCCGCGGCATCCTCTTCCACGAGTACGACTACGACGCCGAAGGCATCTGCCAGGGCGCCAACTGCATCATCCCGACCAACCAGAACCACAACAACATCCAGCACGACTTCAACGTGCTGGTACCGCAGTTGCTGGCGGCCGACAAGAGCGAGGACGACATGGAGCTGGCACTCTCCATGTTGGTGCGGGCCTACGACCCGTGCATCTCCTGCTCCACCCACGTCCTCGACGTCAAGTTCGTGCGCTGAGCGAGGTGCGCTACCTGATCGGCCTGGGCAACTACCTGGCCGGCGACGACGGCGTGGGCGTGCACGTCGTCGAGCACGTCGTCGCCAATGGGCTCGAACGCGGCTTCACGGCCGTCGAGCTGGCGACGAACGCCCTGAACATGATCTCGTACCTCGGGCCCGAGACCGAGGCCGTGGTGGTGGTGGATGCGGCGTACCTCGGACTGGAGCCGGGCGACTACTGCATCTTCGCGCCCGACGAGGTCGAGACGCAGAAGGAGTTGGCCGGCTTCAGCACCCACGAGGGTGATCCTCTCAAGGTGCTGGAGCTGGCCCGCTCGGCGGGCTATACGATCCCGCCGTTCGCCGTCATGGGCATCGAGCCGCTCGGGGTCGAGCACGGGACGGGGCTGTCGGCGCGTCTCAGCGAGCGCCTGCCGGCCTATGCGGCGGCGGCGATCGAGCACCTGAGGGGGCTTTGAGTGGGGCTCGTCGACTCTCGCGCTCGGTGCGCCGACACAGGTCGTCGGACCGCCGACTCTCAGCGTCGCGCCGGTGGCCCCGGTGCTTACGCCGCCGGCGGGACGGTCAGCGTGAACACGCTGCCGTGGCCCTCTTCGCTCTCGACCGACAGGTCGAACCCGTGAAGGCCGGCGATCTCGCGCGCGATGGTGAGGCCCACGCCGGCGCCGTCCGGATGATGCCGGACCGCGGGGTCGGCGCGATAGTCCTCGTCGAAGACCCGCGCGAGGCAACGCTGCGGTATGCCGATACCGTGGTCACGGACGACGACCGCGAGCCGGCCGTCGCCCGAGGTCGCGACAGAGACCTCCACGACTCCGCCGTCGCGGGAGTAGACGACGGCGTTCTCGACCAGCTCCGCGAGCAGCACGACGGTCTTCTGCGGGTCGCAGGACACCAGGTCGGTCTCTGCATGGGCCAGGTGCCTGACCTCGACGCCGCGCCGGTCGGCAAGCTCGGCGCGGAGCTCGATCGCCTGCCGCACCAGCTCGCCGAGGTGAACGGCGCTCATCTCGAGCCCATCGCGGCCGCCGCAGCGCACGTCGGCCAGCATGCGGCACTTGGCGAGGTTGGCGAGCGCCGCCTCGCAGCGGGAGTGGATCTTCTGCACGATGTCGCGAGTGCGCTCGGGGATCTCGCCGGTGTATCCGCCGAGGATCACGTTGACGTAGCTCTGGATCGCCGACAGCGGGGTCTTGACCTGGTGGGAGGCCTGCCTGATGTAGCAGGCTCTCTCGACGGGCTCGTGCTCGACGGTCTCGGTCAGCTCGGCGATCCGCCGCTCGGACGCGCGC
>JAFGAW010000004.1 GCA_016933475.1 Thermoleophilia bacterium
GACCGCTGCGCTGCTGCAGCTCGTGCACACGGTCGACTTCCCCGGGATGAACGTGATCAGCGGGACACCCGACACCTCGGCCCAGATCTGGGTCGCGGCGCGGCTCATCCTCGCGGCGTCCTTCGTGGCCGCCCCCTACGTCCTCGGCCGCCGACTGCAGTTCCGCTTCGTCGCTTCGCTGTACGCCGCCCTCGCCCTGCTCACGCTGGCGGCCGTGTACTGGTGGGACGTCTTCCCCACCGCCTACGTGGCGGGGAGCGGGCCGACACGCTTCAAGACGCTGAGCGAGTACCTGGTGTCGGCTCTGTTCGTGCTGGCCATGGTCCTGCTGTGGCGCCGGCGGAGCAGGCTGCCCGGCCAGGCCTTCCCGCTCATCGTCGGCGCGCTGGTGTCGAGCATCGTCGCCGAACTGTGGCTCTCCATCCACACCGGTCCGCAGACCTGGCCCAACATGATCGGGCTCGTCTTCCTCGTACTGTCGGCGATCCTCGTGTACCTCGGCGTCGTCGAGGACGGCCTCGCGCGGCCGCATGCCGCCGCGGTGGCCAACCTGCGCGAGGCGCAGCGCCTGCACGAGCGCCTCGAGAAGAGCCTCCTGCCGACGCTGCCGGTGCAGCACCCGACGGTCGACGTGGTCACCTACTACCGGCCGGGCCAGCACGAGCTCGAGCTCGGCGGCGACTTCATCGACGTGGTCGATCTGCACGACGGAGGGCTCGCCGTCATCTGCGGCGACGTCAGCGGGCACGGCCCCGACGCCGCCGCCCTCGGCGCCATGCTCAGGGTGAGCTGGCAGGCGCTCGTGGTGAGCGGCGCCGCACCCGCCGACGTCGTCGGCAGCCTCAGGCAGGTCCTGGTCCGTGAGCGGCACGATGAGGACACGTTCGCCACCGCTTGCCTCGCGTGGATCGACCCGGGGGCCGACGAGCTCTGGGTCGTGAACGTGGGACACCCGCTTCCGCTGCTCCTTGCCGGCGGCGTGAAGCAGCTCGAGGTGCCGGCGATGCCCCCGCTGGGCACGGTCGACGTGCCCGTCCGCGAGCCGCTGCCGCTGGCGCTGCCTGAGGGGTGGACACTGCTCTTCTACACTGATGGGTTGATCGAGGGCCGCGCAGCGCCCGACACCGCCGAGCGCTTCGGCGAGGACCGCCTCATCTCGACGCTTGAGAAACTCGTCGGCGGCTCGGTCGACCGGTCCTGCATCGATCGCGTCATGCGCGCTGCGGAGAGCGCCGGCGGCGAGCCGATCAGCGACGACGTGACGGTGGTCGTGGTGGCGAAGCGCGCGGCGGCGGTCTCGTGAGCCGCGCCGCCACGGCCGGCGACCAGGGCGCTGCCCCGGCCGGTGAGCTTGCCGCCCCGGCGATCGGCAGGAGTCAGGCAAGCCCGCCTCGAGTCAACACCACGCTGCGACTCGTCGGCGCGGCGCTCATCGTGCTGCTGACGGCGCTGACCTCGCTCGTGTCGTACCTCTTCTTCCACACGGTCGCCGAGGTGGTGTTCGCCGTGGTCGGCTTCGGTGCGCTCATCCTGTCGCTCACGTTGCGCGAGTTCCTCGACGACGACTTCGCGGTGTTCATGGGCGTAGGTCTGGGGGCCGCAGCACTGCTGCACCTCGTCCACATGGTCGACTTCCCCGGGATGGACATGATCGTCGGGTCTGCCGACCACCCGACGCAGGTGTGGCTCACGGCGCGCCTCCTCCTGGCGGTGACCTTCGTGCTGGCGCCGGCCGTACTCGGCCGACGCCTCCCCATAGGCGCGATCGCGCTCCTCTACGGCGTCGCGACCGCCCTCGCGCTGGCAAGCATCTACTGGTGGGGGGTGTTCCCGTCCGCGTATACGCTGGCCGGCGGGCTGACACCGTTCAAGGTGGCGACCGAGTACGTGATCTCGGCGCTCTTCGTCGCGGCCATCCTGCTGCTCTGGCGGCGGCGGGCGCTCCTGCCGGCCGCCGCCTTCCCCCTGCTCGTCGGGGCCCTTGGGGCGAGCATCGCCGCCGAGCTCTGGTTCACGGTGTACAGCGGGCCGCACACCTGGCCCAACATGATCGGCCACGTCTTCCTCGTCCTCTCGGCCGTTCTCGTGTATCTCGGCCTGATCGAAGACGGTCTCGCGCGGCCACACGGCGCGGCGATCGCGCACCTCCATGCGGCGCGACGTCTTCACGAGCGTCTCGCGCGCAGCCTCGCGCCCACCCTGCCCGTGCGGCACCACGCCGTCGACGTGCTCAGGTACTACCGGCCGGGCGACCGCCGGCTCGAGCTGGGCGGCGACTTCGCCGACGTGCTCGAGCAGCGTGACGGTCGCCTCGCCGTGATCTGCGGCGACGTCAGCGGCAACGGGCCCGACGCGGCGGCCCTCGGCGCCATGCTGCGCGTCGGCTGGTCGGCGCTCGTCCTCTCCGGCGCTTCCCCGTCGCGGATCGTTCGCGGGCTGCGTGCGATCGTGACGCGCGAGCGCCAGGACCCGGACACCTTCGCGACGGCGTGTCTGGCCTGGATCGACCCGGAGGCCGGGGAGGTCGCCCTGCTCAACGCCGGGCATCCGCCGCCGCTCATCATCGGCGGTCGCGTCGCCCCCCTCGCGCAGGAGCCGATCCCGCCGCTCGGGACGCTCGACGTGCCCGTCGGTGAGCCGGGCCGTTTCGACCTGCCGGCGGACTGGAGCCTCGTCTTCTACACCGACGGTCTCATCGAAGGCCGCGTCGCGGCGGGTTCGAGCGAACGCTTCGGCGAGCAGCGCCTGATCCAGACGTTCGCCGACCTGATCGGGGCCCCGCTCGACCGCGAAGCGCTCGAGCGGGTCACTGCGGCGGTCGAGCGGGCGGCGGCCGCCCCGTTCGCCGACGACATCACCCTGGTGGTGGTGAGTCCTCGGGCGCGGCGCGGGGGGTGACCTGCCGCAGGGCCCCGGCGGAGGCGAGCCGCCGCAGGACGGCGGCGCGCTCGCGCTCGACGGCCTCGCGCATGCAGCAGCCGGCGAGGTGGTCGTCGACGATGCCGGTGGACTGCATCAGCGCGTAGACGGTCGTCGGCCCGACGAAGCGGAAGCCGCGATGCTTGAGCTCCTTCGCCAGAGCCGTCGCCTCCGGTGAGGTGGCGACCAGGTCGGTGGCGGTGCGAGGGGCCGCGTGCCGAGCCGGTCGGAACGACCAGAAGAACGCGGCCATCGAGCCCTCCCGCTCGACGAGCTCGAGCGTCCGTCCTGCGTTGGCGATCGTCGCCTCGATCTTGCGCCGATTGCGGACGATGCCGGCGTCGTCAAGAAGGCGCGCGACGTCGCCGGGGCTATAGGCGGCGACGGCGGCAGGGTCGAAGTCCGCGAACGCCGCCCTGAACGCGGCGCGCTTGCGCAGGATCGTGAGCCACGAGAGGCCCGCCTGGAACGCCTCGAGGCTCAGGTGCTCGAAGAGGAGGGTGTCGTCGAGCACCGGCCGTCCCCACTCGTCGTCGTGGTAGGCGCCGTACTCGGGTGGGCCGACCGCCCAGAAGCAGCGCGGGCGCCCGTCGGCGCCGGGTCGCAGACCGGGAGACAAGGGCAGCGGGTCCTTCGTCACGTGGGCGATGGCAGCGGGCGGTTCGTCATGTGGGGGGGTCACCAGCCGGGCTGGGCGCGCGCCGTCCAGCGGCCGTCGTCGCGGCGCACGGTGATCGGAGCGCCGAAGCAGGTCGAGAGCGGCGCGTCGGCGAGGACCGTGTCGGCGAGGCCGGCCGCCACGACGCGGCCGCCGCGGAGCAGGAGGGCGTGGGTCGTCGAGACCGGCAACTCCTCCAGGTGGTGGGTCACCGTGACGACGGACGCGGCGGGCTCTTCGCCGGCAAGCGTCGCGAGGGCCGCGAGGAGCGCTTCGCGGCCGGGGAGGTCGAGCCCGTCGGCGGGCTCGTCGAGCAGCAGGAGCGGCGGGTCGTGCATCAACGCTCGCGCCAGCAGGACGCGCCGGCGCTGGCCCTGCGAGCAGGTCCTGAAGGCCTGGCCGGCGATCGGCGCGCAGCCGAACCGGGCGAGGAGATCGCGGGCCCGTGCGTGGTCTGGGGCGGTCAGGCGCTCCCCGAGCAGGGCGATCGAGCCGGTCGCGCCGGTGAGCGCCACTTCGAGTGCCGTGCGTCGCGGCGCGAAGGCCGTCTCGAGGGCGAGGTCGAGGTAGCCGATGCGCGCCCGCAGCTCGCGCAGGTCGACCCGGCCCACCGTCTCGCCGAGGATCCTCACGGCGCCGCGACTCGGGTGGCGCAGGCCGGCGGCCACGTTGAGGAGCGTGGTCTTGCCGGCGCCGTTGGGGCCGAGCACGGCCCACTGCTCGCCGGCGCGGACGACCCAGTCGACGCCGTCGAGCAGCACCGGGCGCTCACTGCTGCGTGGATCCCACTCCCAGACCGTGACGCCCTCGAGGGCGAGGGCCGCGGCAGGGAAGGTCGGGCGCTCGCCCGGCATTCAGCCGAGGCGGGCGACGCGCTCGCCGCGCACCCGCCGCCGGGCGGCGGCGGACGCCTCGGCGAGCGCATCGCCCTCGTCGCTCACGACGCCGACGCGGGCGCGTGCCTTGCCGGTCGGCGCGGTGCCGTCCTTCGGCTTCGGCCAGGCGCTGACGGCGGCCGCGACGCCGTCGTGGCCGCCGTCAGCGAACGCCTGCGCCAGGTGCGCACACACCTCGGCGTCGGGGCTCGCCGCGGCGAACTCGGCCGCGGCCAGGGCGTAGCCGTTGCCGTTGAAGCTGAGGGCCACGCCGCCGGCGTCGCGGACGGCGGCGAGCGCCGGGGCGTCGGTGATCGAGTCGCCGACGTACATGACCGCGGAGAGAGGTACGCCTTCGGCGGTGACGATCCCCTCGAGGCCGGCGAGCTTCATACCGCCGCCCACCGGCCGGACAGCAGCCACCATCTCGCCGCTCACCTTGCCTCGCATCTGCTCCCAGAAGAGCCCGTCGAGCGCGGCGACGGTCTCGCGGTCGCGCTCCGCGAGGTCGGCCGCCGAACGCGCCCCGTCGGGCAGTTCGAGGACGGGGCGCGCCAGCACCCGCGGCACCTGCCCGCGCAGCCAGGCGGCCTCCTCCTCGTCCATGGTCCAGGCGTCGAGGCTCAGCTCGGTGCAGCGGCAGCGCTCGAGCGGCAGGTCGAGCCGCTCAGCGAGAGCACGGATGTACGGGGTGTACGAGGTCGAGACGACGAAGACGGGCAGCAGGGCGCGCACGCGGCGCAGGGCCTTCTCGACCCCCGGGACCAGCAGGACGCCCTCGGCACTGAAGAGTTCGACGTCCTCGTCGGTCACGTGGAAGGCCTTGAGGAAGGGCGGCAGCAGGCGCAGGGTGTCGCCGGCGTTGTACCCGGGCTTGCCGACGACATCGGCGAGGAAGTCGTCGTAGCGCGACAGCCGCGCGAAGAATTCGGCGCCGGCGGGGATGAAGCGCTCCGCGACCTCCTGGGCGTTGTCGTTGACGGTCAGCGGGCCTTCGCAGTCGGTCACGTAGAGACGGCGGGGGTCACCGCTCTCACCACGCTTCGCCACTTTCACACCGCCTCCGTAGCGAGCTCCCGCTCGACCGACTCGGTGAGGTCGAGGGGCAGACGCGCCGACTCCGAGAAGACGCCGCCGTCGGCGGTGCTGAGCTTGCCGTCGGCGAAGCGGCGGATGGTCTGGTAGAGGAGGGGGATCTCGCGGGCCTCGCCGCGGCGGCGGATCTCGGCGAAGAGCGGCTCGCTCTCGCCCTCAGCGGCGGCGATCTCGGCGACGGAGAGCGTGCGCCGCTTCTCGCGGAACTGGGCCCAGAGCGGTTCCCACTCGGGCCCCTTGAGCGAGAAGCGGCAGAGGGCGACGACCGGCCCGCTGTCGAGCTCGGCGGTCGCCAGGTGGACCATCGCCCCGGTCTCTCCGGCCCCCTGCTCGAGGAGCTGCCAGATCACGTCCTGCCAGGTGCCCGTCGGACCGCCCGGCAGCGCGGGGTGCAGGTTGAGGAGGGCGTAGCGGCGGCACATGGCCGGGCTGACGATGAGCATGTACCCGGCCATCACGAGGACGTCGAGACCGAAGGGCTCGAGCAGGCGGAGGACCTCGGTGTGGAATGCCTCACGCCAGCGGCCGCGGGCGACGCCTTCGGCCTGTGCCGCCGCCCAGCTCTCGCGGCTCGAGGCCATGACGGCAGGGATGTGGGACTGCTCGACGAGGTCGAGGAAGTGATCGCTCTCGGGGCTCTCGCCGCGCAGGCGGTCGCAGAAGACGCAGGCGATGTCGAGGGCGATCTCGTCGCGCCGCGCGCGGCCGACGACCTCGGCGAGCAGCGTGCTCGCCGCCTGGTCGCGGCCGGTCGAGAGCCAGCCGATCCTCACGGTGTCCTCCTCGAGAGCGGGGGCATCATAGTCGCCCCTTCGCGAGCCGGGGCGTCACGGTCGTCTCCTCACGACGGTCCGTCTCCTCACCACGGTCCGTCTCCTTCGTCGCCGCCGCGCTCCTCGTGCAGCCGCTCGCGCCAGGCCTCGGC
>JAFGAW010000274.1 GCA_016933475.1 Thermoleophilia bacterium
ACGGCGCCGAAGCCGCCGCCGAGGGCGGCCAGCGGCGCCACGATCGAGAGCTTGCCGACGGCGAGCGCCTTGAGCAGGGCGGCGAGCGCGAGGACCTCGACCGGTCCGCTCAAGGCGGCGAGCCCGGCGGCGCGCCACTCCTCGCTCCCCTCGGGCAGCCCGATGAAGAGGAGCCACGCCGGCACGAACAGCACGAGCGCGACCGACTGCACCCAGAAGAGCGCCGTGAAGACCGGCGTCGAGCGCACGACGCGCATCATGAGCACGTCGTGGACCGTGTAGCCGAGGGCGGAGCCCAGCGAGAGGACGGCGGTCAGCACGCCGTCAGTCTATCCGAGGGGGGTCGTGGAGCAGGTCGGAAGGCGGGTGGCGGGGCGGGCCGACAGGAGACGGCGCGTCAACGGGGCGCCTCGACGGCGACCGGCACCCGCCGCCGAGATCGGCCCGGCGTCGGACCTCTCGGGCATCAGGCCTCGGCGCAGAGGTCGTCGGCGAGCTGCTCGAGGAAGAGGCCGACGTCGGTGACGATACCGATGGCCTGGAAGCTGCCGCGGTCGGCGAGCTTGGTGACGACGGCCGGATTGATGTCGACGCAGACCGTGCGCACCGAGGCCGGCAGCAGGTTGCCGGTCGCGATCGAGTGCAGCATCGAGGAGAGCATCAGGCAGGCGCCGGCCTGCTGGGCGTAATGGCGCATCTCGCCCTGGCAGGCGAGGACGTCGGGGATGACCTCGGGCATCGGCCCGTCGTCACGGATGGACCCGCAGAGCACCATCGGCGTGCCGGTCGTCACACACGTGTACATGAGCCCCTCGGTGAGGACGCCCTGCTCCACGGCGGCCTTGAGCGAACCGGCGCGCCGGATGGTGTTGATGGCGCGCAGGTGGTGCTCGTGGCCGCCCGGCATGAGCGTGCCCTCGTGCAGCGAGACGCCCAGCGACGTGCCGAAGAGGGCGGACTCGACGTCGTGGGTGGCGACGGCGTTGCCGCCGAAGACGGCGCCGATGTAGCCCGCCTCGATGAGGCGGGCCAGGTGCGGCGCCGCCCC
>JAFGAW010000275.1 GCA_016933475.1 Thermoleophilia bacterium
CGGGCAGGTCGTAGTTGGCCGTGATGCAGAGCTCCTTCACGGCCGCGGTGACCTCGGCGACGTCGAGCTCACGGACTGCCACGGCGCCTCCTCAGTCCTTCTTGCGGTCGGTCGCCTTCTTGAGCGCCTCGGCGGCCTTGTCGGCGGCGTCGCGGGCGAGCTCGGCGGCCTTCTCGGCGTAGGGGCCGGCCTTGTCGGCCGCCTGCCGGGCGACCTCGGCGGCCTTGTCGGCGTATGGCCCGAGCTTGTCGGCCGCCTTGCCGGCGTACCCGGCGGCGGCATCGCCGGCACCCCTGGCGACGGCCTTCAGCGCCTGGGTGGTCGGCGCCGGGGCGCGGCTGCCCTCGGGCATCGCGATGTACCCGAGGGCCATCGCGTCCTGCACGAGGCCGCGCGCCCGCGCGATCATCGCCGTCGCCTCGGCGATCTCCTGGTCGTACGTCAGGTCGGTCCGCAGGGCGATGCCTTGCTCGATCGCCTTCATGGCGACCGCCGCGGCCTCGCGGGGGAAGACCTCCCAGTCGTCCATGGTCGGCATGATGTAGTCGGGGCGCAGGCCCTTGTCCTCGGCGACCTTGGCGAGCTCCTCGGCGGCGGCGATGCACATCTCGTCGGTGATCGTCTTGGCGCGCACGTCGAGCGTGCCGCGGAAGATGCCGGGGAAGCCGAGCGAGTTGTTGACCTGGTTCTCGAAGTCGGAGCGGCCGGTGGCCACGACCGCGGCGCCCGCCTCCTTGGCGTCCCACGGCCACATCTCGGGCATGGGGTTGGCGCAGATGAAGACGATGGCGTCGGAGGCCATCCCGCGGACCCAGTCCTTCTCGATGGTGTCGGGGCCCTGCTTGGAGAGGGCGATGCAGACGTCGGCGCCCTTCAGCGCCTCGGCGATGCCGCCGGTACGCTGCTCCTCGTTCGTGATCTCGCAGTACTTCCACTTGTCGACCCACTCGGCCTTGACGGCCTCGATGTCGTCGCGGCCCTTGTGGAGGATGCCCTTGCTGTCGACGACGCGGCACTGCGCGGGGGTGGCGCCGTAGGCGAAGATCAGCCGGCTGATGGCGACGTTGGCGGCGCCCGAGCCGATGAAGGCGATCGAGACCTCGTCGATCTTCTTGCCCACCACCTTGAGCGCGTTGATGAGGCCGGCCAGGGTGACGCAAGCCGTGCCCTGCTGGTCGTCGTGCCACACGGGGATCTCGCACTCCTCGCGCAGCGTGTCGAGGATGCGGAAGCACTTGGGCTGCGAGATGTCCTCGAGGTTCACGCCGCCGAGGCCCGGCTGCACGAGCTTGACGAACTCGATGAACTTGTCCGGGTCTTTGGTGTCGACCATGAGCGGGAAGCCGTCGACGCCGCCGAGGTACTTGTAGAGCAGGCTCTTGCCCTCCATGACCGGCATGCCGGCCTTGGGCCCGATGTCGCCCATGCCGAGCACCCGGGTGCCGTCGCTGATCACGGCCACCGTGTTCCACTTGTTGGTGTGCTCGTAGATCTTCTCGGGGTCGTCCTTGATCTCGAGACAGGGCTTGCTGACGCCGGGCGTGTACCAGATGCCGAAGTCCTGGAAGTCGCGCACGCAGCACTTGAGCGTGGTCTCGATCTTGCCGCGGTAGAAGGGATGGAGGACCCTGGCGTCCTCCATGGGCTGAAAAGCCTTGGCCTTCAGCTCCTCGACGGTGGGCTGATGGTCCTGCTCGGGCATGAGGGCCTCCTGAGCGGTCGACTGACGGGCCGGGCGGCGTCGCAGTCCCCTTGCGCTCTTCGAGCGCACCCCCCCGGGGACCACGACGCGGCAGCCGGCCGGTGACACCGAACGCTAGCACGGGCTTCGGGGGGCGGCAACGAGACCGCCGTGGACCCGCCGACCAAGAGGCCTCGCGGCGGCGGGACGGGATGGCGGGTGAGCGAGACGGCGCCCCGTGGCGCGAGACCGCGTCAGGCGGACGTGCTCTTGCCCGGTCCCGCCTCGATGACTTCGGGCGGGCGCGACACGACCATGACGGCCGCCACGGCCGTCGCGAAGAAGAGCCCGAAGAAGACGAGGAGGAAGGCGGGGGCGCCGAGCGACGAGCGATAGATCGCCCACAGGCCGCCGGCCCAGACCGCCAGGAGGACGACCAGCTCGAGCGTCCAGAGACGACCGCGCCGCTCCAGGAGTACGAGCACGGTCACTCCGAGCGTCGCCGCGAACGCGACGAGGAAGCCGATGCCGACGAGCAGCACGCCGTTTGAGGCCACGGCATCGCCGCGAATCGGCACCCGGCTGTCACCGCCGATGACCGCGGGCAGGGCCTTCGCGACGAACCACCCACCCATCACCGCGTAGAAGGCGGTCCAGGGCAGCGGCACGAGCGCCATCACGAGCCGCCCCAGCGGCCGGCGCTTCACGAGACCTCACCACCGCGACGCGTGCGTGTGCTCATCGTCCCCCCTCCCCAAGCCGTTCGCCGCATTCTAGACCTGCCCTTCGAGAGCGGCCACCACGAGAGGGGCGACCTCGCTGGGGCGGCGGGCGACGGCGACACCCGCTGCCTCGAGGGCCTGCGCCTTGGCGGCCGCCGTCCCCGACCCGCCGCTGATGATCGCCCCGGCGTGCCCCATACGCTTGCCGGGGGGCGCGGTGAAACCGGCCAGGTAGGCGACGACCGGCTTGCTCATGCGCTCTTCGGCGAAGCCCGCGGCGCGCTCCTCGTCGTCGCCGCCGATCTCGCCGACGAGCACCACGGCGGTCGTCTGCTCGTCGGCCTCGAAGAGCTCGAGACACTCGACGAAGCCGACGCCGTGAACCGGGTCGCCGCCCATGCCGACGCAGGTCGTCTGCCCGAGCCCTGCACGGCTGAGCTGGTCGACGATCTCGTAGGTCAGGGTGCCTGAGCGCGACACCAGCCCGACCGGGCCCGGCGTGAAGATGCCGGCCGGCATGATGCCGGCGTTGCA
>JAFGAW010000049.1 GCA_016933475.1 Thermoleophilia bacterium
CCGTTCAGCGTGAGGTCGCAGTCGATCGCGCCCTCGGCGACCGTGCGCGCGATCTCGTTCACGCTCTCCACCGACTGCTCCAGGAGCCAGCGGGCGCGGTCCGCGCCGAACAGCCCGACCAGCGACGGCAGCGCGTCCTGCCAGCCGTTGACCCAGCCGCCGTTGCGCCCCGAGGCGCCGAGGCCGCAGACGGACTGCTCGACGAGCGCCACGTCGGTCTCCGGCGCCAGGCGCTTCGCGTACAGCGCCGCCCACAGGCCGGTGAAGCCGCCGCCGACGATGCACAGATCGGCGTGGACGGCCCCGGTGAGGGGCGTGACCTCGGGCGGGGGTGTCCAGCGGTCGTCGCCCCCGCACCAATAGACCGCTGCCTGTCCCAGGCTCGAAGCCGCCCCTGGACCGACCGTCATCACCCACCTCCGGCGCCGCCGACCATCCGCGCGCAAGGCTATCAGCGGGTGCGGCGGCTTCAAAGAGGGCCCGGCCGTGCGGCGGGGCGGAGCGCGGCCACGCCGCCCGGCCGGCCGCCCGCACAGGCTGGGTGACGGCGCCCCGCCTTGACAGCGCCGGGGCAGCAGATAAGCTGCACCCACCCGGGTGGTTTGCTGCCGGCGCCGCGGTGCTGCCGCCAAGCGGCGGCAGCGTGCGCCTCGCGGCGTGCGGTGGTCCGCCGTGGCACGCCGCAGAGCGCGAGCGGCTCGCCGGTGACGGCCGCTGACGCAGGGTCGCACCCCCCCGGCAACGACGCTCTGAAGGCACGATGGGAGGGACCATGGCACAGGGGTTCGACGATCCCGGCACGCAGCAGCTCCAACAGGACTTCCTCGGCCACCTGTGGCCGCCGTTCACCCAGATGCAGGGTCTGAAGCCGATCATCATGGATCGCGCCGAGGGCGCCGTCGTCTACGACACCGAGGGCAACGAGTACATCGATGCGTTCGCCAGCCTGTGGACGGTCAACGTCGGTCACGGCCGCACCGAGATCTACGACGCCATCAAGGCGCAGATGGAGAAGCTCGCGATCTACCACATCTTCCAGATCGCCAACGAGCCCTCGATCAAGCTCGCCGCCAAGGTCGCAGCGCTCATGCCCGGCGACCTCGACCACGTCTTCCTCACGCTGGGCGGCGGCGAGTCCGTCGAGACCGCCGTCAAGATGGCGCGCCAGTACCACCGCAACCGCGGTCACGGCACCAAGTACATGGTCCTCTTCCGCGACCGCTCCTACCACGGCACCACGATGACCGCGACGAGCGCCCAGGGACTGTCGATGAACCGGCAGAAGTTCGAGCCCCTGCTGCCGGGCTTCATCAAGCTCGGCGCCCCCTACTGCTACCGCTGCGCCTGGCACAAGACCTACGGCGAAGACTGCAAGATGGAGTGCGCCAAGGTCGTGGAGGAGGAGATCGCCTTCTACGGCGCCGACAACGTCGGCACCATGCTCGGCGAGACGATGATCGGCACCGGCGGCGTGATCCCGCCGCCGCCCGAGTACTGGCCGATGGTCAACGAGATCTGCAAGGCCAACGACGTGCTCGTCATCAACGACGAGGTCATCACCGGCTTCGGCCGTACCGGCACCTGGTTCGGCTTCCAGCAACTCGGTTCGAACCCCGACCTGGTCACGTTCGCCAAGGGCCTCTCGTCGGGCTACCTCCCGCTCGGCGCGGTCGGCGCCCGCGACCACGTCTACGAGGCGTTCCTCGGCGGCGGCGACAAGACCTTCATGAGCGGGGCCACCTACAACGGCCACCCGCTCTGCTCGGCTGCGGGGCTCGCCAACCTCGAGATCATCGAGCGCGAGCACCTCGTCGAGCGCTGCGCCGAGGTGGGCGCCTACTTCCAGGAGGGCCTCAAGACCCTGACCGCCCACCCCATCGTCGGCGACGTGCGCGGCATGGGGCTCGTGGCCGGCATCGAGTACGTCAAGGACAAGGCGACACGCGAGTGGTTCCCGCCTGCGGTGGGCGCCGCGATGAAGGTGCGCGACGAGGCCTTCCGCCGGGGTGTCTTCGTACGTCTTCTGGGCGGTGGCCACTGCCACGCCATCGCCCCGCCGTTCATCATCAGCAAGGAGCAGATCGACACCGTCGTGCGCGTGCTCGACGAGTCGATCGGCGTCGTCGAGAACGAGCTCGGCTACTGACCGCCCGACGAGGCAAAGGAGCGAAGACAATGGCCAAGGCAAGAGTGGGCGTCGTCGGCTACGGCGTCATCGGGCAGCGGCTCGCTGACGGCGTCGCCTTGCAGGAGGACATGGAGCTCGCCGGGGTGGTCGACGTCGCCCCGACGCTCGCCATCCGCGCCCTGCACGAGATCGGCATGCCCTACAAGCTGTTCGTCGTCGCGCCCGACCAGAAGGCGGCGTTCGACGCGCTCGGCATCTCGGTCAGCGGTACCCTCGACGAGCTGCTCGACGAGGTCGACATCGTGCTCGACGCCTCGCCCGGCGGGATCGGCCAGAAGAACAAGGCGATCTACGAGGCCAAGGGCGTCAAGGCGGTGTTCCAGGGCGGCGAGAAGAACGAGATCGTCGACGTCTTCTTCCACGGCTACGCCAACTACGAGAAGGGCGTCGGCAAGGACTACCTCAAGCTGACCTCATGCAACACGACCGGGCTGATCCGCGCCGTCGACTGCGTCGACCGCGCCGCCGGTTGCGAGCGCGTCATCGTGACGATCATACGCCGCGTCGCCGACCCGGGGGACACCCACCGGGGGCTCGTCGACGTGGCCCAGGTCGAGCCCGTCCCCAACCACCAGGCCGTCGATCTGATGACGATCATGCCGCACGTCGAGGCCACCGGCCTGCTCGTGCACGTGCCGACGACGCATGGCCACATCATCAACGTGATCGCCACGCTCAAGGACGAGATGACCAAGGAGAAGGCGCTCGAGCTCTTTGCGGCCCACCCGCGCATCCGCGTCGTGAAGATCGCCGATGGGTTCAACTCCAACACCTCGCTCTTCCGCTACGCCCGCGACCTCGGC
>JAFGAW010000276.1 GCA_016933475.1 Thermoleophilia bacterium
CGCCCTGAGCGTCTCGGCCGGGATTGCCTCGAGGTCGGGTTGGAAGGCGAGCTCGGGCAGCAGCCGGAGCGGCTCGGCGCGCCCGCCGGCGAGCAGCGGACCCGTGGCATAGACGGGGTAGCCAGGGTCGGCAGCGAGGCAGACCTCGTCGTGGTCGAGCAGGGCGAGGCACATGTGGGCGATGCCCTCCTTGGCTCCGAGGAGCGGCATCACCTCGGTCTCGGGGTCGAGGGCGACGCCGAAGCGCCGCTCGTAGTAGCCGACGACGGCGTCGCGGAAGCCGCGCTCGCCGCGGTTGCTCGGGTACTGGTGCGTCGCCGGGTCGGCAGCCGCCGCAGCCAGCGCGGCGACGATGTGCGGCGGCGTCGGCAGGTCGGGGTCGCCGATGCCGAGGCTGATGATGTCCGCACCGGCCGCGCGGCGTGCGGCGACCTTGCGCTCGATCTCGGCAAAGAGGTAGGGCGGGAGGCTCGCGACGCGGGTGGAGAGACGCATGGTGACCGCCTATTCGAGGTGTCGGAGGAACTCGCGGGAGAGGTCGCCGTGGTAGATCTCCTCGGCCGGCCCGGTCATGAAGACGCGCCAGTCGGGCCGGACCTCGACCTCGAGCGAGCCACCCGGCAGGTCGACGGTGACCGGCGAGACGCAGCGCCCGGTGCGCACGAGGGCGACGGCGGTGGCCGTGGCGCCCGTGCCGCAGGCCCGCGTCTCCCCCACCCCGCGCTCCCAGACGCGCACCTTGGCGCGGTGCTCGTCCTGCACGACGACGAACTCGATGTTCGCTTTGCGCGGGAAGTACTTGTGCTCCTCGAGCACCGGGCCGAATTCGTGCACCGCAGCGAGCTCGAGCGGCCACGGCGACGTGACGACGGCGTGCGGGTTGCCGACGTCGACGAAGGTGAAGGTGAAGCTGCGGCCGGCGGCCTGGATCGAGGCGTCGACGGCTTCGCCGTCGAAGCCGTCGAGCTTGTCGCCGCCGAACCGGGCCACGCCCATGTCGACGGTCACGCTGTAGCCGTCACCGAGACGGGGCACGATCTCCCCCGCCCCCGTCTCGAGCACGACCGACTCGCTCTCGAGCAGCCCCTCCATCTGAAGCTTGCGCGCCACCATACGCACACCGTTGCCGCACATCTCGGCCTCGGAGCCGTCGGGGTTGAAGATCTGCAGCTTGAAGCGGTCGACCCCGGTGCGTGGACCCACGACGAGGATGCCGTCGGCGCCGATGCCGAAGTCACGGTCGCACAGCAGCCGCACGCGGCCGGGGGTGAGGTCGAAGGGGATCTCCTCGCGGTGCAGGACGATGTAGTTGTTGCCGAGACCCTGCCACTTCGAGAACTGCATCTTCCCCGGACCCTGCCACGTGGACGCCACGCCCGACCTCCCTGGTTGTACGGAAGCGATGAGGCCCGCCCCCTTCGGGACGACCCGGCCCGCATCGAGGGGCAATCCTACCACGGGGCGCCGGCAAGGAGACGGGACAGACGAGGATGCACGAGGTCTGCCAGGAGGCCGGCGGGCCGGCCG
>JAFGAW010000277.1 GCA_016933475.1 Thermoleophilia bacterium
GTCGTTGGAGAGGACCTCGAGGGTCGTCATGGGCGGATCAGGCCTTCTGCAGGGCGAGGCGCCGGTACGCAGCCATCACCTCGTCGAGATGTCGATCGACATCGTCGGGGAGCGGCTTCACCTCGTGGGTCGCGAGGAGCTCGCGCGCCCGTTCGAGCGCGTCCTGGACCAGCGTGCGGCCGTGATACGTCTCGAAGGCGCCCCGGCGCAGCACGGCCGGCTGCCAGGCGTCGTGCGCGTGCCGGCGCGTGCTGGATCGGGCCATGTAGTGACCGCCCGGCCCCACCGCGCGGATGTCGTCGAGCAGGCACGCGGCCGGGTCGAACGACACCTCGCGCAGTCGCTCCTTGACGAGCGCGGCGGCCTCGTCGTGCAGCACGATCGTCGCCAGGCTGGTGATCTGGACACCGTCGATGCAGCCCAGACCGACGAGCGAGTCGGCGCCGAGGAGCGCGTCGAGGAGGCCGCCCGCCTCGATGCCGTCCTGGAAGTCCGGGGCCTTGGCATCGCCGCCGATGCCGCCACCCTGCGTCGGCAGCCCGTAGTGCCGCTTGGCCATCTCCACGCCGGCGAGCGTGGCGGCTCTCGCCTCGGGCGAAGTCGAGAGGAAGAGCCCGCTGCGCAGGTCAGCGGCGGCCGGCACCGGGGCGGCGATCAGCGGGCAGCCGGACGCCGCGAGCTGGAAGAGCACGACCGCCGAGAGCAACTCGGCCATCGCCACGACGGTCGCCCCCGCCACCGTGATCGGCGCCGTCGTGCCCATCAGCGGCAGCGGCATGATGACGATCGGCACGCCGGCGCGCGCCAGAGCGATGCTGGCTTCCGTCATCGGGCCGTCGTGCTCGAGCGGCGAGAGGGTGCAGTTGATCGTCGAGAAGACGGGCCGCTCGGCCACCGGCGCGCCGCCCACGGCGGCGATCATGTCGAGCAGCGGCGCCACGAACTCAGGGCTGCGCACCTCGTCCTGCACGTGCTTGGCGCAGGAGCGGAACGAGATGGCCTCGATCTCGAGGTTGGCCGTCAGCGGGTCCAGGTCGCGGGCCGAGACGATGGGCCACACGTAGTCGGCGTTGGGCAGGGCGTCCAAGAGGGGCATGAGCTCGCGCAGATCCGCGGCGGACGCTTCGTGACGCTCGCCGCTCTCATCGTCGAGCACGTAGGTCACGGTGCCGTCCGTGGTGAAAGTCAGACTGCCGTCGCCCACCCACACGTCGTGGGCGGGGTCGCGGGCGGCGAGCAGCAGCTTCCGGGGTGTCGTCTTCAGGCAGCGCTCGACCAGCTCGCGCGGCAGCCGCGCCGTGAGCCGCTCGCGGTCGAGCACGGCTCCCGTCCCCTCGAGCAGGTCCATGGCCGCCGGCGTGTTGTAAGCGACGCCCACCTCCTCGAGCACGGTCAGCGTCTGCTCGTGCAGCGTGTCGCGCTCCGCGGCACTGAGAAGACTCGCCTGCAGCCTCGTCATCAGGATCAGCTCCTTCTCTCTGCCCTCGCCATGGCTTTCGATCCCTGCAAGAGACCGTGCCGCACGCCGGCAGTACCGTAGCACCCGCGTGACGGCCGGGATGCCTCTCCCGGCGAAGGCGGTCCTGGTGCGGCTCTCAGGCGGCCGCGCTCAGGAATCGAACCCGAGGCCCAGGCGGTCGAGCGTGCGCAACCACAGGTTGCGACGTCCTTCTTGCGCGTCGGCACGACCGAGAGACCACGACGTCATGTCGACGACGGCCAGGCGCAAGGGCTCGGGCGGCCACGCCATCGGCTGTGTCGTCGTGAGCTTCAGCCCGGTGAGCTCGCCGCCGCCTCCGTCCAGGAGGCGTAGCCCGACCAGCGCGCCGAAGCGAGACTCGCCGACACCGTTGCCCGTGTAGCCGAGCGCATAGGCGACCCGGCCGCCGTGGGCCGTCCCCCAGAACTGGCAGAGGCGGGTACAGGTGTCGACCGCGCCCCCCCAGGCGTGCGTGAAGCGCACCCCGGCGAGCTGCGGGAAGGTCGTGAAGAAGTGGGCGGCGAGCTTCTCGAACGTCTGCGGTCGCTGCTCGAACTCCGGCCTCATGCCGTTGCCGTAGTGGTAGATGGCGTCGTAGCCTCCCCACAGGATGCGCCCGTCGGCCGTGCGTCGGTAGTAGTGGAAACGGTTGGCGGCGTCGCCGACGCCCTGGTACCTCGGCCAGCCGACGGCGGCCCACTGGTCGTCGCTCAGCGGCTCGGTCATGAGGGCCTGGTCGTACACGGGTACGACGCGGCGGCGCATCGCCGGGAGCAGGCCGGGGCACGCGTTGGTGGCCAGCATGACGCGGCGTGCGGCGAGGCGGCCGTCGGGGGTCGTCAGCAGCAGGCCGGCCCCCCGCCGTTCCAGCTTCTCGACGCGGGTGTGCTCGTGGAGGCGCACCCCGAGGTCGCGGGCGGCGCGGGCCAATCCCCAGACCAGCCGCGCCGGGTCGACCATCGCGCAGCCGTCCTTGTTCCAGAGGCCGGCCAGGTACGTCGGCGAGGCGATCTCCGCCCGCATCGCGGGACCGTCCAGCCACTCGACGTTCTGGCCGGCGGCGACCATCCGGTCGCGGGTGGAGGCAAGCTCATCGACCTGCCAGGGTGCGATGGCCACGCCGATCTCACCCGACCGCCGCCAGTCGCAGTCGACGCCGTAGCGGGTGACGGCACGCTCGACCTCGTCCAGGTTCTCGAGGCCGAGCCGGTCCAGCGTCTCCAGCTCTTCAGGGAAGTGGCTGAGACCGTTGTTGATGCCGTGGGTCAGCGTGGCCATGCAGAAGCCGCCGTTGCGGCCGGAGGCCTGCCAGCCGACGCGGCCGCCCTCGAGGAGCACGACGTCGCGAGCGGGGTCGTGCTCCTTGGCGAGCAGGGCCGTCCATACCCCGGTCAGGCCCGCGCCCACGACGGCGAGGTCGCACTCGTCGCGGCCGTAGAAGGGCGTGGCGGGCTCGGGCGCCTGCGGGCTGTCGAGCCAGAACGGGAGAGGGGAGGCGCCGGCAAGAGCGCGCGTGGCGACCACCGCGTCTGCAGTGCGCCGCGTCACGGCCGTAGCCCCACTCGTGCGCATCCACGAGTCATCGTCAGGCAGGATACCGGGCCGGACCGATCGCTTCAAGGTATCGTGGTGATGGTCGCGGCCGTGACGGAGACGACCGGCGGGAGGGAGCCGGGAGCGCATGGGCAGCCGTCCGGCACGGCCGCTACCCGTCGAAGACCAGTCCGCGCGTACTGCCACTACGCGTCTGACCCTCCTGAGCCGGTCGTCGAGTCGAAGGCCCGTCCGTGTCCGTCAGCTCCTTGGGCTCCTCCGCCTTCCCTGCGGCCAGCGACGGTCGTCATGCGAGCGACCCGTTCGGCCAACGGAGCGACCTGGACCCCCTTGGGCAGCGAAAGGCTGAGGGCTCGGCGCAGGACCCTTGACGCCGGATCCGGTACGCGACCGGCGTCTTCTCGCTCTTCGCACCTGATGACAGCGCCCCGCACGAGACGTGCACCCGCAGACCTGATCGGTTCGATCGGCAGGTAGGAGGGTGGGTCGGAGACGAGCGGAGACCGGGAGTAGTCGTCGTCCACGCCCAGCGTCATGGAAGCCAGCGTGCGCCCTATCACATGTGAAGGTACGACGCCGTTGCCGGCGTAGCCGACGCCGTAGTGGATGTTACGGTGCCGGCCGATGACGCCGACCCACGGCATGCCGTGCTGGGACCGGTCTATCGGCCCTCCCCACGCCCAGTCGATCCGGGCCGACTCGAGCCTCGGCAGCATCCGCCGCATGTCCGCCGCGATCTCTCGTGTCTCGCGACGATCCTGGAAGTGCTCGGGGATGATGCGCCCCGCGAACCCGAGGCGCCCGCCCCCGCGACCGAAGACCATGCGGTGGTCGGCGGTCCTCTGCGCGTAGTGGACCGCCGTCCGTGCGTCGGCGAACGGGCGCCCGTGCGTCCAGCCGAGCGCATCGAGGTCGCCCTCGCACGGCTCGGTCGCGATGACGTGGGTCGGGATGATGAACAAGGTGCGACGCAACTCGGAGACGCGCGCAAGCCACGACCCGCACGCGAGGATGACCTGGTCGGCGACGACCGAGCCGGCGAGCGTGTCGACTACGGCGGGTGCTTCGCGATGGAGCTTCACCATGGGAGACGCCTCGAACACCTGGACTCCGGCCGCCTCCACAAGGCGTCTCAGGCCCTGAGCGAGGAGCGCCGGCTGGACCGAGCCCGCGTGCTCGAGGAGGTAGCCGCCGGTGGCCTCGGAGATGCCCGACATCTGCCTCGCCTCTTCGGCCGAGAGGAGCTTCACCCGACTCCCTCTCCCCGCCGCTTCCATGGCGGCCACGGTCTCCCGCACTCCACCGAGCTGGGCCTCGGACGTCGCGACGATCAAGCCTCCCCCCATCGCCAGGTCACAGTCGATCGCCCCGTCGCTGACCACCTGCGTCAGGTCGCTCAGACTGCGGTGCGACAGGTCGAGCACGGCGAGGGCGTCGCTCGGGCCGTACAGCCCGGTGAGCGTCGGCAGGATGTCGTCCCACGCGTTGAGCCAGCCTCCGTTTCTCCCCGAGGCCCCGTGCCCGCAGTAGGTCTGCTCGAGGAGTACGACATCCAGTTCGCCGGCCAGCTTCTTCAGCGACAGCGCCGACCACAGGCCCGTGAACCCGCCCCCTACGACGCACACGTCCGCGCGGACCGTCCGCGTGAGGGGCGTGATACAGCGGACTGCGTCCCACCGAGGGTCACCCCCCTGCCAGAAGACGCCGTCGTTGACCGCGACACCTCGTCGACCTTCACTGCGTTCCACTTGCCCTCCCCTTTCCGGCTTGTCGCAAGTGACCCGACCGCTGAACTCACTGGTCCGCAGTTCATGCTAAGTCCTGTCAACGGCTTCGGGGTGAGGACCGCCGAGCCCTCTCCGTGGGGAGCGACACGCGTCCACGAGTCCGTTCATCGCCCGTATAGGATGATAAGA
>JAFGAW010000278.1 GCA_016933475.1 Thermoleophilia bacterium
AGCGCCATTCCCGGCGATCTTAACCTGGTCCTGCCCTACCGCTACGTCGCCAACATCCTGGAGATGCTCCATGCGCTCGACCAGATCGCGCCGGGCGTTGCCTCGCGCCACACGCTACTCTACGGCGTTGAGGTCAAGTTCTACTCGAACCGCCTTAAGCTGACCCGCGACCTCGAGCCCGAGGTCGAGAACCTATATGCCTGTGGCGATGGCGCCGGCGTCACCCGCGGCCTGATCCAGGCCTCGGCGGGTGGCGTGGTCGCCGCCCGGGCGATCAAAAAGAGACTGGCTCAATAACGCAACGCGGCATCTGGCCCCGGCAGGCCACATGCCATCAGTCGCACAAGGAGGCCGCATGCAGGCAGACCTGTCGCCCGTGCACACCACAGCGAATGCCCCTGCGCGCCTATGGCCGCCAGGGATCTGGGGCGCCGCGCTGCTGGTCTTCCTGGCGTTTCTGCTCCTGGTCTGGCTCCTCCTGCGCTGGCTCACCCGCCGCTGGCACGACGAGGCCGACCGCCTCGCCGGCGACGTCGCTGCCAACGTGACCGTCCTGCAGTCCGACCTCACCGCCGTCCGCGACGAGGCCACCCCCTACCCGCGCGAGATCGAGCCACCCTATCACGCGCCCGCCCAACACCTTCACACCGTGCTCGACGCCGTCGGCACGGCCCTCACCATCGTCAACCACGGCCTCGTGACCCTCGAAGCCGAGCGCTCCCCCGCCCCCTTGCCCCTCTTCTCCCCCGCTCTGCTCTGGGCCGCCCTCCGCGACTCCTACCGCCAGCGCGCACAGCTCCGCTTGCTGCTCGCCCAGGCCGCTGACCAGCGCGCCGGCCTCGATCAGGCCCGGGACCTGCTCCGTGACCTCCGCCGCACGCCGCTCGATATCGCCGCCCAGGCCCGCGCCCTCGTCGAGATCCTCGATGGCGCCGACCGCGTCGTCGCCATCCTCCGCGACCGCGGCGTCCACGGTGAGCGCCTCGATACCGTCCAGGGCGCCATGCAGACCCAGCGCGCCGAGCTCGCCGCCCTGCCGCTCTACCTGCTCAAGGCCAAGGAGAGCCAAATCGCGCGCCTCGCCCAACCCGCCGCCATCACCAGGGCCTGGCAGATGCTCTCCCACCTTGACCCCGCGATCCGCGAGCACGCCGCCACCCTCGAGGGCTGGCTCACCGCCTGTAAGGCGCTCGACCACGATCTCACCACCATGCGCGACGCCGTGGCCTCGGCTGACGACTACATCGAGCGCGTCGACCCCGCGACCGACGTATCCGACCTGCGCACCAAGTGGCGGCTGACCCGCCAGGCCGCCGAGGACTTTGAGGCCCGCGCCCGCCGGCCCGAGGTCGAGGACCTCGGCGACCGCGTGCTAGCCCACGACGTGACCGAGGAGGCCAACGCCCTCATCGCGAGGCTCGCCTCGCTCGAGGCCCTGCGCCAATCCCTCGTCGAGAAACTCAGCGAGGACGCCGGTCGCCTCGACGAGCTCGCCCGCCAACTCCGGCAGCTTGCTGAGGCCGGTCGCTATCCCCTCGACCGCGTCCCCTTCCAGGTCGAGCTCGAGCGCCTCCGCCGTCAGCTCGCCGCCATCGGCGAGCTCTCGCCGAACC
>JAFGAW010000279.1 GCA_016933475.1 Thermoleophilia bacterium
GCCTTCGGCGATACGGCCGGTTACCTCGAGGCGCCGCGCCTCATCGCTTCGGGTGAGGGGTACGGTGCCGAGCTGGCGCTCGGCACCCGCGCCCTCGCCGCCCTGACGGGCCGGCCCGACCTCGCCGCCGAGGTCAAGGGCCTCGAGATGCCGGCGTACGACCCCCGCGGCACGTTCGGCATGGGCCTTGCCTACGCGACCTCCGACCGCGGGGCGTGCCACATGCGCGCCTTCACCGCCGGCGACGACATACTGGGAGGGTCGGCCGCCGCCGACTCCCTGACTGGGCGAGCCCGGCTCGTCGTCGACCAGCAGGACTTCACCTCCATCGCCTGGAGCGGCGTCTGGTGCGCCAATATGGCCTTCGACCTCGGCTTCCTCGCCGCCCACTTCCGCTACCTCTGGGGGCGCGAGACGACGGCCGACGAGCTGCTGACCGCCGGGGCGCGTGTCTGGAACCTCGGCCGCCTGCTGAACCTGCGCGAGGGCCTGAGCCGCGCCGACGACCGGCTCCCCGAGCGCATCCTCGAGGCAGCTCACCCGGACGGCGGCGCCGCCGGCAAGGTGATCGGAGCCGGCGCCTTCGACGCGGCCCTGGACGAGTACTACGCGCTGCGCGGCTGGGATCCGGACGGCGTCCCGACCGACGCCACGCTGCGCCGGCTCTCGCTCGACGGACTGCGCGAGGGAGGACGGGGTTGAGCGACGGCGTGCGCGGCCGGGGCGCGAGGCGCCGTCCTTCGACCGGCGGGTCCGAGGGAGGTCCTCGTGGCCATTGACGAAGCGATCCGGCGGCAGATCGCCTTGGATCCCGCGCGCTTCCAGCTCACCGGCGAGGCGCCGCGCATGATGGCCGTCGTGACCACCGGCAACGGGGGTCTCGACCGGCTCGACTATCGCGCCGTGCCGCGGCCCGTCCCCGCCGCGGGCGAGGTCCTGCTGCAGGTGCTCGCCGCCGGCGTCAACACGACCGAGATCAACACGCGCCTCGGCTGGTACTCCGCTGCTGTCGACGGGAGCACGGAGTCCGCGTCCGCGGCCGAGGAGCGTCGGGCGACGGCCAAGGAAGACGGCGGCTGGAGCGCCGCGACCCCCTTCCCCTTCATCCAGGGCACCGACTGCTGTGGGCGGGTCGTCGAGGTCGGACCGGGCGGCGACCGGAGCACGCTCGGGCGTCGCGTCCTCGTGCGTCCCTGCATGCGGCTCGAGAGCTTCGGCTCACTGGAGACCGTCTGGATGGGCTCCGACTTCGACGGCGCCTTCGCCCAGTTCGTGCGCGTGCCGGCATCGGAGGTCTTCCCTGTCGACTGCGACTGGAGCGATGCCGAACTCGGCGCGATCCCCTGCGCCTACGGCACGGCCGAGAACATGCTGGAGCGCGCCGCCGTGGCCAAGGGAGAGCAGGTCCTCGTCACCGGCGCCTCCGGCGGCGTCGGCTCGGCCGCCGTCCAGCTCGCCAAGCGCCGCGGCGCCGTCGTCACGGCGGTGGCGAGGCCGGTCAAGGCCGGGCAGGTCGCCGCCCTCGGCGCCGACCGGGTCATCGGAGGCCGCGACGACATCGCCGACAGTCTCGACGACAAGGTCGACGTCGTGGTCGACAACGTCGGCGGGCCGGCCTTCGCCGGGTTGCTGGGCTCGCTCCACCGTGGCGGGCGCTACGTCACGTCCGGCGCCATCGCCGGCCCGCTCGTGACGTTCGACAAGCGCACGCTCTACCTGAACGACCTCACTCTGATCGGGTGCACCGCGTGGGACGAGCCGGTCTTCCCCACCCTCGTCGGCGTGATCGAACGCGGCGAGATCAGACCGGTGATCGCCGCGACCTATCCGCTGGCGAGGATCGCCGACGCACAGCGCGACTTCCTCAAGAAGCGGCACGTCGGCAAGTTCGTGTTGATGCCCGAGGCGCCGCAGGGCTGATACCGGAGGCGCCGATGGGGCGCGCCGGACGGTCGTCCGGCGCGCCCCATCGGCGATCCTGCCGCCGACGAACTCGGCGCCACCGGCGCCGCGCCGCCGACTCCGGCCTCAGCCCTTCCAGCCCTGCGCCGCCAGCGCCGAGCCGAGCGCCTCGAGGCACGCGGTCACGTTCTCCTCGCGGCTCGCGTAGCCCATCAGCCCGACGCGCCAGACCTTGCCGGCCAAGGCGCCCAGACCGGTGCCGATCTCGATGCCGGACTCGCCGAGCAGGTGCCGGCGCACCGCGGCTTCGTCGACGCCGTCGGGGACGACGACCATGTTGAGCTGTGGCAGGCGGTACTCCTCGGCGACGAGCAGGGCGAGGCCGAGCTCCCCGAGTCCCGCGGCGAGCGCGGCGTGGTTGCGCCGATGCCGCTCCCAGGCCGCCTCGAGGCCCTCCTCGTGCAGCATGAGCAGGGCCTCGTGCAGCCCGTAGAGCGCGTTGACCGGCGCCGTGTGATGGTAGGTCCGCGCGCCCGACGACCAGTAGCCGAGCTGCAGGCCGAGATCCATGAACCAACTCTGGCACGGGGCCGTGCGCGCCTTCACCCTGTCGACCGCGCGCTGGTTGAAGCTCACCGGCGAGAGCCCGGGCGGGCAGGAGAGGCACTTCTGGGTGCCTGAGTAGACGGCGTCGATCTCCCACTCGTCGACCCTGACCGGCACCCCACCGACGGCGGTGACGGTGTCGACGATCGCGAGGCAGTCATGGGCGTGGGCGAGCGCGACGAGGGGGGCCGGGTCGGTATGCGCTCCCGTCGAGGTCTCGGCCTGGACGAAGGCGACGAGGCTTGCCTCGGGGTGCTCACGGAGGGCCGCCTCGACCTTGTCGACGGACACCGGCGTGCCCCAGTCGTCGTCGACGACGACCGGCACGCCACCGCAGCGCCGCACGTTCTCGAGCATGCGCGCGCCGAACACGCCGTTGCGGCAGACGACCACGGTGTCGCCCGGCTCGACCAGGTTGACGAAGCAGGTCTCCATGCCGACCGAGCCGGGTCCCGAGACGGGGAAGGTGACCTCGTTCGCGGTCTGGAAGGCGTAGCGCAGGAGCTCCTTGAGCTCGTCCATCATGGCGACGAAGGCCGGGTCGAGGTGGCCGATGGTCGGCCGCGCCGTGGCGTCGAGCACGCGCGCGTGAACGTCCGAGGGACCCGGCCCCATGAGGATGCGGGCGGGCGGGGTGAAGGAGGAGAAAGTCGCGCCCGGTGCCGGGCCTGCTGCGCTCTTGGTCATGGTCTGCGGTCCTCCGTGATCGGTGTCGCGGCCGTCGCCGACCGGCCGGGTCCTATCGTAGTCGCTCGGCGTCTGTGGACGCGCTGTCGAAGGTGGCTGCTGTGTCCGGGACGGGCGCGGCGTCGGAGGCGGGCGCGACGGCTGCGACGGCCGCCTCATCCGCGGCCGACAGCCTCACGTCGCGGACCGCGGAGCGGGCCGAGTCGGAGGCGGCGTCGTCGAGCATCGCCTGGGCGGCACGCTCCGCATCGAGGCGCGCGTGGTAGTGGCCGACCTCGCGCTCCACGGCACTCTGGTCCCACCCGAGCAAGGGAGCCATCAGGGCGGCCACGACCGCGGCCGCCTCGCGGCCGCGGTCGGCCGCCTCGAAGGCGATATGCGTGCGCCGGGTCAGCACGTCGTCGATGTGGAGCGCGCTCTCGTGCAGGGCGGCGTAGGCGGCCTCGGCCGACACGTAGCGCTCGGCCCCCGGCAACGGCGCCGCCAGGTGCGGCTCGTCGGCCACCAGATCCAGGACCGTCGCCGCGAGGGCCCCGTAGCGCCGCACCAGGTGCCGCAGATGTCCCGGCGCAAGCAGCGGCGCGGCGGGGTGCGATCTCAGCCGCTCCTCGGCACCGGCGGCACCCACCGCGCCGAGGAGCGGCGTGTCGGCGGTGCGCGTGGCGTCCACGGTGAAGGGCAGGTCGGCGACCGCCGCGTCGACCGCGTCGCGCGCCATCAGCCGGTAGGTCGTGTACTTGCCGCCGGCGACGCTCACGAGCCCCGGAGCGCTGCGCCGCACGGCGTGCTCGCGCGACACCTTGGCCGTGTCGTCGTCGCCTCCCCCGAGCAGCGGCCGCAGACCGACGTAGACGGCGATGATGTCGTCGTACGTGAGTGGGTCGGCGAGGACGGCGTTGACGTGGTCGAGCAGGTACTGGATGTCGGTGTGGGTAGCCGAGGGGTGGTCGAGACCGAACCGCCAGTCGGTGTCGGTCGTCCCGATGATCCACTGGTCGCCCCAGGGAAGCACGAAGAGGACGCTCTTCTCGGTGGGGATGATGAGCGCGTACTCGGAGTCGATGCGCGCCTTGTGCACGACGACGTGCACGCCCTTCGACGGCCGCACGACCATCGGCGACTCGACGCCGGCCAGACGCTCCATGTGCGTCGTCCACACGCCGGTCGCGTTGACGACCGTGCGGGCGCGCACCTCGAATTCGCCGCCCGCCTCGAGATCGCGAGCCTGCACGCCGGCGATCCTGTCGCCCTCGCGCAGGAAGGCGACGACCTCGACGGCCGGGGCGCAGACGGCACCCTGGGCCATCGCCGTGCGCGCCAGCATCACGGAGAAGCGGGCGTCGTCGACCTGGGCGTCGTGATAGCGGATGCCGCCGGTGAGCGCGTCGTCGCGGAGCGACGGGACGGCGCGCAGGCAGGCGGCGTGCGAGAGGTGACGGTGGCGCGGCATCGCCGGCCGGCAGCCCGCGAGGGTGTCGTAGAGCAGGAGTCCGGAGCCCATGTACAAGCGGTCCCGGAGCCCGTGCTGCAGAGGGAGGAGGAAGGGCGTCGGGTGGACCATGTGCGGGGCGAGCTTCTCCACGAGGAGGCGACGCTCGTGGAGCGCCTCCCTCACCAGCCCGAGGTCGAGGCGCTCCAGGTAGCGGAGCCCTCCGTGGATCAGCTTGCTCGAGCGGCTCGAGGTGCCGGCAGCGAAGTCGCGCTTCTCGACGAGGGCCACGGAGAGACCGCGGGTCGCGGCATCGAGAGCGGCGCCGCAGCCGGTCACGCCGCCGCCGACGACGAGCACGTCGAAGGTCTCGCCGGCCAGGCTTTCAAGAGCGCGCCGGCGCTCCTGGAGCGCCGGCGCCACGACCATGGTGCCCTCGCCGACGGGGGTCGCGCCGCTCGGGTATCTCTGCCGTCGAACGGAGTGAGTCCCGGTCTCGTCGCTCATCGACACGCTCCTTGGCCGCGCGTGGCGGTCGCTCTCTGGTATGTACCACGCGAACTGGTATGTACCATGAACCCTGCGCTATGCTCTTGTCAAACGTCGGGCGGCGATCGCGAGCCGACTGGGGAGCCCCGGTCGGCGGCCGAAGGTACCGAGAGCCCGCGGGGGTCGCCCTCGAGTCGGCGCTCCCCGCGGATCCGCCGGGCGAGCGGTCAACGGCGCTTCGCGCGAGCGCCGCGAGACACGCCGACGATGAGAAGCGCCGCCGGTGCCCCGGGAGGTCGAATGAAGCACATCGCAGAGCCGGCGAGGAGCATCCCCGTCCTCGCCGAGACCGAGGTCCTCGTCGTGGGCAGCGGCCCCGGCGGCCTCGCCGCCGCCATCGCCGCGGCACGCGAGGGGGCGCGGACGATCCTGCTCGATCGCTACGGGTGCTTCGGCGGGCTCATCACCCAAGCAGGGGTGGAGACGATCGCCTGGTACAGGCACGACCATACGGTCGACACCGAGGGTATCGGCATCGAGTTCGAGCGGCGCGCCGCCGCCATGGGCGCGACCCAGCCGGAGTCCCAATCCTGCAGCGAGGCGCTCGACACCGAGCTCTTCAAGCACGTCGCCGACGAGCTCGTCCGCGAGGCCGGCGTCGAACCGCTCCTGCACTGCCTCGCCGTCGCCCCGCTCGTCGACGACGGCCTCGTCACCGGCGTGGTGACCGAGAGCAAGTCCGGGCGGCAGGCGATCCTCGCATGCCGCGTCATCGACGCCACCGGCGACGCCGACCTCGCGGCGCGCGCCGGGGCCCCCTGCCGGGCGACACCTGCGGCCGAGAGGATGGGCGTCAGCATCGTGTTCTCGTGCGTGGGCGTCGACCGGCAGCGCTTCCTTGAGTACATCACCGAGCAGGCCCCGACCTACGGGGACTGGCGGCGACGCTGGAAGGTCGAGACGACGGGCAAGGAGGACGCGCTCTTCAGTCCCTACCTCCAGGAGCCTTTTGACCGCGCCCGCGAGTCCGGCCTGATCCCGGCCGACGTCAGGGGCCTCGGCGGCACGTGGGGTCGCCTTACGGCGGCGGGCGAGGCGACCTGCCTGAACATGGTCTACATCGCCGACTGCGACTGCACCGACGTGCGGGACCTGACGCGAGCCGAGATGGAGGGCCGACGACGCGCCCTCATGGCGCTCGAGGCCCTGCGGCGCTTCGCCCCCGGTTTCGAGGCGGCGCGGCTCCGGGACTTCGGCATGGCCGTCGGCGGGCGTGACTCGCGCAAGATCGCCGGCCGTCACGAGCTCACGGCGGCCGAGGTCACCGGCGAGGCGCGGTTCGCCGACTCGATCGGCATCTTCCCTGAGTTCATCGACGGCTACGGCCTGCTCGTTCTGCCGACCACCGGACGCTACTTCCAGGTGCCGTACGGGATCCTCGTCCCTCGCGACGTCGACAACTTGCTGGTCGCGGGGCGCTGCGTCGCCGGCGACAAGGTCGCGCACGCAGCGACGCGCAGCCAGGTGTGCTGTGCGGTGACGGGACAGGCCGCCGGCGTGGCCGCCGCGGTCTCGCTCAGGGACGGCGTGACCACCGGCGGCGTGGACGTCGCCCGGGTGCAGACGGCCCTCCGGCGGCAGGGCGTGCGGCTCTTCTGACCGCCGTCAGCCGGGGCCGTCGTCCACCGGAGCGGACACGGAGAACTCCGCGCGGTCGCCGCGGTACACGTCGCGGGCGAGCTCGACGACGCCGCCTTCGGTGTCGAACACCGTGCGCGACAGGACGATGGCGACGCTACCCGGCACAACGCCCAAAGCCTCGGCCTCGAAGCGATCGAGAGTCACGGCCACGACCCGGGCGTCGGCCCTGACCGGATGGACATCATAGCGGGCACGCAGGAGCTCCCAGAGCGACCCGGTGAGGTCGTGCTCGAGCAGGTCGGGGAAGCGGGCCGCCGACAGATGGATGTTCTCGATCGCTACCGGCTCGCCCTTCGCCGTCCGCAGGCGCTGCAGCAGGTGGACGCGGCCACCGGAGGGGATGCCGAGCACCGTCGCCATGACGGGGTCTGGATCGAGCGTGGTGGCCGCCAGCACCTCGGTACCCGGCGTGCTGTCGGCATCGCTCATCACCCGTGTGAAGCTGCCGACGCTGAAGCGCAGCCTGGGCTCGGCGACGAACGTGCCGCGGCGGGCGCTGCGGTAGACGTAGCCCTCGCGGGCGAGCGTCTCCAGCGCGTGCCTCGCGGTCATGCGGCTGACCTTGTAGCGCTCGCTGAGGGCGCGCTCGGACGGCACCGACCCGTGCGGGTCGAGGCGCCCAGCCTCGATCTCGTCGCGCAGCAGCGCTGCGACCCACGAGTACAGCGGGCTCGACCGGGCCGGCCGGCGTGGTCGACTCCCCAAGCACACCACCCCCCTGCGGACCGCCGCCCGAGCCGCCGACCCGCTCAACGCTCCAGCCCTTGCCGGGCGGGCGTCGCAAGCGTACCACAGCCCCTAGTGGTACATACCAGTAATCGGGGCCAGAAGGTCTTATCCAGGGGGGCCGCGTACCCGGACTGCATATCTATCACCGAGTATCCGTGCCATCAGCATTTCATGCTGCTTCGCTGACTGCGTACCGAATCTTCGTGTGAAGATGCGTGAAGATTCTGCTAACTGACCGGTCAATCTCTCTTGCTCTCCAGCGTTGGAGGTTGTATGGTGCGCCAAATGTGTCGTCAGGGGCGGCAGCCGGCGTGGGGCGCCGCGACCGCCCGCACCGCCGCTCATGCGCGCGCCAAGGGAGAGCACACATGACCACCGACCAGTACCGCAGGGAGTACGCCGAGCACCTGATCGAGCAGTGCAAGAAGGGGCATATGACACGCCGCCAGCTGCTGGTGCGCGCCTCCGTGTTCGGCCTCTCCGCGACCGTCGCCGGCCAGATGCTGGCCGCCTGCGGCGGCAGCGAGGAGGAGACAACGGGCGGCGGCGACAGCGGGATGCCCGATCCCGTGATGGGCGGCACCATCAAGCTCATCGGCCCGGCCCCGATCACCGACCCGGACCCGGTCACCATCTACGACCAGGGCGGCATCGTCCTCGTGTATCAGTTCCTCGAGTACCTGATCGACCTCGACAACAGCAACGGGCTCAAGCCGAAGCTCGCCGAGAGCTGGACGCCCGACGAGACCGGCAGTGTCTGGACGTTCAACCTGCGCCAGGGCGTCACGTTCAACGACGGCAGCCCGTTCGAGGCCGAAGACGTGATCACCAGCATCGAGCGCGTGCTCGACCCCGCCAACGGCTCGGGTGCGCTCTCCCAGCTGAGCGGCGTCCTCTCGCCGGGCGGCGCCCGCGCCGTCGACCAGTACACGGTCGAGTTCACCCTCGACAAGCCGTACGCCGACTTCCCCTACATGGTCTCGTCGGGCAACTACAACACGGCCATCCTCTCCCGCAACTACACGGGCGACATCGTCAAGAACCCCGTGGGCACCGGCCCGTTCATGCTCACGGACTACGTGACCAAGCAGAAGGCCACGTTCGTCAAGAACCCGAGCTACTGGGGCAAAGACGCCGAGGGTCGCCAGCTGCCGTACCTCGACGGCATGGAGTACGTCATGGTCGAGGACAACTCGGCCCAGAACCTCCAGCTGCAGTCCGGCGCCGTCGACGTGCAGCCGCAGACGGTGTTCCAGGGCGCCCAGGCGCTCTTCGGCGACCCCAACCTGCGTGTCGACATCTACCCCGGCACGGGCATCCGCGAGGTCGCGTTCAACATGAACGTCGAGCCGTGGAAGGACAACAAGGCCCTCCGTCAGGCGGTCGCCTACTGTCTCGACCGTGAGGCCATCAACCAGGCTCTCTACGACGGGCGCAGCAACCTCGGCTACGACACGTTCTGGGAGCCGACGGTGTTCCCCGGCAGCCCGGCGTCGACGCCGCGCGCGCAGGACTACGACAAGGCCAAGCAGCTGCTCTCCGACGCCGGCTACCCCGATGGGCTCGACATCACGCTGACGCACGCCAAGTACCTCGAGAACCCGCAGTACGCGCAGCTCATCCAGGACCAGTGCAAGCCCGCCGGCATCAACGTCAAGCTCGATCAGCTGAGCTACGAGGCCTACTACGCTGGCGACGACGCCGACTACTACGGCACGACGCCGTGGCTCAACGCGCCCATGACGATCACCGAGTGGGGCAGCCGCCCGGCCCCCGGCATCTTCGCCGCGGCCATGCTGCTGCCGGACGCCGTGTGGAGCTCGTCGCACTGGAACAACCCCGAGTGGGTGAGCCTCTTCGACCAGTACCAGTCGACGGCCGATGAGGCGTCGCGCACGGACATCGCCGCGCAGCTGTCGAGCATCCAGCAGGACGACACGCCCATCCTGCTGGCCTTCTACATCACCCAGCTCCGTACGCAGAAGAAGAACGTGTACGGCATCCAGGGTCCCGGGTCGTTCTACTGCGACCTGAGCCAGGCCTTCATGACGGCGTGAGGCCGGCGACCCACGACTGAGACGCGGACGTAGGGTCCCGGGATGCTGCGCCTCATCGGGCGCCGGCTGCTCCTGATGGTGCCGACGCTGATCCTGGCGTCGATGCTCATCTTCGCGCTGGCCGAGGTGCTGCCCGGTGACGTCGCACGCTCCATCCTGGGGCCCTACGCCACGCAGGAGCAGGTCGACCTGCTCAACCAGCGGCTCGGCGCGGACCGGCCGGTCTACGAGCGCTATGTCGACTGGGCGGGCGGCTTTGTCACCGGTGACTGGGGAGACTCGCTGCTGTTCGACGAGGCGGTGCTGCCCCTGGTCATGAGGAGTCTCGGCAACTCCCTGCTGCTGGCGGGGTTCGCCCTCGTGCTCATCGTGCCGACCTCGATCGCCGTCGGTGTGTTCGCGGGCTTACGGCGCGACAGCCTCCTCGACCGGGGCATCACCGTCTCCACGCTGTCGATGACGGTCATCCCCGAGTTCGTGAGCGGCGTCGTCCTTCTGTACGTGTTCGCCGTGTGGCTCAAGTGGCTGCCGGTGACCGCACTCCCGCCCAGCGGGTCACCGTTCGTGAGCCGCTTCTACTACCTGATCCTCCCGGCGATCCCGCTGATGCTCCTCGAGTTGGGCTACATCGCGCGCATGGCCCGCGTCGGCACCGTCCAGGTGCTGGCCATGCCCTACATCCGCACCGCGGTCCTGAAGGGCCTCCCTCGCCGGCGCGTGATCTTCGGCCACATGCTGCGCAACGCCATGGTGCCCACGGTGACGGTCATCGGCACCCAGATCGGCTGGCTCATCGGCGGCCTGGTCGTCGTCGAGGTGCTCTTCGCCTACCCCGGCATCGGCAACATCATGGTCCAGGCCGCCAAGAACAAGGACCTCCCCCTGCTCGAGGCGTCCGTCCTCATGGTCGCCATCCTGTACATGGTGTCGAACCTCATCGCCGACATCGTCGTCGCCCTGCTCAACCCGCGGATCCGGATGGGGGGCTGACGGTGGACGTGCGCTCGCCCGACCTGCGCGAGCCCGACCCTGAGGCCGTCGAGACGCTGGCCGACGGTGAGGTCGGGCACCAGGAGCCGGAACTCGAGGCCGACGCGGCGGCAGCCGCCGAGCAACGCCGGCAGCGGCGCTTCCTGTTCACAGCGCTGCTGCGCAGCCCGACCTTCATGACCGGGCTCGTCATCGTGCTCTTCTGGGTCTTCATGGGTCTCTTCTCGACCGCCTTCACGCAGAGCCCGACAAGCATCGATGCCATGGCGACCCTTCAGGAGCCGAGCGCGGAGCACTGGTTCGGCACCGACGACCTCGGGCGCGACGTGCTGGCGCGCACCATGGCCGGCGCCCGCACGGTACTGTACATCGCCCCGTTGGCGACGGTGCTTGCCCTCCTGTGGGGCAGCATCGTCGGCCTCGTCTCGGGCTTCTACCGCGGCATCACCGACGAGATCATCATGCGCCTCGTCGACGTGCTGCTCGCCCTGCCCATCATCATCACCTCGATCCTCATCCTCTCACTGCTGGGCAGAGGGATGGCGATCATCATCATCACCATCGGCGCGCTGTTCACGCCGCCGGTCAGCCGGACCGTGCGTTCGGCAGTCATCGGCGAGCGCGAGCGCGAATACGTCATGGCCGCCCGCCTGCGCGGCGAGCGCTCGGCCTTCGTCATGGCCCGCGAGATCCTCCCCAACATCAAGGAGCCGATCATCGTCGAGGGCACGATCCGCTTGGGCTACGCGGTGTTCACCGCTGCGACGCTGTCCTTCCTCGGGTTCGGCCTCGCACCCCCGTCGCCCGACTGGGGTCTCACCATCGCGACGCAGCGGGTGTTCCTGCAGATCGCCCCTTGGGCGGTCCTCTTCCCCGCGGCCGCCTTGGCCTCACTGGTCGTCGCAGTCAACCTCATCACCGACGGCTTGGGGAGGGTGTTCTCGAAATGAGCATGCCGGAGCACCCGCTCGATCCCGCAGGCGCCGCGCCCGCGCCCGGCAACGCCCCGCCCGCGCTCGACGTCCGCGACCTCGAGGTCAGCTTCCACCGCCGCGGCCGTGCCCTGCGCGTGCTCAAGGGCGTCACCATGACCATTGGACAGGGCGAGGCCTACGGCCTCGTGGGCGAGTCCGGCTGCGGCAAGACCACCCTGGCCATGGCCGCCATGCGCTACCTCGCGACCAACGGCACCATCGACGCCGGCAGCGTCGCCGTCGAGGGACAAGACGTGAGCACGCTGAGCGAGGAGGCCCTCCGCAAGTGGCGCGGCGGCAAGATCTCCATGGTCTACCAGGATCCGGCCACGGCGCTGAGCCCTGCGATGCGCATCGGCGACCAGCTCGCCGAGGTCTTCCACTACCACGAAGGCATGGGTAAGACCGAGGCGCTCGAGAGGGCCCGCGAGAGCCTGCGCAGAGTCGCCATCCCCGACCCGGACGCCACCCTGAAGCGCTACCCCTTCGAGCTCTCCGGCGGCCAGCAGCAGCGCGTCGTCATCGCCATGGCACTGGCCGTCGACCCGCAACTGCTGATCCTCGACGAGCCGACGACCGGTCTCGACGCGACCGTCGAGGCCGAGATACTCGACCTGATCGAGGAGCTGCGCGGGCGCATCAACGCCGCCATCCTCCTCATCACCCACAACCTCGGCCTGGTCGCGCGCCTCTGTGAGCGCGTCGGCGTGCTCTACGCCGGCCGCCTGGTCGAGGAGGGCCCGGCGCGCGACGTCTTCACTGACCCGCGGCACCCCTACACGATGGGCCTGCTGCGCTGCGTGCCGCGCTTCGGCATGAACAAGACCGACGCCGCGCTGCAGACGATCCCCGGCACCCTCCCCGCCCTCGGCGAGCCGCTCGAGGGCTGTGTCTACTCGGCGCGCTGCCCGATGGCCAAGCCGGTCTGCACGCAGCACGAGCCCGACTTCTTCGCCTGGCCGAGCGACCTGGGCGCCCGTGCCGCAGCCGAAGCGGCGTCGAAGCCGCCCGACCCGGCCGCCTTCTCGCCGCACCACGCCAATCCGGTCGGCGAGAGCGACCGCTACGCGCGCTGCTACTTCTCCCCCGAGGTGCCCGAGATGCCGCACATGACCCCGGTGCTCGCCACGAGCCTCGAGGCGCGCGGCGCCGAAGGGGGCAACGTCCTCGAGATCGACACCGTGCGGCGCACGTTCAAGGACGGCAAGAAGAAGCTCACGGCCGTGGCCGACGTCTCGCTCGACCTGCGCAAGGGCGAGACCTTCGGCCTCGTCGGCGAGTCGGGCAGCGGCAAGACGACCTTGGCCAAGTGCGTCACCGGCCTTCTGGCGCCTGACGCCGGCACCATCACGTTCGAGGCCGGGGAGCTGCGCCCCACCGCCGCGCGCCGCTCGCAGGACGCCTTGCGCGCCATCCAGATGGTCTTCCAGAACCCCGACTCCACGCTCAACCCGGCGTGGAGCACGCGCTCCATCCTCACGCGCGCGGTGCGCAAGCTCGGCGGCGGCAAGGCGGGCTCGGTACGTGCCAAGGTCGACAAGCTCTCGGCCGACGTGCGCGTCGAGCCACGCTTCCTCATGCAGAGGCCGACCGAGCTCTCCGGCGGTCAGAAGCAGCGCGTCGCCATCGCGCGCGCCTTCGCCGGCGACCCCACGCTGGTGATCTGCGACGAGCCCGCCTCCGCCCTCGACGTGTCGGTGCAGGCCAGCATCCTCAACCTGCTGGTCGAGTTGCAGACCAACGAGAAGGTCTCCTACGTCTTCATCTCGCACGACCTCGCCGTGGTGCGCTACATCTCCGACCGGATCGGCGTCATGTACCTCGCCGAACTCATCGAGGTCGGGGGCGCCGAAGAGGTCTTCAACCCGCCGCACCATCCCTACACCGAGGCCCTGCTGTCCTCGATCCCCAAGCTCGACTTCGACAGCCCACGCCGCCGCATCGCCTTGCACGGCACCATGCCGAGCCTCAGTGACCCGCCGTCCGGGTGCCGGTTCCACACCCGTTGCCACCGCCTCCTCGGCGACATCTGCAAGGAGCAGGAGCCGCCGTTCCAGGAGTCGACCACCGGGCATCGCTACAAGTGCCACATCCCGCCCGACGAGCTCCTCGCCGCCCAGGTGGCCGACCGCCCCGGCCCCCATGCCGAGGCCGTTGCGCAGGCCACGGACGCTCCGGGCACCGACAGCGCGGACCCCCAGCCGGCCGCTTCCTGAGCCGGCACGCGCGACCGTAGTCCGAGCACCCCCGGAGAGGCCATTCGAGAGGCCTGACTGCCGGGTTCTCTGACGTCCGAGCCCGCGCGCCACGGTGCGGTCACCGCCGACCGACTCGCGACCGCCTTACGTCGACATCGCCGGCCGGCAGCGAACCAGACGCGGTGGCCGCCGGACCCGCGTCGTCGCGCGGAGCAGCGGTCTCAGCGCCCGGCCCAGTGCTCGTGGAGCTCGGCCGCCCGCGCGACGGCGTCGCGATCGAGCTCGACGCCCAGGCCGGGCGTCTCCCACCGTCCGAGCTTGCCGTGCGCCGGCGTCAGGTCCGGGGCGGTGATCAGATCCTCGACGAGGAGTTGGTGCATGATCTGGTTGCCGTCGGTGAGACTGGCAGTGCGGAGCCCGAGCTGGTGCTGGGCGGCGTCGGTGATGCCCGAGACGCCCTGCCCGTGCAGGCAGACCGCCACCCCGGCGGCCTCGACAATCGCGGCGGCCTTGCCGAAGGCGAGGAGGCCGCCCGCCTCGTGCGGCGAGAGGACGATCACGTCAGCCGCTCGCTGGCGACAGATATCGTAGACGTCGGCCGGCGTGAAGACGGCCTGATCGGCGGCGATGGGCACGCCGACGCTCTCCCTGACCTGACGCAGGGCCGAGATGCTCTCCAGCGGCGTCGGCTGCTCGATCCACTCCGGCTCGAACTCGCGCAGGCGCCCGATCATGTGGATGGCTTCGGCCACGCTCCAGGCACAGTTGGGATCGAGACGCAGGCGCCGATCGCCGATCGCCTCGCGCACGGCGGCCGTGTTGCGCACATCGGCTTCTTCGCCGCGCCCGACCTTCATGTAGATGACCGCGTAGCCGGCGGCGGCGAGCTCGCGGGCATCTTCGGCGAGCTCCTCGGTCGTGTCGCCCTGCACGAAGCCGAAGTAGTCGACCTCGTCGCGCACGGCGCCACCGAGCAGGCGATGGACGGGCCATCCGACGGCCTTGCCGAGCAGGTCCCAGAGCGCCATCTCCACGCCGGCCAAGGTGAGCGCCGCGTACCAGGGCGTGTGGTTGAAGCTGCCGAGGTGGCGGGCAGCGGTGACGAGACGCTCGATGTCGTGCGCCGGCTGCCCGAGGAACAGCGGCGTGACGGCCCGGATGGCAGCGAGCGTACCGTCCGCCGGGAGGGCGGCCACCGACTCGCCGACCCCCGTCAGCCCGCCCTCGGTCTCAACCTCGACCAGCACCACACCGGCGCCGTCGTCGACGCGACCGGCCCAGTGGTACGGCTCCTTGA
This sequence comes from Thermoleophilia bacterium, assembly GCA_016933475.1. Classification (GTDB taxonomy): domain Bacteria; phylum Actinomycetota; class Thermoleophilia; order UBA2241; family UBA2241; genus UBA2241. The sequence continues at coordinate 15,060 of JAFGAW010000279.1, forward strand.
ACGCCAGCGCCAACGGCGTCGTGCGGATGGCGGCGATCCTCATCCCGGACTCTGTCATGGTCGTACCTCCGCTCTGCCGGCCGTCGAGACGGGCGACGCCCAAATACCGGTCACGCCCGCGGCTCGAAGCCGTCGACGAGGGCGTCGACCCGCTCCGCGATATCGGGGTCGAGTGGTGCGGGCTCGTGGCGCGCGAGCAGCTCGAGCGCCTTGCGCCGGGCGCGCTCGCGCAGGTCGAGCCCGCCCTCCTCCTCCCAGCGCGGCCGGCCCTGACGGTTCAGGATTGTCGGGCGCCACTGGGCCGTGCGCACGTGGCGGGCGGTGTGCCGCGAGGCGAGGAAATCGCCGCCCGGCCCCACCTGCCGCACGGCGTCCAGGGCGAGCGTCTCCGGCGTCACGTCGATGCCGCCAAGGATGCGCCGGTTCATGCTGAGGTACTCGTCGACGATCACGACGAGCTCGAGCGAGGCGGTCAGGCCGAAGTCGAGGTAGCCGACGTCATGGTTGAGGTTCGACCCTGCAGTCATGCACAGCAGGGCGAGCTCGGCGATCTCCATCCCCGCCTGGGCGTCGACGAGCTGGGCGTCCGACGTGGCCCCGTACCCCCAGTTGGGCAGGTCGAGCCAGCGCGCCATGCCGACGGCGCCGAGCAGGGCGGCGAGGTACTCGGGGGCGTTGTAGGAGGACTGCATGGTACCCATGTCGAGGACGGCCGGGCCCATCCCGAAGATGAACGGCGCGCCCGGACGGCGAAGCTGGTGGATCACCAGGCCGAAGAGCGACTCGGCCGTCCCTTGGGCGACGTGGCCCGCCGGGGTGAGCGGCGCCGTGCCGCCGGCCAGCGGCGCGGGGGAGTAAATGACGGGGATGCCCCGGTCGGCGCAGAAGAGCAGCTTGTCCAGGCTGTCCGTCGGGTGCCGCAGCGGGCTCGTGGGCTCCGCGTACACCGTGAAGTACGGCTTGGCACGGAGATCCTCGCCACCGCCGCGCAGCGCACCGGCGACCTCCCACATGATGCGCAGGTCGTCGAGCCCGCCGCAGGTGACCACCAGCGGCTTGGTCGTGTGCTTCACCATGGCGCGGAAGCTCTCGAGGTGGTTGCGCCGCGGCTCGACGTCGTTCGGGTAGGCGCTCGACATGACGAAGTCGAGGTTCGGGAGCGCGTCGACGAGCCGAGCGGCGCGGCAGACGTCCGCGAGGGCGCTGCGACGGTGCTCGCCGGTCTCGAGGTCGTAGGTGCTCATGAGATCGGAGCCGGTGCCGAAGTAGCTCGCGTAGCCGCCCAGGGTCATCGCCGGCTCGCCGCCGCGGTCGAAGACCTCGATCGCCGCGGGAGCGCTCGCACGGGCCCGCTCAACGAGCTCGCAGGGGATGCGGACGAGGTCGGGCTCGACGACCTCGCACCCGGCGGCACGCAGCAGTTCGAGCGCCTCCGTCTGGTGCACGCGCATGCCGATGTCGGCGACGATCTCGAGCGCCGCCGCATACAGAGCCGCCGCGTCGTCGTCGCTCAGGTAGGTCAGGCGACCCGCTTGGGGCCGCGCGCCTGGCTCATGGGTCGTCACGAAGCTCCTCCTGCGGGACGTTCGATGCCGACTCGCCCAGTCACGAGAGGGAGTCGGGCACGGGCCGGCCCGCCGGCCCGTGCCCGCTGAGTGTACGACAGGGTGGAGCGGCGTCACACCGAAGACCGGCACCTGCGGGGCTCGCGTCGGGCGTGCGCCCGGTGTCGGTGTCACGCGCGGACCGGGTCCTACGGGGGTGCACTGCAGCGCGAGGAGGCGACGCGGGGATGCGGCGCGCGGATGAGTCTCCCGCGGCGGTACGATGTCGGGCACGAGGCCGATCCATGTCTGGCGTGGGGCGTCTGACGCGAGGCCCCGGCGAGCATGCCGGCACGAGCCGGCCAGCAGACGCGGCGACGCCAGCCGGGGCGCGTGCGCCGACGGAGCGCGTGAGGTGAAGTGGCGGGAGCGACGAGACTCGAACTCGCGACCTCCGGCGTGACAGGCCGGCGTTCTAACCAGCTGAACTACGCCCCCGCGTGAGGCACCGACGGCCGGCCACCACGCGACCGGCCGCACTGCAGCGAGACGGTACTGTAGCACACGGCCCGGGACGCGGCAAAGCGCAGACCGGGGCGCTCCGACACGGGTGCCACGCGGCCCCCGTCTGCGGCGCCGCCCGACCAGCGCCGCGGGCGGAGAGGCGCATCGAGCGCGCTCCCGCGGATACCATGCGGATCCAGCGCGCCCAACCGCAGGCCGGCGTGCGACGTGCGGCGGTTACTCCTCCGCCGGGTTCGCAGGCGCCGCCGGCAGACTGATCGTCGCCGCGAGGCCGCCACCCGGCCCGCTGCCCAACGACAGATCACCACCCATCTGGGCAACGAGTTCACCGGCGACGCAGAGCCCGAGCCCGAGTCCCGGGCGCTCGCGGCCGCGGCCGCGCTCGCCCACGTACCCGAACTCGGTCACGTGGGGCAGCTCATCCTCGGCAATGCCGGGCCCGTCGTCGCGCACCGTGAACTCCACCGCCGCCGGGGACGCCGCGACGTCCAGCATCATCGCCGCCTCGGCACCGGCGTGCGTCGCCGCGTTGTCGACGAGTGCATCGAGTACCTGCAGCAGTCTCCAGCGATCGGCACGGACCGGCGGCAACCCGACGCCGATGCTGAGGCCGGGTACTCTCTCCCCGAGGCGCTCGCGCGCGGCGGCGTACTCACGCACGAGCGCGGCGGCATCGAGCTCTTCGAACGTCAGCGGCCCGGCAGCGCAGTCGAACCAGCCGGTCGCCGATGCGCTGGCGATGGCGCCGTCCAACCGCCGCACGCTCCTCTCCAACGCGTCAAGGTACTCACGCTGTTTGGACGTGAGCGGTCCGGCCTGACCGGAGAGCAGCAGCTCGAGAGCGGGGTACATGACGGCGAGGGGCGCCCGCAGCTCGTGACGCACGAACGACTGGCGCTCGCGGCTCTGGTCGCGGCTCTCCGTCACCGGCTGTCTCCACCTCCGGCTGCATGCGATGGTGGGCGATGCTGGAGTCGAACCAGCGACCCCCTGCTTGTAAGGCAGGTGCTCTACCTCTGAGCTAATCGCCCGAAGACCGGCAGTATATACCCGCGCGGGAGCCGGGCGGCGCGGTGGGATACGCTGTGCGGCGTGACCGATGACGCACATCCGCCAAAGCTCGCCGTCCACGAGCTCGGCGTCGTCGCGAGGCGCGGCGCCGAGGAGGGCCAACGAATCGTCGACGCCGTGAGCTTCTTCGTCATTCAAGGGGGCGTGTTCACGGTCGTGGGGCCCTCCGGCTCCGGCAAGTCGACCCTGCTGCGCGCCGTCGTGAGGCTGATCGAGCCGGACGCGGGGAGGGTGCTGCTCGATGGGCGGGACGTGACGGCGTTACCCGTCGCTGAGCTCCGGCGGCGCGTCGGATTGGTGTTCCAGCGCCCCGCGATGTTCGAGGGCACGGTGGCCGACAACGTGCTCTACGGGCCGCGCCTTCGCCGGGAGTGCCCGGAGCGCGACGGCCCTGAGGCGCGGGACCTCGCCGTCCCCCTGCTCGAGCGCGTCGGGCTGCCGGCCGACTTCGCCGGCAAACCGGCCGACGAGCTCTCCGGGGGAGAGGCTCAACGCGTGGCCTTGGCCCGGGCGCTCGCCAACCGGCCCGAGGTGCTGCTGCTCGACGAACCGACCTCGTCACTCGACCCGACCGCGAGCCGTCGCATCGAGGAACTGCTGGCCGCGCTCGCGGAGTCGACCGACCTGACCTTCGTCTTCGTCACCCACGACCTGCACCAGGCACGGCGCATCGGCGACCACGGCCTGCTGCTGGTGGAGGGCCGCGTCGTCGAGCAGGGTCGTCTACCCGGGATGCTCGACGACCCGGCCCACGACCTCACGCGCCTCTTCGCCACCGGCCGTCTGAGCGGCCGCACGGGGGAGTCACTTCGCGACGAGCGCCCGGCTGCCGGCGCGGGCCCGGACGACACCGGCACACTGCCGTGAGCGGCGACCAGTTCACCTACGTCGACGTCGCCGCCGCCCTCGTGCTCGTCGCACTCGCCCTGGTGCTCTCCTGGCGGCAGCGGCTCGACCTCGAGAGGGACCTGCTCGTCGCCTCGGTGCGCGCCTTCGTCCAGCTCACGGCGATCGGCTTCGTCATCGCGTTGATCCTCGACGCCGACCGCGGCCTCTGGGTGCTCCTCATGCTCGCGGCGATGCTGACGTTCGCCGCCTTCACTGCGGCGCGCAACGTGCGCGTGGTCCCCGGGGCGCTCTGGCTGATGGTCGTCGCCCTGGGGCTCGCCTCAGCCACGACCCTGGGAGTCATGGTCGTCCTCGGCATCATCCCGACCGGAGCCCGCTACGTGATCCCCGTCGGCGGCATGATCATCGGCAACACCATGAACGTGGCCTCGGTCACAGCTCTGCGCATCGTCCAGGACGCGGGCGCGCAGCGCGGCCGCATCGAGGCCGCGCTCGCCCTCGGCGCCGAGCCGCGCGCCGCCGCCCACGGCATCATCCGCAGGGCGGTGCGGCTGGCCATGGTGCCGGTCATCGACAGCACGAAGACGATGGGCATCGTCTTCCTGCCCGGGGCGATGACCGGCATGATCCTCGCCGGGGCGCCGCCGCTCGAGGCCGTGCGCCTGCAGGTCGTCGTCATGTTCATGCTCATCGCCGCCACCGGCCTCGCCGCCACGACGGTGACGTGGCTCATGCCGAGCCGCCTCTTCACGCCGCACCAGCAACTGCGGCGCTTCGACACCTGAGATCGGGCCGCGGCTGCACCGCCTCGTCCGTGAGCCGCCCCGTGGCTCGCAGGGGCCGGCCCGGCGGAGCACAGGCTCGCAAGACGGAGCACGGGCGGGCCGGGACAGGGTGCATGACGACAGAGACGAGCCGCTGGGGCGGGGCAGAGGCCGAGGCTGGGCGCATGTCGAGGGGGCGGGGAGCCTCTCGGCTCCCCGCCCCCTCGTTCGATCTACGCCCGTCCTTTGCGACTCCTACTGCGGCTGGACCTCGCGCCACGTGTTGGGCACCCGCCGCGTCGCCGATGGGAACCGGTTGTCGAGGTTGGTGATGCAGTTGTCGTTGTAGCGGATGTCGGGCGTTCCCCGGAGCCCGTAGTCGGTGTTGACCACGCACATGCCGTGGATGTCCGCCGTGCCGCGCGAAAAGTCGCATGTACCCTCGACGTAGATGACGCCGTAGAACTGCGCCGTGCCTCGCCAGTCAAGTGTGCTGCCACCGAGGACCATGAAGATGCCCGGCTGCTCCTCGGTGTTGAGCGTGGCACCGCCGGCGGCGACGATGGTCGTAGGCGTCGGGGGCTCGATCACGCAGAGGCCACTGAGGCCGCCCCACGGGCTCCACACCGGGTCGACCGGGCTGTTCTCGGCGTCGTCGTACGACGTGAAGTAGCGGCCGTTGGCCTGCGCGGTCAGCTTGAGGGCGTCGACCAGCGTCTGGGGGAAGACCTCCTCGAGAGGGCTGATGTCGCCCCCCGTCACCTGGGCGATGCCCGGCTGCGTCACGGTGCCGACGCCATTGACGCTGATGTCCCCGCCGACATGGATCGTCGTGGTCGTGCCTTCTGGCGGAGCGACCTCGACGACGATCTTCGGCTGCACACCGAGGCTCTCGAGGTCGCCGCCGGCCCACAGCGGGATGCCGCGCGGCAGCGCCATCGTGAACCACGTGCGCTCGACCAAGGTGAGCACACGTGTCGACTGCGAGCCGACGCCAGCCTGCGAGACCAGCCACATGATGCCGTTGTCGTTCGAATCCCAGTGGACGTCCGGGTCCTCCGGGCTGAGGTCGTCGTACCAGTCCACGGCGATGAACTGGCCGCCGTCCGGGTCTGGGAAATCGTCGGTCGCGAACCGCTCCCTGAACGCCGCGGTATCGAAGGCGGCCGTACTGTCGACGGACACCGGCCAGCTCCCCGTGAGGAAGGCCATCCCGGATTCGAGACCCGCCTCGCACACCGCGAACGATTTCGTCTTCAGGCGCGTCTGAGAGGTGTTGTGCTGCACGTTGCCCGTGAACGTCACAATGGCGGCGGCCGAGACGGCGAGCGCCGCGACGACGCTGATGATGACGACCAGCCCCGCCCCCCGCTGGCGACGGGCCGCGGCCCCAGTGCCCCGGTTCGATGCTCTCATCGCTCTCTCACCTCCACGGGGGCGTCGCCCTCGGTGGTGCCTGACTCGGTCGCCCGACTGACTCCGCATCCGTCATCCTCCTCGCTCACCGGGTGTTGCGCAGCTGCGCCGTCGCACGCAGATGCGTGTAGACCGGCGACTTGCCCGGGTTCATGTCGAGCAGCAGGTTGATCTCGACCGCCCTGATCTGCGCCCGCACCGAGGTGCCGCGAACATCGACGGCAGTCTCGAAGGTGCCGTCGTCGTCGTAGCTCGCGTACGTGAACAGGGCGGTCGGCGAGGCCGTGCTCGGATTCGAGCTGTTGACCACGTTCTCGACCATCAGCTGCGCGCCCTCACCGGTGGTACGTTCGTCGAGCGGGAAGCTGATGGTGGGCCACGACTCAAGCGTGATGTTCACGCCGGCAATGCTGCCACTGCCGTCGGCGTCGTGGAAGCGCCACAGCTCCCCGTTGGAGTAGAGGCGGTACATCACCAGGCGCGGCGGCGTGTCCGCCGACGTGTTGCCCGCTTCGTTGAAGGTAGTGAACAACACGACGTAGTAGGGGCGGGCGCGCACTATGCCCCCCTCGGCAATCGCCGGCGGCGGCTGCTCGACGTCGCGGATCTCACGTACCATGCGCGCTGTGGTGATCCGCGCCCAGTCGCCGGTCTTGCCGCGCTTGGTGGTGTTCGCGTACGAGCCAGAGAGCGCGAACCAGCTCACCAGGATGAGGCTGCTGATCACCAGGCTGATGGTCATGGCCGCGAGGAGCTCGATAAGCGTGATGCCCCGCTGGCTGCGGCTCCGCCCACGTCCGCGCGTCCGGTCTCTCCCGCTCGCTCCCGTCATCGTCGGACCTCGCTGTCGCTGGCTCATCATGGGTACGCCGTCGTGCCGTTGCCGCTGCTGAGATCGATGGCCCTCGTGATCGCCACGTCGCTCCACGAGCTCGAGGTCGAGAAGTAGACGTTGTAGACCCCGGCCGGCAGATCGCTCCAGGTGATGCTGTTGTTTCTCTTCAGCCACACACCGCTTGGGAGCGTCGGAGAAGAGGCGCCGCTGGTCCCGTACCAGAGCAGGGTCGTAGCGTGCTGCACCCAGACTCGAACCTGGTTGTTGGAGCTGTTGTTCGTCGCGGTGAACGTGCGCAAGGGCTGGACTCCAGTGCTCGCCGCCGCCGGGCCGGCCCATGCCGACGCGTTGCCGACCAGGTCGACCGCGTTCACGCGGTAGTACCACGTGCTCGACCAGCCGGCGTTCGTGTCGTCGTAGTCGAGCGCCAGGATCAGACTCGCGATCTGTGTCCAATCCGTGGCACCGTTGGGGCTGCGCTCGACGACGTAGCCCGCAAGCCCCACAGCGGGGTTGCCGGTGTCTATCGACTCACCCCATGTGAGCTGGATCGTCGGCTGATTGCTCAAGGCCGCCGCCGAGAGCGGCACCGGGACGCTCGGTGGCGCCGAGTCGCCGGCGACATCGGGGGTCGCCGCAACGGCCTCGGTGAAGACGCTGCTCAGACCCTCGGTATCGACCGTGAGGACCCTGTAATAGTAGGTCGTGCCGTTGCTCACGGCCGTGTCGGTGTAGCTCTCGGCCGGTGCGTCGTCCAGCTTGGCGTAGTTCACCGCGTCGGTCGAGCGCCACACCTCGTAGTGGGAGAGGTCGCCGATGGCGGGGGTCACCCAGGTGAGGAAGACGGCGCCGTCACCCGAGAGAACGGACAGGTTCGTCGGTGGCGACGGCTGGTTGCTGTGGTACCACATCGCGATCGACACCGGGGCGCCCTGGGTGCGTGAGCCGAAACCGGCTACGGCGACCGCCTGGAAGATGTAGGCGCCATCGGCGGCGGTCGAGTTGTCCCAGGTGGCTTGGTAGTGTCCCGGCTCGCCAGCGCTGACCGGCGAGTCGACCTTATGGGAGGCGACCACGGTGCCGTTGAGGCTGGTCACCGTGAACAGAACGTAGCCCCGGTTCTCCTCGGAGGCGTCCTGGTTCATGCTCAGGATATCGTCGGGCAAGAGATAGGCGTCGAGCACCACGGGTCCGGACACGATGCTGTAGGAGCTGCCGTCCTCCACGAGGATGTTCGGGGGTCCGATCTCGAAGCGCACGATCTGCGGCCCGGCGTACTGCTTCGACACCATCGTGCTGAGCACGACGGGCTTCGGCGTCGGCGGCGCCGTCCAGGTCACCGTCACGGTGACCTGCTTGTGCGACTCCGTGCCTTCCGCGGAGCCCTCGGGCAGCAGGTCGACCTGATACGCGACCGTGAACGCACGCTGGTTCCCTCCGCCGGTGGCCCACTGCACGGAGGTCCCGAACTGGCCACCCATGAAGGTGCCGCTGTCGAGGTTAGCCTGCTCGATCAGGTCGTAGTCGAGGGCGCGGATCTTCTCGAGCTTGTCCTGTGCAAGCTGCAGCGCGGAGTTGCGCAGCTGGTCCCCCGCCACGGCGCTCTGAGTGCCCAGGAAGACCGGCACCATCGCCGCAAAGACGATGCCGGCAATGATGATGGTGACGAGCAGCTCGACGAAGCTGAAGCCCGCTTCGCGCCGTCGGTGAACCCTGTCCATGGCATGCCTCCGAGGTGCGTCGATACGCCTGATGGTTGTATCGGTCCCGCCGGAAGCAGGCTTGACGTTGACGCGGAGGCGTGATGACACGGCTGTGAGCCCGCCTAGGCTCGCGAGAGCCGGGTGTCGCCGGGCTTGGCGACGCTTTCGCCGTCGTCAGGCCGGGAATGGGCGGGGATGGCCGCGCTACTGGAGGGACTGGAGCTGCTGGAGGGTCTGCTCCAGGGCGTCCAGCTGACGGCCATCTCTGCCGCCGCGAGGCGGACCGAGCATGGCCGCGCTACTGGAGGGACTGGAGCTGCTGGAGGGTCTGCTCCAGGGCGTCCAGCTGACGGCCATACTCTGCCCAGTCCCCCACCCTCTGCGCCTCGAGCGCCGCGTCGTACTGCTGGTTGGCCTGCTCGATGAGCTGGGTGACGGTGGCCGTCGCGCCGGGTGGCGTCTCGCCGGGGGCTTCACCGTCGGGCGCTTCACCGTCGGGCTGCTCGCCGTCGACCGGGCCGCCCACGGCCTCCTGGCCCTCCTCGGGCAGTGTGCCGAAGATGTCGGTGAGCGCCTCGCCCAGCGTGTTCTGCATGCTCACCGACTGGGAGGCCTGCACGCCCTCGGCCGCCGGCGCGCGGTAGAAGACGATGACGCGCTTGAGCTGCGGCAGCCGGGTCGACTCGGCCTCCAGGTAAAGCGGCTGCACGTAGAGGATCGAGTCGGCGACGGGCACGACCAGCAGGTTGCCCATGATCACGTTGGAGCCCTGCTGGTTCCAGAGCGTGCGCTGGGCCGAGATTGCCGGGTCGGCGTTGATCGTCGCCTCGACTTGGCTGGGCCCGAACTGGGTGATCCCCTCGGGGAAGACGTAGTTGATCGAGGTGCCGTAATTGGGCGTATCGGAGCGGGCTCCGAGCCACGCCACCATGTTCGGCCGCTCGTTCGGGTTGAACGGGATGATCTGCAGGTACTCGTCGCGGTCTTCGTCGGGCAAGCGCATGATGACGTAGTAGCCGCGCATACGCCCCTCGCCGCCCATCTCCTCGAGCACGGGAATCTGCCACTGGTCGCCCTTGTTGTAGAGCACGTCGGGGCTCTCCACGTGGTACGTCGTCCAAGCCTCGGCCTGGACGTTGAAGAGGTCTTCGGGGTAACGCACGTGGCTCATCAGGTCGGCGGACATCTCGTCCCGCGACACGAAGAGATCGGGGAAGACGGCACGATATGCCTTAAGGACCGGATCCTCATCGTCGAAGACGTGGAACCTCACCGAGCCGTCATAGGCGTCGACCACGACCTTCACCGAGTTGCGCACGTAGTTGGCGAGGCCGGTCGGCTGCGAGTACGGGAACCGCTCGGTGGTCGTGTAGGCATCGATGATCCAGACGAGGCGGCCTTCGGAGATGACCATGTAAGGGTCGTTGTCGTAGGTGAGGAAAGGCGCCAGGCGCTCGACGCGGCTCATGATGTCGTTACGGATGATGATGCGGCTGTCGTCGCGGATCGCCGAGGTGGTGAAGAACTTGATGGTGCCGAAGTTCCAGCCGAAGGCGAGCCGCCGAAGGAAGGGCGAGATCTCGATGCCGCCGGTGCCCTCGTACTCGGTGAAGACGTCGCCCGCCGACCCCGGGTAGTCGAACTCGCGCTCGGTCGTGCGCACGAGCTTGTAGTCGGCCGGCGTCTCGCCGAAGTAGATGCGCGGCTGCTCGATCTCGAGGCCCTCGACGGCGCGCGCCGGGACGTCCTGGATGAGGAAGTCGGGCGAGCCGTCGGCAAGGACCTGGTTCACCGCCGACATCGCCACACCGAAGCCGTGCGTGTAGGTGATGTGCTCGTTGACCCAGGTGCGCGCCTGTGGCGGCAGGCCCTCGAGGTTCAGTTCACGCGCGGCCAGCATCGTCTGGCGGTAGACGCCGTCGATGGTGTAGCGATCGATGTCGACGTTGAGGAACGCGTAGTAGGGGCGCAGCTGCTGGAGTTGTGTGTAGCTGCGCCGCAGGGTCTCCGGGTCCCAGAGGCGGATGTTGCGCAGGGTGCCGGGGTCGTCGGCCAGGTCCTGGGAGTCGAGACGGCGCGCCGCAGGGAAGTCCTTCTGCTCGATGATGTCGAGGTTGAAGGCCGCGCGAGTGGCCTCGAGGTTACGCGTGATGTAGGGCCGCTCCCGGGCGAGCTCGTTGGGGTTGACGACCAACTGCTGCACGATCGCCGGCACGGCGCCACGAAGCACGACGAGGGCGACGACCCACACGGCCAGGGCGATGACCGGCCACAACTGACGCCGGCGCCAGACGTTGACGACGAGCAGCACCGCGAGGGCGAGGGCCAGCACGAGGGTGATGCGCGCCACGGGCAGCCGCACGTTGACGTCGGTCCAGGTCGCACCGAAGACGACGCCGCCCGGGCTGACGAGCAGATCCCAGGCCTTGAAGAGCTGGCCGACGCCGACGAGGGCGAAGACGGCGGCGAAGAGGGCCGACAGGTGGGCGACCGCGCGCCCGCCGAGCTTGATGTCGACGTTCGGGCGCTGGGGCGCAGCGACTGGGCCGTCGGCCGGCCGCGCCCTGCCCGCGTCGACGGTGTACTCGATGCCGCCCAGCACCAGGTGGACGATGCCGGCGGCGATGATGGCGGCCACGACGGCGCCGATCAGCAAGGTGAGAGCCGCCTGCAGCGCAGGCAGGCTGAAGACGTAGAAGGCGACGTCACGGCCGAACTGGGGGTCTGTCGCGCCCCACTCGTCGGCGCGCCACGCCAGAGCGTAGACCAGCCAGTCGGCGGACACGGAGTACCCGACCACCGCGCCGACGACGAGGGCGACCGCAGGCCCCGCCCGGCGAACGAGCTTCTTGAGCCGTTCGTCGCCGGGCTCGAGCAGGTCGCCCTCCTCGCTGACCCGTGGGTAGTCGGGAGCGAGCCGGCGGGCGATTTCGATGTTGAGGTAGACGATGGCGAAGAAGAAGACGCCCACGACGAGCGCGACCACGACACGCCACGAGATCGCCGTCCAGAAGACCGCCCGCTGCCCGACCTCGTCGAACCAGAGCCAGTCGATGTAGAGGCCGACGAGGCGGCTCAGGAGGAAGACGCCGACCACGAGGACTGCGACGACGGCACCGAGGACCAGGCGTCTGCGGCGATCGCGCGCACTCGTGGCGCTCTTCTTGGGCCGGCCCCGCGGGGGGAAGTCGTGTACGGTCGCCACCTCCCCATTATGCCAGACTCCGGCTGATCTCAAGCCTTGGGGTCATCGGTGAGGGCTCGCGGGCCGCAGAGAACCGGGCCGCGGCGGTGGATCGGACGGCGGCGCAGCGGCCTGCGGCGATACAGCCCGCGGCAGCCGCGGGGCGCTACTGCGAGTCGACCTCCGCGGTGCGCACCATGCTGGTGAAGCGCTGCACCATGCGCGGGTCGTACTCGCGTGAGGCCTCGCCCCGCAGGCGGTCGAGGCCGGTCCCGTTGCCCTCGTGGAACCCGCGACAGACCGCGAACGCGCGCGCCACCCGCGGGATCGCGACACCCCGGCGACCCTCGGGGTAGCCTCCACCGTCCCAGCGCTCGCTGCCGTACAGGAGCGCGTCGAAGGCGTTCTGGCGGACCTCGTCGGCCGCCGGCCCGGGCTCGGCCACGGTCTCGCCGAGGATCGTCTGGACCTCGTCACTCACCCGCCCGCCCGATTCGTAGACGGCCAGAGCGGTGATGAGCCCCGCCGCCTCCTCGTCGGAGAGCCCGAGGCGGTCGGCGAAGCGACGCCCGAGCGCCACGAGGTCGCCGTCGAGAGCCGAGACGGCCGCCGTCTTGTCCTCGCTGAACAGGCAGACGCGGTTGCGCCCGCGGGCCTTGGCACGCAGCAGGGCCGCGTCGGCCGCGCCGAGCACTCCGTCGGTGTCGCGGGCCGACTCCGGGAACGACGCCACGCCGACCGATACGGTGACGCGGAGGTCGCGCCCGCCGACGCCGACGGCGGCGACCTCGGCGCGCACACGCTCGGCCACGACCTGGGCCTCGGAGAGGCTCGTCTTCGGCAGGATCATGACGAACTCCTCGCCCCCGTAGCGGGCAAGGTAGTCAGACTCGCGCGAGCAGCGCTTGAGCGCCGCGGCCACCTCACGCAGCACGTCGTCACCCTTCTGGTGCCCGATCGTGTCGTTCACGGCCTTGAAGTGGTCGAGGTCCATCATCAGCAGGCAGAAGGTCTCGCCGTAGCGCTCGGCCCGGCTGACGGCGGCGCGGAGCTCGTCCTGGAAGTGGCGGTAGTTGTGCAGCCCGGTCAGCCCGTCGCTGATCGCCTGCCGCTCCATCTCCTCGTAGCTCAGGGCGTTCTGGATGGCGATTGCGGCGAAGTTGGCGAACAGCCTCACCGTCTCGAGCTCGTGCTCTTCGAAGACCCGACCGAAGAGCCGGTCGACGGTGAGGACCCCGGTGACCTTGCCGCGCACGTTGAGCGGCACGACGATCGACGCCTGCGGCTCCATCTCCGTGCCGGGGACGACGACGCCGCGCGGGTCTTTGGTCATGTCGTTGACGAGCTGGGCCTCGTTGTGGCTCACGACCCACCCGGTGACGCCTACGTCAAGCGGGCTCCTGAAATCGAGCATCACCTCGGCGTTCTCGTCGCGCGCGTAGATCGGGACCAGTTCGTTGCGGGCCTCGTCGACCAGCCGGATGTCCATGGTGTCGAAGTCGACGATGCCTTTGAGCATGGTCGTGAGCTGCGGCAGGACGCTCTCCTGGTCGAGGGTGGAGAGCAGGACCGTGCTGAGATCGTGGAGGTCGTGCCACAGGGCGAGCTGGCGGGCGAGCTCGGCGCTCGTCTTCTCGAGCTCTTCCCACTGGCGGGCGTTCTCGATCGCCATCGCCGCGTGAGCCGCGAACACGTCGAGCGACTTGACCAGCTCGAGCGAGGGCTGGGCGCGGTCGACGGGGTCGTACAGGTCGAGCACCCCGAGCAGGCAATGGTGTTTGTCGAACAGTGGCAGGAACAGTGCATCCTCGGGGTGGAACTCGTCGTCCTGGCGCTCGCCGAGGTCGAGGGACGGGAGGTAGTGGAGCTGCTCGGGAGTCCAGTCGTGGCGCCGGTGATCGACGTAGAAGGACGAGCCCATCTGGAACTTCTCGAGCAGGAGCTCGTCCCAGATGCGCTGCGGGACCGGCCGCGAGAAGACGAGCTCGTCGTAGTCGGGCCGCTCGCTCACCGTCCCCAAGGCGCGGAACTCATCGGACCCCGGCTCGCGCAGGTAGAGGGTCGCCTCGCGGAAGCCGAAGGTCTCGGAGACGGCGGTGACGATGACGCGCACGACCTCGTGCAGCTCGAGGCTGCTCTGCAGATCGTTGGCGAGCTTGATGAGGCTGCGCAGCAGTTCGAGCTCGCCACGCTCGGACTTGCGGCTCTTCGCACCGAACACGTCGTACCCTCTCTCCCCGTGCCGCCGCCCGCGACCCCACCCCGTCTAGTTTACCCGCAGGGGAGGCGGGGACGGTGACTGGTTCTCTCACGTCATATTGTCGACGGCTGGGTGGTGCAGCTTAACGTGGCCGAGGCCTGATGTGTGTGTCGGCGCGCAGGTACGCCCGGCGTGGACACGCGAGCGGCGAGTGGGCGGGGCAGTCGGCGGCCGCTGTCAGGGGAGCGGGGGGGCGGCGCTCCGGTCGCCGCCGCACCCCGCCGACGCGTCAATCCCCGTCGTACGGGGCGAGCTTGAGGATTCGGCGCGCCTCGTCCGGAGTCGCGCACTCTCGGCCCCACTCGGCGGCGAGGCGCGCGACGCGCGCCACGAGCTGGGCGTTGCCCTCGGCGAGCACACCCTTGTGGTAGAAGATGTTGTCCTCGAGCCCGAGGCGCACGTTGCCGCCCAGCGCGAGCGCCGTCATCGTCACCGGCATGTGCCAGCGGCCGATGCCGGTCGCCGTCCAGGTCGAGGTCTCCGCGGGGATGCGGTCGACGAGGAAGGCGAGGTTGCGCGGCTCGCCGGTCATCGAGCCCGGCACGCCGAGCACGAAGTCCCAATGCATGAGCGGGCCCGCCGGGCCGAACTGCTTCACCAAGCGCAGCGCGTTCTCGATCTGGCCGGCCTCGAAGATCTCGAACTCGGGGCGCACGCCCTTGGCCTGCATGCGCGTGTAGAACTCGCGCATCAAGGCCGTGTCGTTGAAGAAGACCTCGTCGCCGAAGTTCGCCGTACCGGTCGTGAGCGAGGCCATCTCGGGATCGAGCTCGAGCGGCTGCAGGCGTTCGTCGGCGGTCATGCCCATGGCGCCGCCGGTGGACGTCTGGACGATGATGTCGGTGCGCGTGCGGATCTCGGTGAGGGCGGCGGCGAAGACGTCCTTGTCCTGGGTCGGGCTGCCGTCGGGCCGGCGCACGTGCAGGTGGTAGATGGCGGCGCCGGCTTCGCGACAGCGGGCCGCATCCTCGCCGATCTCCTGTGCCGATATGGGCAGGTTCGGCTGCGCCTCCCTCGTCGTCTCGGCGCCGACGCCGGCGACGGTGATGATCAGCTTGTCCATCGTCATCCCCCCCCTGCTCAGTCGGACTGCGGCGGGCCGGCGGTGACGGGGCGGGCCGGCTGTGCCGGCCCGCCCCGTCACCCGGGGTCACGCGCCGTAAGGATACTCCTGCGCCACGTAAGCGAGGCTCTCCTCGACCACCTCGAGCGCCCGCGCCAGATCCTCCTCGGTGTGCCGGTAGGCGATGTACCAATGGTGGTACGGCTGCACGAAGAGGCCGCGACGGATGCACTGCGTGTAGAACTCGGTGCGCCGCTCCTTGTAGTGGTCGTCGACCTTGTCGAAGGTGAGGAACGGCATGGGCGGGATGCCGCTCTTGGTGACCGGCACGCCGGAGGCGTCGACGATCTCGCCGAGGCGCTCGAGGAAGCGCGTGCCGCGCTCCCAGATCACGTTCTGCACGTCCTCGCGCTCGAGGATGTCCATGCACTTCATGGCGGCGACCATCTCGAGGCTGTTGGGGAAGAACGTCGAGCTGAGGAAGGCGACCTTCTCGTACATCGAGAGGACCTCGCGCTTGCCGACCACGGCGGCGATCGGGTAGCCGTTGGCCATCGCCTTGCCCACGGTCGTCAGGTCCGGCGTGACGCCGTAGCGCTGCTGGGCGCCGCCCATGGCGACGCGGAAGCCGGTGCGGATCTCGTCGAAGATGAGGACGGCGCCGTTCTTGTGGGCGACGTCCTTGACCTTCTCGAGGTAGCCCTCGGGCGGCGGGATGATCGGCAGCGCCATCGGGTGCCCGACCGGGGTGATGATGACGGTCGCGATCTCCCCCGGGTTCTCGGCGAAGACCCGCTCGAGGTCGGCGATATCGCCGTACACGAACTCTTTGGTGAGGTCCTGGACGGCCTGCGGGATGCCGCCCTTGACCTCGACACACCAGTCACCCCAGCCGTGGTAGCCGCAGCGCGCGATCTTGTCGCGGCCGGTGTAGGCGCGGGCGGCGCGCACGGCGGCGTTGGTCGCGTCGGAGCCCGTCTTGACGATCATCGTCTGCTCGCCGCAGGGGAGGACCTCGACGAGGCGCTCCTCGAGCTCGTTCTGAACGGGCTGCACCAGGCTGAAACAGAAGCCCTGGTCCATGCGTGCCTTGACCGCCTCGTTGATCTCGGGCTCGACGTAGCCGAGGATGATCGGCCCGTAGGCGCAGAGCATGTCGATGTACTCGTTGCCGTCGACGTCGAAGATGTGCCCACCCTTGCCGTGCGTGATGAACACCGGGTACTCGCCGACCACGAAGTTGTACGGTCGCCGGATGCCGCCGACGCCGCCGGGCGTGAGACGGTAGGCGTCCTCGAGCATGCTCATCGACTTCGCGAGCTCGAGCTTGGGGGCGCTCTCGACGGGCTTCTTCATCTGGGCTCCTTTCGACCGCGGGCGCGGAGAGGGTCAGGGTAGCGCGGAGCGGGGGACCCGCTGCGCGGGGCCCGGAGGACGCAGACGGATGGGAAGCTGCGCCGCATGGTGTACCTCCTCGGCCGGCCGCGGGCCGCCCTGCCCGCGCGCCGCGCGGGAGCGCGGCCGGCGCGCCGCGCGCCCGCCGAGGGCGGGCGCGCTACCGGCCCCAGCCTATCGAATCGGCGGCGCCTTGGCATCCCCGGTGAGGGGCGCAGCCGCCCCCGTCCCGGTGCCCGCCGCGCCCCCTGTGCCCGCCTCGGGCCCTGCGGCCACCTCGAGCGGCGGCCTCCCGGGTTCGGGTGCCACATCGGCGGCCCCGTAGCGCACGATGAGCAGACCGGCCGCCACGATGAGCGCGCCGCCGCCGAGCGTGGTCACGGCCGGCGTCTCGCCGAGTAGCACGAGCGCGTAGAGCGGCGCGCTCACAGGCTCCAGGTAGCCGAGGATCGAGGCGTGCTCGACCCGCACGCGGCGCACGCCCTCGATGTAGAGCATGTAGGCGAGCGCGGTGGCGAAGAGGCCCATCGCTACCGCCGAGACCCAGTCGCGTTGCGTGAGACCCTGGTCCATGCCCGCCGC
Source organism: Thermoleophilia bacterium (assembly GCA_016933475.1). Classification (GTDB taxonomy): domain Bacteria; phylum Actinomycetota; class Thermoleophilia; order UBA2241; family UBA2241; genus UBA2241. The sequence continues at coordinate 32,251 of JAFGAW010000279.1, forward strand.
CTGCCAGAGCGCCAGCGGCAGCAGGAAGACGATGACGCACGTCAACTCGACCAGCACGATGGTCGAGCTGCGCACCTGGCGCGAGACCGACTTCACGATCAGCTGGTAAGCGGCGAAGAGGAGCCCGGTGGCGACTCCGCAGGCGAGCCCGGCAAGCGACACGTCACCGGCGCCGACGAAGGCCGGCAACAGGATCGCGACCATGCCGGCCAGTGCGACGACGAGGGCCGGCGCCACGATGCGGTCGGGCCGCTGCCCCATGATGCGCGGCGCCAGGAGGGCGACGTACACCGGGGCCATGAAGAGCAGGAACATGCCGATCGCCACATCTGTGAGCCGCAGAGTGACGAAGAAGAGCAGCAGGCAGGTCGGACTGATGACCCCCATCAGGAGAAGCCGGCCTCGCACCGCGCACGCACGGAGCTCGGTGAACGTCGCGCGCCGCGCGAACAGTGCGCCGAGCACCGCCACCGCGATCGCCATGCGCACGACGATGAGGACGCTCTCGGGGGCGTCGGCGTACCGCACCAGCGCCCCGATCGATCCCCAGACGAGGTAGGTGACGGCCAGCAGGGCGTAGCCCTCGAGCATGACGGGCGTCCGTCGTCCACCCTGAGCCGCGACCGTCATCCCTGGAGTTCCGGCTGGGTCTCGCCGCCGAAGGCGACGACCATGAGGCCGGCGAGCACGATGAGCGCACCACCGGCGATCGTCCACGACGAGGGGCGCTCGCCGAGGAAGACGAAGGCGTAGACGGGCGCCGTGACCGGCTCCAGGTAGCCCATGATCGGGGCGTGCTGCACTTTGATGTACCGGAGCCCGTCCATGAACAGGCTGAAGGAGAACGCGGTCGCGACGAGGCCGAGCAGCAGCCCGATCACGAGGTCGGTCGCCGTCGGCGTGTAGCGCCCGACCACCTCATACAGCCCGAGCGGCAGGACCGCCAGCGTGGTGAAGGCGCTCTGCACGAAGACGACCGCCGTGCTGGGGACGTGTCGCCGCTGCAGCGACTTGCCGAGCAGGAGATAGACGGCGTACAAGACCCCAGCGCCCCAGGCATAGAGCAGGCCGAGCACCGAGAGGCGAGCCTCGGCGAGCCCGGGCACGAGGATGAGAGCCATCCCGCCGAGACTCACGAGGAGGGCCACGTACACCGCCGGCTCGGTCCGCTCGTGGAAGATGAGCGGGGCGACGACCGCGAGGTAGACCGGAGCCAGATACGAGAGGAAGATCGCCACCGAGACCCCGGCCTCCCTGATGGCGAAGAAATAGAGCAGCAGGTTGACGGCGAGGGTGGCGCTGATGCCGAGCACGCGGACGGGGACGCCGGGCGCGCGCAGCGTGCCAAGCAGACGGCGGGGCAGCACCACGCCGCCGAGGGCCAGAGTGGCGAACGCCATGCGCACGACCAGAAGCATGCTCGCCGGCATCGTCGCAGAACTGACCATCGTACCGATGGAGCCGTTGACGACCGCGGCGCCGCCCGTCTCGATGTAGCCGCGCAGGCGGCCGGGGCGCCCGTAAGCGGGCGCCCCGGCCGCTTCGTGATCGAGCGGTGCCGCCCCCTGCAGGCCCTGCGCCGTCGCGCTCTCAGGCCCGAGGGGCAAACTGCAACCGCCGCGTGAAGACCTCGTTGAAGCGCGCGTCGGTCGCCAGGTCGAGAAATTCGATACGTGCACGCAGGGCGGCCATACGCCGGCGCGCGCCCACGTCGATCAGGGCCATTTGCGCGCCGACGCCGGCAGCGTTGCCGACAAAGGCCACCCGGTCGCGCGACACCGGGGGCAGAAGGTCGAGGCGCAGGGCCGCGCCGACGTCGAGATAGTTGCCGAAGGCTCCCGCAACGTACACACGGTGCAGGTCGCCCGGCTCCAGTGCGAGCTTCTCGAGCAGCAGGAGCCAGCCGCTGGCGATGGCGCCCTTCGCGAGCTGCAGGGCGCGCACATCGTGCTGGGTGAAGACGATCGGCCCGATGGCGCCCTCGGTCAGCAGGTACTCGAGACCGTTCTCGCCCCTGCGGACCAGCTCATGGGGCTGCATCCGGCCGGTATGGTCGACCACTCCGCTGGCGACGAGCCCGGCGAGCAGGTCGACCACGCCCGAGCCACACAGACCCAGCGCGGGCTGGTTGCCGATGGTCGCGACCTCGACGGGCAGGCCGGCGTCGTCGATGCGCACGCGCTCGATGGCCCCGGCGACGGCCTTCATACCGTGGGTGATCTGGTAGCCCTCGAAAGCCGGCCCCGAGGCGCAGCTCGTCGCCGTGACGCGGCCGTCGAGCGCTACGGCGATCTCGGTGTTGGTGCCGATGTCGACGGCCAGGCAGGGCCGGCGCTTGGAGGCCAGGCGCGTCGCCGCGACCACGGCCAGCGCGTCGGAGCCGACGAAGCCGGCGATCGGCGGCGGGAAGTGCACGCCGCCCTCGGGGTTCATCGCCAGCCCGAGCTCGGCCGCGCGCAGCGTGAGCGGGTCGGCCACGGCGGGCGCGAACGGCGCCGAGCCGAGCCCGACGGGTGAGAGACCCAAGGCGAGATGGTGCATCGCCGTGTTGCCGACCACCGTCATGTCGTAGATGTGCCGGGGATCGACGCCGTTGCGCTCACAGAGCTCCCCGAGGACCTGGTTGATGCCGTCGCGCACGGCCGTCGCGAGCTCGCGCGCGCCGTCCGCATCGACAGCGCGGGCGATGCGCGAGATCACGTCCTCGCCGTAACGCATCTGCGGGTTCTCGGTCGCCTCCTGGTCGACCAGGCGGCCGGCCTCGAGGTCGAAGAGGTAGGCGATGACCTTGGAGGTGCCGATGTCGACGGCGGCGCCGTAGGCGACCGCCTGCACCTCGGGCGGCTCGGCGTCGATGACGCGCCCGTCGTACGAGGTGACCATCGCTCGCCAGCCGTGTCGCCGCAGGAGGTCGGGCAGCTCGCGGGTCGCGCCGAGGGCCGCCTGTCGGCCGTCGCCGCAGGCGACGCAGACCGCGAGCAGGCGCTCCTGGTCGGCGCGCTTGTCCTCGAGCGTGGCCGGCGGCAGCTCCATCAGTCGGCGCACCACGGCCGTCTTCGCCCGGCCGTGGTGCAGCTTGGAAGCCGTGAGGATCCGCCGCCGCCCACCGGCCTGTCGCACCTCGATGCTGACGCGCGCCGACACTGGACGCGCCTGACAGGCGAGACGCCACCCGTCTTCGCGAAGGTTCGCCGGAAGGCGTTTGGACTCGACCTCGGTGACCTCGCTGAGCTCGCCCGAACCCAGGCGGACGAGACACTTGCCGCAGGTGCCGCGGCCGGCGCAGTCACTGGGGATCGCGATGCCGGCCGCGAGCAGCGCAGTCAGCAGGTCCTGCTCCTCGCCGATCTCAAGTGTCACCCCGACGGGCTCGATGAAGACCTTCGCCACGCCAGCCTCCTGTCTGTCGCCGTTCGTCGTCCCGCGCGCATGCGTCGCATCGCGCGTCAGTCTCTGTCGCCGGTCGGCCCGTGACGGTCACTCAGTGCGCGACCCGGAACGGCTCGGTGTGGATGTCCGCCATCAACGCCTTGCGGTCCTCGACCTTCTTCCAGCGCGTCCCCCACACGTCCTCGAGCGTCGGACCGGGCACGTCGAACAACTTCGCCACGCCGAGGCGTTCCCGCTCGGCCTCGCAGTCCTCACAGTGGCACTCGAAGACATAATCGTCGGGCTCCGTGTACTTGGTGATGATGCCCTCGTAGTTGCGCAGGACGGTCTGATGCTGCGACTGGGAGATCACGTAGTTGGGAAAGACGGGCGTCTTACCGCCGCCGCCGGGCGCGTCGATGATGAAGGTGGGCACGGCGAAGCCGGTCGTGTGACCCCTCAGGCTCTCGTAGATCTCGATCCCCTTGGCCACTGAAGTACGGAAGTGACCGATGCCCTCCGCGAGATCGCACTGGTAGTAGTAGTAAGGCTTGACGCGGATCTTCACCAAGCCGAGCACGAGGCGTTTCATGACCTTGGCGCAGTCGTTGATCCCCCTCATGAGGACAGACTGGTTCCCCAGCGGGATGCCGGCGTCGGCGAGCATCGCGCAGGCGCGCGTCGACTCCGGGGTGATCTCCTTGGGGTGGTTGAAGTGGGTGTTCAAGTACAGCGGGTGGTACTTGCTGAGCATCTGGCACAACTCCGGGGTGATGCGCTGCGGGCAGACCACGGGCATACGCGAGCCGATACGCACGATCTCGACGTGTGGGATCTCGGTGACCTTCTGCAGGAGCCACTCGAGCCGCTGATCGCTGAGCGTCAGCGGATCTCCGCCGCTCAGCAGCACGTCACGCACGTCCGGATTGCGGCGGATATAGGTGAAGGCGTTCTCGTAGTCCTGCTCCGACACCGGGCTCTCGCTCTCGCCGACGATGCGCCGCCGCGTGCAGTGCCGGCAGTACATCGAGCACATCTCCGTGGTGATGAACAGCACCCGGTCGGGATACCGGTGCGTGAGCAAGGTGGTCGGAGCATCGACCGTCTCTGTCAGCGCGTCCTTCATGTCGGCCGCGCTGACGATCAGTTCGTTGGATCTCGGGACACCCTGCAGGCGCACCGGGCAGGTCGGGTCGTCCTGATCCATGAGCGAGGCATAGTAAGGAGTCACGGCGACGCGGAACTTGCCCATGCAGGTCTGCAGATCCGCCCGCTGCTGCTCGGTGAGGTTGAGGACCTGCTCAAAGTCCTCGACCGTCGAGAGACGGTGGCGCACCTGCCAGTGCCAGTCGTTCCACTGCTCGTCGGTGACGTCCCTGAAGAGCGGTATGTCACGGTAGTGCCTCGTATCGGTCACGGAGTGCTCCTTCCCCTCACTGAACGGTGGCGATGATCTCGTTGATGCGGTCGGCGACGGCGGCCTCGAGAGGCGCGACCGTGTGGCCGTCGAGCGTCGTCCTCACGAGCTCGGCGGCGGCCTCGGGCGCGCCCTTGCAGCCGCCGGCGACCCAGGCGTCCCAGGAGCTGCGGTCGAGCAGTCTGGGGCGCCAGACGTCCTTCATGTGGCGCCGGGTGTGGCGCTGGCTCAGGTAGTTGCCGCCGATCCCGACCGCGTGGATCGCCTCGGCGGCGAGCGTCTCCTCGTCGACGGGGATGCCGGCGGCTATGGCGGCGTTCCACGAGTGGATCTCGCTGTCGAGGGCCAGCGCGACCGCCGAGCAGACGGTGCCCCCGGCGAGTGTGCCGGCACCGGAGACGATGTCGGCGCCGGCGAGCACCGCGCTCATCGACGAGAAGGCGTTCTCGCTGCAGGCCTGCCAGTCGGGGGCCGGCGAGCGCGTGAGCATGGCCGGCGCCAGCGTCGGCAGGCCGGCGCGGGCGGCGAGCTGGGCGGCGGCGATCAGCGCGGCGGACGTCTGTGGGACCGCAGCATCCGCGGTCGCGTACATGAACGGCGCCCCGGGCGCGACCGCCTGCACGGCGACGCAGGCGGCAAGGATCCCGGCGTGGCGGCGGACGACGGTCTCGCTCAAGCCGGGATCCCCCCATTTGGCGCCGGGCGCGAGCTCGGCCGTAGCCGTCACCGGCAGGCCGTGTGCGGCGAAGGCGAGGGCGTTCTCGAGCGATCCTCCGAGAGAGAGCGGCGAGCGGCGGCGAGCGGCATCTAAGCCACCGGCCACGGCGGCGGCGATGCGCGCCGCCGCCTCGGCTTCGGCGGCCGTGCGCAGAGTCGTCACGTGCACGTGCTTGCCCGCGGCAGCGAGGCACACCTGCAGCGCGCCCAGCGGCGTCTCTCGGGCGGGGCACAGCGGCGGGCCGTAAAGCACCGCCACCTCAGGCAGCGCGTCGGCGAGACGGCAGACGGCGGCGAGGTCTGCGCCGGTCGCGGGGCGCGGCTCCGCCGCGCCCGCCGCCAGCGTGAGCGCGGCCGGACCCCCGGTCGCGAGCCACGCGGCGCCGGAGGCGAGCTCGACGTCGCGGCCCTCGAGACGGGCGCCGAGGCTGAAGCGTGGCGGCGCCACGTCGAGGGCCGCGTGGACGAGCCGCGGCGCGATCCGGCCGCGCCCGTCGGCGACGCGCGCGCCGGCGGCGACGAACGCCCGCGCCGTCACCTCTCCGGTGACCAGGACGCCGTCGTCCGCCAGCAGCCGGAGAGCCCGTTCGTGCAGGGCGGCAAGCTCGTCATCGCCGAGCACGCGCAGGTCGAGCCGCGCCGGCGTCGTCGTGGTCTCGGGCTTCGGGCTCATGCCTCACCTCCGCTCGCCGTCGCCAGATCGGTGATGCGCCTTCGCACCGAGTCCTCGAGCCCGTACGAGCGCGGCGCCGCGCGGAGCTCCTCGGTACGCCGGAACACGCGTTCCTTCAGGGTCGTGGCCCCGGAGGACTGCCAGCGCTCGTAGGCGGACCGGTCGAAGAGGTCGGGGCGCCAGAAGTCGCGGTGGTGGTCGCGCGTGTAGGGCCGGCCCAGGTGACTGCCGCCGGGGCCGACCGCGGCGATCTCGTCGAGGGCCAGCGCCTCGGCGTCGACCGCCACCTCGGCCAGAAGGGCACGGGCGTAGCCCACCAGTTCGTCGCCGAGGACGATGGTCTCGTACGAGCTCTGGAGACCCGACTCGAGGTACCCGACGTCGTGCAACAGCGTGGCCCGTGACAGTGCCCCGAGGACGGTCGTGATCGCCGCCTCGGCAGCCCACTGTTCGTCGAAGAGCTTGGCGTCGGCGACCGCCGCGTAGGCGAAGCTGGGCAGGCCGTAGAGTCGCGCGAGATCGGTGGCGGCGGCGTTACCGAGGAAATGCTCGGGCGCCCCGTACACGTCGACCGCGGTGCGCATGTCGAAGGCGCCGCAGCCCACACCGTAGACGAAGGGCGCCCCCGGCGCGGCGAGCTGGTGGAGAACGAGGCCGCTCAGGGTCTCGGCGTTGCCGACGACCACGACCGCGGCCAGAGAGGCGGGCGCCGTGGTGCCGGCCGCCGGGGCCGGCGCGTAGACGAGCGGGACACCGAGCTCCGCGCAGGCGAGGACCTTGTCGAGGGCCTCAGCCGAGTGCACGAGCGGCGGGTTCGGCATGGCGTAGCAGCCGAAGCTGCGCCCCTCGCCGGCGAGCTCGGCCATCGCCAGCATGCGACGCAGCGAGCCTCCGTCGTGGGCCGTCGTGAGCAACGGCTTGCGCGTGCCGGCGAGCATCGCCGCGAACTGCGCGAGGTCGCCCGTCGCCGCGGCGGCGTCGGCCGGCAGCCCCATCGACATGACGAAGTCGATGTCGGGGAGCTCCTCGCAGAGCGCCGCCATGCCCTCGACATCGGCGGTCGTGGCTCGCCGGCGCTCTCCGGAGTCGGGGTCGCAGACGTAGACGCAGTCGGAGCCGGTGCCGAAGTGGCTGAAGCCGTCGGCGATCTCGAGCGGAGCCGGCTCGCCACGCCGCGAGTGCCCACTCCCCGCGACCTCGGGCCGCGACTTCAGGGCGAAGCGGCGCGGCACCGTGTGCAGGGCGCGGTCGACCAGCGCCGTCGGGATGCGGGCGCGCGTGCCGTCGAGGCGCGCGCCCGCCCCCGCCAGCAACTCGCGGGCGCGCGCCTCGCGCACCTCGACCCCGGTCTCCTCGAGGACGGCGAGCGTCGCGTCGTGGACGCGCCAGCAGGCGTCGTCGTCCCAGACCATGAGCCGGGCGCCGCTCACCGGCCCTCCGCGAGCTCGGCGTCGGCGCGCGCCACGATCGCGCGCAGCTCGGCGTGGACGTCTTCGGGCAGCGGAGCGGGGTCGTAGGTGTCGAGGATCTCGTCGGCGATCTCGGTCGCCCTCTCGAGAGCGCCCTGCTTGCCACCCTGCAGCCACACGTCGTAGGGCGTACGGTCCCAGACCGTCGGGCGCCAGATCTCCTCCATGTGGCGACGGGTGTGCTTCTCGGCCAGGTAGGTGCCGTTGGGCCCGATGCGCTCGATCGCCTCGAGGGCCAGGGTCTCGTCGTCGACGACGACCCCGCCGGCGACCTTCTGCACGATGCCGTAGATCTCGCTCTCCATCACCATGTGCGGGTAGGAGAGGACCTTCGAGCCGTTCAGCAGGCCACAGCCGTTCATCATGTCGGCGCAGGTCATGACGCTGGCAAAGGTCGACAGTGAGTCGTCGACCGCCGCCTGCCAGTCGGGCTCCTTGGCGCCGGTCGCCATCGTCCCCATCGCCATCGGCACGCCGTAGAAATGAGCGAGCTGCGTGGAGGCGGCGGCCAGGAGGTAGTCCTCGGGGCTGCCGCCCGTATAGCCGCCCGTCTTGAGGTCGATGACGCTCGGGGCGCCGGCGAAGAAGGCCGGGACTCCGGGGGAGGCGAGCTCGAGCAGGACCACGCCGGAGAGCGCCTCAGCGTTCTGCACGACTAGGGTGCCGGCGAGCGTCGCCGGCCCTGTCCCCGCGGCCAGCGGCATCGGCATGAAGCCGCTGGCGAGACCGTGCTCGGCGGCGACCAGGTTGGCCTCGAGGTTAGGGCCGTCGTGGGCCAGCGGGTCGACGGCGCACTGCATGAAGCTGAGGATCGGCCGGCGGCGCAGCTCGTCGCTGCCGCCGGCGATCGCCGCCGCCATCTCGACGAGGTAGCGCGCCGGCTTCTCGCCCACGGTCGTCACCGTCTGGAAGTGCTTGCTCGTGTTGGTGAGGACCGCCTCGGCGTCGTGCAGCGCCTTGGTCGCCGGCGGTACATCCTGCGAGGTGACGACCGGACCCCAGTAATAGCTTACGTTGGGGAGGGCGTCGACGAAGCGCGCCGAAGTGGCCGCGTCGGCCTTCGTCGAGGGTCGCTTCTCCCCGGTGCGGTGGTCGTGGACGAAGACACCGCTGCCGTCGTTGGAGAGGTAGCAGTGAGCGCGGTCGATGGTCATGTCGCACTCGGGGTCGCGCCCCGCGAGGAGGTACCGGGAGGGCACCTGCGCCACCGCCTCGGCGACGACGGCACGGGGCACCTTCACGACCTGCGTGGCGCGGTCGACCGCGCAGCCGCCCTTCTCCAGCACATCGAGGGCGCGCGTACTGGGGAAGCGGACGCCGGTCTCCTCGAGAACCTCGAGCGTCGCTTCGTGGATGCGCTCGAGCTCGCTCGACGAGAGGACGTCCCAGCGGAGACGCGGGATGATGGGGTTGATCCTCGACGACATGGACGGCGACCTCGCTCGTTGACCGACGACAGGGGTGGGGCAGGAGGAGGTCAGGCGTGGCCTGCCCCCTCAGGGCGCGGCCGAGCGAAGGTTACAGGCCGCAGGCGCGGTTGATCGTGCTGACGGAGTCCGCATGCACGCGGCTACTCTAGCACCGGCCCGTCGGCCGGTACACCTGCCGCGCGCGAGGACCGCGCGCCCCCCTCGCCCGCGCCGCTCGCGCGACGCGCGGGGCGCCGGTACAGTGAGCGCACGTGGCACGGAGAGCCGGCGGACGGCAGGTGCGGGCCAGCTCACTGTCTCCGCGACCGCGAGCCGAGAGGGGGCCGCAGCATGAGGATCGTCTGCGACTGCGAGAAGGTCCGCCGCAACGCGGCGGCCGTCGTCGCGCTCTGCGCGCCCTACGGCATCGCCGTAGTCGGGGTCACCAAGTGCGTCTGCGGCGAGCCTGAGGTGGGCCGCGCGATGCTGGCCGGCGGCTGCACGATGCTGGCGGATGCGCGCCTCGACGACATCCGCCGCCTGCGTGCCGGCGGCATCGAGGCGCCTGTCATGCTGCTCCGCCTGCCCGCCTTGAGCGAAGTCGACGAGGTCGTGGTCCTGGTCGAGTGGAGCCTCGTCTCCGAGGTCGAGACCGCACGCGCTCTGGCGGTCGCGGCCGCGCGGCAGGGCCTCCTCCACCGCGTTCTGCTCATGGTCGAGACCGGCGACCGCCGGGAGGGCGTCATGCCCGCCGACGCGGTCGCCGTCGCGCGCGAGCTCGACGGCCTCCCGGGCCTGGAGCTTGCCGGGCTCGCCACCACCCTCAACTGCCTCTGCGGCGTGCTGCCGACGCCGCGTCACCAGCAGGAATTCGTCGAGACAGTCGAGATGGTCGAGGCCGCCCTCGGCCGCCGTCTCGAGATCGTCTCCGGCGGCCACACCGGCAACCTCCACCTCATCAAGGCCGGGCAGGTGCCGGCGCGCTTCGACCAGGTCCGCGTCGGCGAAGCGATCCTGACGGGCACCGACTTCTCCACCTGGGCCGACCTCGGCGTCCCCCACCAGGACGTTTTCAAGGTCTACGCCGAGGTCATCGAGGTCAAGGAGAAACCCTCGGCCCCCGACGGCGCCGTCGGTCGCGACGCCTTCATGCGCGTGCGCGAGTGGCCGGACCGCGGTGTGCGGAGGCGGGCGATCCTCGCCCTCGGCGAGATCGACCTCGACACCGCGAGCCTCAGACCGTCGCGCCCCGGCCTCGAGGTCGTCGGCTCCAGCTCCGACCATCTCGTCCTCGACGTCACCGACGCGCGACCGCCGGTACGACTCGGCGAGGAGCTCGAGTTCGACACCCTGTACCCCGCGGTATCGACCGGCTGGTCGAGCACGTTGACCACCAAGGTGGTACTGCCGATGCGGGACGCGGGCGCCTCCGGCTGACCGACGCCGCGGTGTCCGCACCGCGAGCGCAGACGTCACCGAGTCCGGCGCGCGCCGTCGGCGCCCGCCTACGAAGCGTGCGCCTCCCGCTCCTCCCCCGCTTTCGCGACCAGCACGGCCAGACCCGCGGCGACGTCCGCGTCGAGCTCGAACTCGCGCGGCTCGGCGAGCAGCGCCGCCGCGCGCTCCCGTGCCCTGTCGAGGAGGGTCTTCGAGCCCTCGGCCTGCCAGCGGTCGAAGACGCCGTGGTCGAAAAGGTCGGACTGCCAGATCTCGCGGAAGTGCTTCCTCGTGTAGGGCCGGGCCAGGTGGTTGCCGCCCGGCCCGACGGCGAGGATCTCCTCGACGGCGAGGGCCTCGTCGTCCACCGGCAGCTCGGCCATGAACGCCTTGGCGTAGCTCACCAGGTGGTCGCCGACGACGATCGACTCGTACGAGCTCTGCAGCCCCGACTCGAGGTAGCCGACATCGTGCAGCAGCGTCGCCCGCGACAGGGCGCCGAGCACGGCGGTGAGGGCGGCCTCGGCGGTCCACTGCTGGTCGAGCGTCTTCGAGTCACAGCAGGCCGCGTAGGCGAAGCTCGGCAGGCCGTACCAGCGCGCGAGGTCGGTCTGCGCCTGGTGACCGGCGAAGACGCGCGCCGATGAGTACACGTCGACCATGGTACGCATGTTCATGGCGCCGACGCCGGCGCCCCAGACGAAGGGCGCGCCGGCCTTCGCCGCCTGGCTCAGCACGAGACCGGCGAGCACCTCGGCGTTGGCGACGACGGCGACGGCGCCGATCGAGGCGGGCGCCGTCGTGCCGGCATTGGTCCCCGGGGCCCAGATGAGGGGTACGCCCAACTCGGCGCAAGCGATGACTTTGCTCGCGCCGTCCTCGTCGAGCATGAGCGGCGGTGAGGGCATAGCGTAGATGCCGAAGCTGTCGGCGGCGCCGGCCAGCACGCACATCTCGCGGATCCTCGCCACCACATGGCCGTCGCGCGGCGCGACCAGGAGCGGCTTGCGCGTGCCACGGAGCATGGCCTCGACCTGGGCGACGTCGTCGACCGCCTGTGGCACGTCCTCGGGCAGGCCCATGGACATGACGAAGTCGAGGTTTTCGAGCTTCTCGCAGAGGACGGCCTGACCCTCGACGTCGGCCTTGCGCACGCGGCGGCGCTCGCCGGTCTCGAGGTCTCTCAGGTAGAGGACGTCGGAGCCGGTGCCGAAGTAGCTGTGGGCCACGTCGAGGACGAGCGGCTCGGTCGCGCCGGCGCGCGGCTTCAGCGACCAGGTGCGCGGCGCGATCTCGAGCGCGGTCTCGACCACGGGCGCGGGCAGGCGGACGCGCGTGCCCTCGACCCGCGCGCCGGCGGCGGCAAAGAACTCGCGTGCCGGCGCGTACTTGACCTCGACCCCGGACTCGGCCAGCACGCGCAACGTGGCCTCGTGCACCCGGTGGCACGCGTCGTCGTCCCACACCCTCAGCATCGCGCTGTTCACACCCGACCTCCTCTGCGGCTCCTCCGGCGGCGGCTACTCTAGCATCGTCCCGGGGCGCGCGTGGGCCCGCCGGCGCCGACGTCGCGCGGGCAGCGGCCAGGCGGCGGCGTCGTGAACGTCACGGCCGAGCCGCGGCGAGGCCTGCGGCGACGGGCGTGCGAAGTTCGCGCGGCGCCGCGACGAGCGTCGCCGATGCTTGGGCGAACCTCGGTCGCCGTGAGCCCCGCCCTTTACCCCACCCGGCGGCGGAGGTACTGTGAGGTCGAAGGGGCTCCCGGAGGTGATCACGTGAAACGCAACCTACACGCCGGACATGCGCGCAGCGGCGGCCTCAGCCTCAACGTCTTCACCGAGGCCGAGATGGACGACATCCACTTCGCGACCCTGGAGGTGCTCGAGCGCACCGGGGTCTGGGTCGAGGACGACGACGCGCTCGACGTCTTCGCCGACGGCGGCTGCCGTGTCGACCGCGAGACGCGCCGGGTCAACATCCCGCCGCACGTCGTCGAGGAGGCGATCCGCTCCACTCCGGCCAGCCTCGTGCGCGGGGCGCGCGACCCGAAGGACCGGCTCCTCCTCGAGCCGGGTCGCGTCTCGTTCTGCAACTTTGACGAGGGCATCATGGTCAACGACCTGCGGACCGGCGAGCATCGTGAGCCGGTCCTCCAGGACGTCGCCGAGATCGCCCGCTTGGTCGACGCCCTCGACCACATCGACATGTACGAACCGGCGGGCAGCCCGACGGACCGACCGCAGGAGACCGCCGTGCTGCACGGCACAGAGGCGGCGCTGCACAACACGACCAAGCCGGTGGGGACCGAGTCGACCTCCGCCTGGGAGGTGCGCAAGGTCCTCGAGATGGGGGCCGCGGTCGTCGGCGGCGTGGACGAGCTCCGCGAAAACCCGATCGTCGGTTTCGGCGTGTGCCCCGTCAGTCCGCTGAAGCTGCCGCGCGACGCCACCGAGGTCGTCATCGAGTGCGCGCGGAACGGGATCCCCTGCGGCTGCCTGTCGATGGCGATGTCCGGCGGATCGTCGCCGGTCACGCTCATCGGCACCTTCGTGCAGCACAACGCCGAGGTGCTCGCCGGCATCACGCTGGCCCAGCTCACGACCCGCGGCACCCCCATGGACTACGGCTCGTCGACGACCGCCATGGACCTGCGCCTGGCGGCGGCCAGCGTCGGCTCGCCGGAGCTGGCCCTGTTCAGCGCCGCGACGGCCCAGATGGCCAAGCGCTACCTCATACCGAGCTTCGTTGCGGGGTTGTAGGCGGATTCGAAGCTCGGTGACGCCCAGACCGGTCACGAGAAGACGCTCACCGGCCTGTTGGCTGCGTTGGCAGGGGCCAACCAGATCTACGGGGCCGGGATGATCGAGTCGGGAGTCACCTTCGACTGCGCGCAGCTCGTCGTCGACGACGAGATCGCGGCGATGATCAAGCACACCGTGATGGGGATGCCGGTGGACGACGAGCAGATGGCGGTGGAGGACATCGCCGCGGTCGGTCCGTTCGGTGACTTCCTCAGCCTCGAGGCGACCCTGCGCCACATGCGCGCGCTCAGCCAGCCGAGGTATCTCGACCGGCGCGTACGCGAAGACTGGAAGGAGCGCGGCGGGTCCGACCTCTACGAGCGGGCGCGGGCGGCGGCGCTGGAGATGATCGAGAGCCACGCGCCCGAGCCGCTCGACCCCGACGCCGCGCGGCAGATCCGCGCCATCGTCGAGAGCGCGGATCGCGAGCGCGGCGTCGGCTGAGCGCGGCCGCCGCCTGCCGGGGCCGGTCACTCGACGGGCGAGCGGACCGGCGCGACGGCGCAGTGTGCGTGGGTCTCGAGAGGCCGGCGGACCGTCCGTCGCACGAGAGGGGCCGGGGTGCTCGCGCACCCCGGCCCCTCTCGTCTCACCCCGGCCCCGAGGGCCCGAGAGCGGTCAAACGGATCGCGCAGCCTCGCGTGCGGGTGCGGTCACGAGTCGTCGGGCTCGCCCGGTCGGTCGGACGCGTCAAGCGGCATCTCGCCCCCCGGCCCCGGGCCGGTCGGCGTCTTCGGCAGATCGGTGCCGGGCTGGGCGATCGGGCTCGCGTCGTCGCCGGCCGCCTCGTATTCGTCCGTCATCTCAGTGATCCCGAGCTCGGCTGCGTGGCGCGGGTCGACCTCGGGCAGGATGTGGCGCAGGAACTGGCGCGTGCGCGGGTCCTTGGGGTTGAAGAAGACCTCGTCCGGCGGACCCTGCTCGATGAAGTAGCCCTCGTCCATGTAGACGACGCGGTCGGCCACATCGCGCGCGAAGCCCATCTCGTGGCTCACGACGATCATCGTCATACCGCCGTCGGCGAGCTCCTTCATCACCTTGAGGACCTCGCCGATGAGCTCCGGGTCGAGGGCGCTGGTGGGCTCGTCGAAGAGCATCAGCAGAGGGTCCATCGCCAGCGCGCGGGCGATGGCCACGCGCTGCTTCTGCCCGCCCGAGAGCTGGCTGGGGAAGTAGTCGACGCGCTCGGCCAGCCCGACCTTGGTGAGCAGCTCGTGCGCCTTCTTGACGGCGTCCTCCTTCTTCTCGCCCTTGACCAGGACCGGCGCCTCGATCACGTTCTCGGTCGCGTCCTTGTGCGGGAAGAGGTTGAACTCCTGGAAGACCATCCCGCACTTCATGCGGATCTCGTGGACGGCCTGCTTGAAGCCCTTGCCGTGGCCGCCGCACATCGCATGCACGCCGCCGATGCTGATGTCGCCGGTGGTCGGGTCCTCGAGGAAGTTGAGACAGCGCAGGAAGGTGCTCTTGCCTGAGCCGGACGGCCCGATGAGCACGATCACCTCGCCCTTGCGCACCTCGAGGTCGACGCCCTTGAGCACGTGCAGCTTGCCGAAGTACTTCTGCAGGCCCTCGATCTTGACGATGACCTCGCGCTCGGCGAGCGGCACGCTTGCTGGAGACGGTGTGGCCATGCTGCTACTCCCTTGCCTTGTCGCGCTCCATACGGCGCTCGAGCTTCGCCTGCCAGAAACTGAAGAAGATGGTCAGGGCCCAGTAGAACGCCGCCGCGACGACCAGGGTCGAGAGGAAGTTGAAGGTCGCCGCTCCGGCGAGCTGGGCCCGTCGCAGCAGCTCCTCGACGGTGATCACCGACACCAGCGAGGTGTCCTTGATGAGGGCGATGAAGTCGTTGCCCACTGCCGGGATCACGATCTTGAACGCCTGCGGCAGGATGATGCGGCGCTGGGTCTGCCAGCCGCTCAGGCCGAGCGCCCATGCCGCCTCGGTCTGGCCTTTCGGCACCGCCTGGATGCCGGCGCGGAAGACCTCGGTGAGGTAGGCCCCGTAGTTGAGCGACAGCGCCGCGACGCCGGCCCAGAACGCCGGCGGGTTGTACTCGGGTGAGAAGCCGAAGCGCTGGATGACCTCGGGCGTGACCTGGTAGATGAAGATGATCTGCAGCAGGAGCGGGGTGCCACGGAAGAGTGAGGTATAGAAGGTCGCGATCAGATAGGGGATGCGGCCGAGCGCCATCCGCCACATATAGGCCCAGCTCCCGTAGCGCTCCCAGGCCTGTTTGAAGGTCATCTTCTTCGAGAGGCGACCGAGGGCGCCGAGGAGGGCGAGGATGCTGGCCAGCACGATCGAGATCACCGTCAGCGCGACCGTGTTGATGGCCCCCTCGGCGATGAAGCGGAACCACGTGCGCATGACGTTGAAGCTGAAGAGCTGGCCCGCTCCGGCGCGACCCTCCGAGGCGAAGCTCCACTCGTACTCCACGGTCTCGCCGGTCAGCGTGACCAGTTCCACCCTGAACTCGTAGTCGCCCTTCTCGTACCGCGTGTCCCACTTGAACTGGATGCCGGAGGTGGCCCGGGAGATCGCCGGCACCTCGCTCGGCGGGCGGATGAGCTCCTGCTCCTGACCGTTGATGAAGAGCCGGCACTGATCGAAGGCCAGCTCGGCCCCGTTGGGCTCGTAGTTGACGATGACCTGGGTGCCCGTCCAGGTGCTGACGCCCTTGGGGTCGTCGGGGTTCGGGATGACCCCCGTGACGACAGGCGTGCCCGGTGCCGGGCTGGCGGTCGTCTCCTGGCCCAGCGCCACCGGCGTGAGCGCGGTCACCGCCAAGGCGAGCGCCGCGGCGAAGAGAGCGACGCTCCGGTACAACCGTCTCTGCATGAGAGTGACCTCTCCTAGTGGCTTAGCGGCGGGGGGCCACTCCGGACCCCCCGCCGCCAGCGCTTCTGTCCGCGTCGATGACTCTAGCGCGCGACCGGAACGTCAGCTACTCACGGACCGTCAGGTCGAGGCCGTTGTACCACTTCTTGGACATCTCCGTGAGCGAGCCGTCCTCGTGCATCGTGGCGATGGCGTAGTCGAGCAGCGCGACCCAGTCGGTCTCGCCCTCGGCGACGGCGAACGCGAGGTCCTCGTAGTACAGCGGCGAGCCCGAGAACTCGAACGCCTGGCCCTCGAGGATAGCCTGCTGGCCCGTGGGGCCGGCGGTCATCACGAAGTCGAGGTTGCCGTTGCGCAGGTCCGGGAAGGTGTCGGCGTCGGTCGTGTAGGTCTTGACCTCAGCCTCGCTCTCGCTCTTGAGGAAGTCGTAGTAGGTCGTCGCCGCGCCGACGCCGACCGTCTTGCCGGCGAGGTCTTCGACGCCGGTGATCTGCGGGCCGCCTTCCTTGACGAACACCTGGCCGGACGTGAAGTAGTACGGCTGGGTGAAGTCGATGGTCTTATCGCGCTCCTCGGTGATCGTCATCGAGCCGATCGAGACGTCGAAGCGGCCCTGGTTGAGGCCGGCCGGGATGGTCTCCCACGCCGGGTTCTCGAACTGGACCTCAAGGCCGAGGATCTCGCCCATCCTGAGGGCGACGTCGACGTCGAAGCCGACGAGCTCGCCGGTCGCCTCGTCGATCGAGCTCTGCGGCGCGTAGTTGGCGTCGTTGGCGACGATCACGGTGCCGCGCTCGACGATCTTCTGCGCCAAGCCGGTGGGCTCGCGCCCGAGGATCTCGGCGGCACGCTCGGCCGCGCTCCCCGTCAGCGCCGTCTCCTCGGCGGCCGGCTCTTCGGCCTCGTCGCCGCAGGCGGCCAGGGCGAACATCGCCACGGCCGCGAGGAGGACGACCGTCCCCAAGATGAACCACTTCCCCTTGCTCATGCTCCGTCCTTTCGATGATCTTCATCCCGTCCGCGCGCGACGCGACCTGGGACGGCCGCCGCCGCGCGTGCGACCCCCGCCGCAGACCGGGACTTACCGTGCCGCCTCTCCCCCGAGCGGCATGTGTCTCGATTTATACAGCAAGGAGGCGAGAACACAACCGCAGCAGGCTCGCCGGCCCTGCGACGGCCGAGCCCGAGGCGGTTCATACCTCACCCCAGCAGGCGCCGCAGCCGACGGTCGACGGCCGGTGCAAGGGCAGGCGGCTCATGCGTGCGGAGCAGATCGAGTGCCAGTTGCGCAGCGCGCGCGCGCGACGTCGGTGCGGCGGAAGTGGGCTCGACCAGCGGCAGCGCGAGCGAGGCCGACGCGCGCCCCTCCTGCGCCGCGACCGCGGCCGGTGGCCCTCGCCGGGCGGGTCGCGCGAGCGCCGGCTCGGGCGTCGCGCCGCCGAGTCCCGCCGCCACGGCGCGGGCGCGCTCGGCGACATCGACCGCGAGCAGCAGTTCTTCGCAGCTGAAGATACGCCCGCCGGAGACCATCCCCACGCCGGTCAGCATATCGACGCCGGCGAGCAGTGACAGGTACGTGGTCGTGGCGTCGTCGAGGGCCGACTGCCACGAGGGCTCCTTGGCGCCCGACGAGTTGACGCCGCACTGTGTCGGGAGGCCGTAGTAGCGCCCTATGTCGGCCGTGGCGGCGCCCATCACCGTGTCCTCGGGCGCGCCGCCGGTGAAGTCCCCGGTCTTCAGGTCCATGACGCTGGGGATGAGGCAGATGAAGACCGGGGCGCCTGGAGCCGTCGCCTGGACGGCGGCCACGGCGCCCAGCGTCTCGGCGATGCCGACGACGAGGGAGCCGGCCATCGTGATCGGTGTGGTCGAGCCGCCCATCGGCATGCTGACGAACCCGATGGGCACCCCGGCGGCGGCGAAGACCAGACCGGCCTCTAGGGTGCCCTCGTCGTTGCCCAGGGGGGTGACCGTGCCGAGCAGGGCCGAGACCGGCGGCTCCGCACGCAGGCGGTCGTCGTCGTCGCCACAGAGAGTGCGGGCCATCTCGACCGCGACCGCAGCCTCCTGCGGCTCCACGACCGTCACGGTCTGCACGTGCTTGCCGGTGTTGGCGACGGCCTCGTAGAGCTCGTGGAGCCCGCGGACCTCGGCCGGCCGGTCCTGGGCGCTCACCGCCGGCCAGCAGAAGTCGACCGCCGGCAGGGCGTCGACGAGGCGGGCGATCGCCGCCACGTCGGCGGCCGTCGTCGCCCGCTTCTCGCCGCTCTCGGGGTCGTAGATCTCGACGCAGCAGCCGTCCGTGGTGAGCAGCGAGCCGGCACCGGTCACCAGGGGACTCCCGGCGCGGGCGCCGAGCGTCAGCCGACGCGGCGCCCGCCCGACGAGCTCGCGCACGACGCCGGGCGGGATCGTGACCCGAGCCCCGTCGGCCGCGGCGCCGGCGGCGACGAGCGCCTCTCGGGCCCGCGCCGAAGGCACGCTGAACCCGACGCCGGCGAGCACGTCGAGGGCGGCTGCGTCGAGACGTCGCAGGTCGTCGTCGCCGAGGATCCTGAGGCGCCCGGCCGCGCCCGCGGCAGGGCTCTGCGTGTGTGTCATCGTCCACCCTCCACCAGCACGGTGTCGGCGCGGGCTCGCGCGCGCCGTGCAGAGTACACCACGCCGGGCACGACGGCACCCGAGAGCGAGAGACGCGTAAGGGTCGTGCCGGACCGGCTGGGTCCGGCCCGGGCGAAGGTGCTCAGCGTACTGCGCCGGCGGAGCCCCGCCGAGACCCTGCGGTACACTGGGCCGCGTGAGCCTGCCGGCACAGACATCGTCGCCGCCCCGCAGCGGTCGCCGCGCGCGGGCACGCCTCCTCGGCGACGTGCTGCTCCTCGTCGGCGGCCTGCTGCTCTCCTATCCTTACTGGTCGTCGGCCTACGCCCACGTCCAGCAGGGCCGTCTCGAGGACACGTACGAACGCGCGGCCGAGTCGTTCCGCACCACGGTCGCCGACCCCGCGGAGAGGCCGCGCGGCGTCAGCCAGGAGGAGCGTGCGCGCCGGCTTGCGATGGCTTTCGCCGACACGCTCGAGACCGGCGACCCGGTCGGGCGGCTCAAGATCCCGGCGATCGACATAAACCGGACGGTGCAGCACGGCGTTCGCGGCCCGCAGAGCCTCGACCCCGACGGCGACCGTGCTCTGCTGCGCAGCGGCCCCGTGCACTACGGCGACACTCCGCTGCCCGGGGCCGGCGAGCCGTTCGCGGTCTCCGGGCACAGGACCACGTACGGCGCGCCCTTCAACCGCCTGGGCGAGCTCGAGCCCGGCGACACGATCTTCGTGGACACGCCATACGCGCGGTTCCGCTACACGGTCGCCAAGCTCACCGTCGTCGAACCGACGGACACCGGCGTGCTCCTCGACCGCGGCTATGGCCTGGTGCTCACCACCTGCACGCCGATGTACAGCGCCAGCCACCGCCTCATCGTCTGGGCGAACCTGCGCTCGTTCACCATCTACGGTGAGCGCTCGCGGCCCTCGGCGGGTACTGCCGGGCACCCCGTGCCGGGGTCGTCAGTCAGCCCCGCGGCCGGCCCCTGATGGGGGGGCGCCGCGGGCCATCGCCCCCACGCCGTCGGGCACATCACGGCCACCGCCCCGGCCCGGCATCTCCGCGCACGGCGGCGCCGGCCGCCGGGGGAGTCCACGGGCCGCGTTCTCAGGCGGGGTAGGGCGGCCGGTCTTCCGCAGAACCTTCGAGCAACTGCACGGTGAGCTCCTGCCCGGCCGGCCCCCCGGGGTGCCTCCCGGGGACGATGGCGAGGCCCTGGGCGAGGGCCATCGAGCGCAGGATCCCCGAGCCTTGGGGACCAGTGGTCGTGAACCGCCAGCCGCCGCCTTCGCGAGCGAGGCGGCAGCGGCGCAGCTCGGCGCGCTCCTTCGCCGCCTTGACCGGCTCGGCCGCCGCCGCCGTCACGTACGGCCGGTAGAGGTCGAGACGGCCCTGCAGGGCGAGCAGCGCCGGTCTGATGTAGAGTTCGAACGAGACCATCGAGGCGACCGGGTTACCGGGGACCCCGAAGACCAGCGTACCCTTGCGGACCCCGAAGGCGAGCGGCTTGCCGGGCTTGGTCTTGACCCCCCAGAAGCGCCGCTCGACGCCGAGGTCATCCTGGACCTGCTTGACGAAGTCGAACTCGCCGACCGAGACGCCGCCCGAGGTGAGCACGACATCCTGCTCCAGCGCGGCGGCCAGGAGCCGACGGGTCTCGGCGGCGTCGTCGCGGGCGATGCCGAGCAGGATCGGGTCGCCGCCGGCCTCGAGCACCTGTGCGTACGCCGTGAACGAGTTCGAGTTGCGGATCTGGCCCGGCGCCAGCGGCTGGCCGGGCGCGACGAGCTCGCTGCCGGTCGCGAGGATCGCGACGCGCGGGCGCCGCGCGACGGGCAGCGTCTCGACGCCCACCGAGGCGAGGAGCCCGATCTCCGCCGGCCCCACCCTGTCGCCCGGCCCGAGGAGCCGGTCGCCGGGCGCGAGATCCTCCCCGGCGAGACGCACGTTGGATCCGGGCGCCGGCGGATCGGCGACGAGGACGCCGGCCTCGAGAGCCACGGTGAGCTCGACGGGTACCACCGTGTCGGCGCCGGGAGGCAGCGGGGCGCCGGTCATGATCTTCGCCGCCTCGCCGGCGAAGAGATGCCGAGCACTCGGCCGACCGGCCGGGATCTCGGCGACAACAGCGAACTCGCGACGGCCCTCGGCGAGGTCCTCGCCGCGCAGCGCGAATCCGTCCATCGCCGAGTTCGCGAAACCCGGTACCGCCTCGGGAGAGAGCACGTCCGCTGCGCAGGCACGCCCGAGCGCCTCGAGCAGGGGCACACGCTCGGCGCCCAAGGGGCGGACCTCAGCGAGCACCGCGTCGAGGGCTTCATCGATGCCGATCACGCGCCACCTCCGCCGTCGCCTCCGCGGCCTCCCCCGAGGGCCGACGCGCGGAGTCTCTTCTGCTTACACCAGCGAGTCAACCACGCCTGAGGCACAACCGATAGCGGGAGCGAGGGGCATGGAGAGGAGGACGAGGATGACGCTGCCCGACAGGAAGGACCCGCGCGTACACCGCGACCCTACCGGCTCGCGCACCTGTCGCGTCATCGCCTTGAAGCACCTCGTCTCCCGGCAGGCTTACGACGTGCCGGCCGAAGACGTGGCCGACCACATCATCCGCGACGCCCTCGTGCTGCCCGCGCCCCCGCGCCCCGACGACTGACGAGGGCCAAGCCGACTGCGAGGCCGAGCAGGTCGAGCACGAGATCGCGCACCTCGAAGCTCCGCCACGGCAAGGCCGCCTGCAGGAGCTCGGTGCCCAGCGCGACCGCCACCCCCACCGCTACCGCACGGGTGAGGGCCTCGCGCGCGCCGCGATCGCGACGCGCGGCCGCCAGCACCAGCATTCCCAACACGATGAACTCGGCGAAGTGGGCGACCAGCGTGACCGTCGACTGACGATCGCCGACTGTCGCCTCGAGGGCGCCGCGGGTCGGCAGCGCGGCGAAGACCAGGACGGCGGCCACGTACAGGCGGGCCGCAAGGACGACCGGGCCGGACTGCGCCCCGGCCGGCGGAGAGCCGCTGGCTGGAGAGCCGCCGGGTGGATAGCCGCCGGGTCGCGACGAGAGGGACGGCCGTTGGTGAGTGTTCAGCGGGGCTCCCGTCGCCGGCGCCCGAAGGTCTCTTCACCGTCGTGGACGAAGACCGCGACGACGCCGTCGTGCACGGTGATCCTCGCCTGGCCGGCCACGGCGTTGCCCAAGCCGAGACAGGCGTCGGCGGCTAGGACGCCCTCCCGCAGCGGGTAGGCGAGGCCTTCGAGGGTCACGCGGGCGTCACCCTCCAGCGGCGCCAGCGAGACCCTGGCGCCGGCCGCCGCGTCGAGGTCCACAGCGGCCGGCGCCACGAGGGCCGTCACACAAAGCCGGGGCGAGACGATGCGCGCCGCAGCTCCGCGACGGGCGGCGCGGCGCAGGAGAGCGAGGTGGCTTACGACGTGGTCGAGGCCGCCGCCGAGGGCCCCGGCGAGCATGAGCTCGCCGGGGCCCTCGGCCAGCGCGGCCTCGACCGCCAGCTCGCCGTCGGTCGCGTCCTTACGTACTGGATGACGCTCGACGCGCACGCCTGCCCGCTCGGCGGCCTCGACGTCGGCCGCGCCGAGCGAGTCGAAATCGCCGACCAGTACGTCGACGCGGACGCCGTGCGCAAGCGCAAAGCCCAGCCCGCCGTCGGCGGCCACGACGAAGCGCGCCTCGGCGCACCGGCGCCGGTAATAGCCGGCGTCCTCGTAGTCGCCGTCGAGCAGGACGAGGGCGGCGACCGAGCCCCGGGGCGGGGGTTCAGCGGGGCGCCCGGTGGGCGCGCCAGACGCGCGAGGCCTGCTGCCAGCGGGCATCACCGGCGATCCCCGGCGCGCGCCGGGTACGCAGCGTCGTAGGCGCGCAGCAGCGGCCACAGCAAGAGGGCCGAGAGAATGACCTCAGGCACCAGGTAGAGCAGGTTGTAGGTGAGCGCGTAGAGCCAGGGAGCCTCCCAGTGCGGCGCGTACTCGGCGAAGAAGACGAGCCCTGAGAGGAAGTGGAAGAGGAGGCGCCCCGCGCCGGCGACGGCCACGGCCGCAAGGAGCTGGAGTGCGCCGCGTCGGCCGGCGACGGCGCCGACGCGCACCAGGCCGGCGAGCGAGACCGCCATGAAGGCCAGCGGATAGTCGAGCAGCGCCTGGGCGGGGTGGAGGACGTACGCCCCCGGCAGACCGAGCTGGAGGACGCCGTAGAGGAGCCCCGCGGTCAGCCCGGGGACGACCCCGCGCCGCACGGCGACGAAGACGAGCGGGAGCAACTCGAGGCTCACGGAGCCGCCCTGCGGCATCACGAAGAGGCGCACCTGGCCGAGCACGGCGGCGAGCGCCACCGCGACGGCGATCTCGGCGACCGCAGCGACCCCCCAGCGTGTCGGGTCGGCGTTGAGTCGACCCCGCGGCCCCGCCGGGGACCTACCCGTCAACGGGGCGTGGGTGGGGCTGGACATCACGATCACTCCCTTCGCTGGCATTACCCAGCAACGCCCCGGAGGGCGCCGCCACCTCGCGGTGGTCAGGTTCGACGCGTCGGCGCTAGGAAGCGCCTTCTCAGCTCCTCGTCCAGGAGCTCCGCAGGACACCTTGATGATACCCCCTCAGCCCACTTCGCGTCGTCGGCGTTCTCGCGGGCCCGGGGGTACGCTCCATGCAGCCCGCACCCTCGACAGCTCACGGGCACGTTCCACGCCGGCCGTGTTCTTCCGCGCCGTCCTGTGGAGAGTGTGGAGAAGTCGGGTTTCACGCGCACACAGGCTCACGACTGTCGTGGAAAAGAGGTTCACGACCATGGATGCACTTGACAGCGGCATGCTCTCGCCGGGAGTGCCCAAAGACCGTTATTTCCAGGTGTTTTCTCGTGCGGGGCCCCGAATGTGGGGCGTTGCGACGGCATCCGGGTGCGAATCAACGCCGGCCGTGCGGCCCGACGACCGTCACCCCGTCGTGGAACGGGCTTATCCACAAGTCCCGCAAACTCCGCACGTCGGCGCGGTCTACGGGGAACGCTTTCCACACATCCTGAACAGGCTGTGGACAACCGCGCAGTTTCGCCTGCAAAGACTACTTCCGCGGGGTTCCACGAACGGCCGGGCGGCGGCGGCGGCTCTGCTATACTCACGCCCCTCATGGAGTCGTTCCTCGACAGGCTGCTGACCGATACGGCGGCTCCGCCTGGCCCGGGCGCGGCCGTCGCGACGTCCCCCGGGGAAGTGGACCGCCGAGACGGCTCGCGTGGCGACCCCGAAGACCCGGGTCATGCTGCCGGGCAGGCGCCCGAGGACGGCGCAGGGCTTCCGCAGGCGCCCTCGGGCCCGGCCGCGCCGCGCATCGCGATCTACGACACGCTGACAAGCCCGCCGCGAGTCGTCGCCGTGGAGGAGGAGGACCTCCCCGCGCTCATCGCCTCTCTGGCGGAGAAGACCTACCATCACTGCCGGGAGCAAGGCGGGCAGGTCCCCTACACCGTGATCCAGGAACTCATCGAGAACCTGCTGCACGCCTACTTCCGCGACGTCGTCGTGACCATACTCGACAACGGCCAGACGATCCGCATCTCGGACCACGGCCCAGGTGTGGACGACAAGGAGCGTGCCTTCCAACCCGGCTTCACCACGGCGACGTCGCTGCAGCGGCGCGTGATCCGCGGGGTCGGCTCCGGGCTGCCGATCGCGCGCGAGTCGCTGCAGTTCCTTCGCGGCCTGCTGACCGTCGAAGACAACCTCGGCGGCGGCGCCGTGTTCACGATCCGACTCCCGCAACGCCAGGCAGCGGCGGCGCCCGAACCTGCCGCCCCGCCGCTTCCCCGCCTCACAACACGGCAGAAGAAGGTCCTCGTCCTCCTCATGGAACTGGGTACGGCGGGCCCGACGCAGGTCGGCCGCGAGATCGGGATCGCGCCCTCCACAGCCTTCCGCGAGCTCGGTTTACTGGAGGAGATGGGGTTGATACATTCGGTCGGCGACGGCAAGCGCGCCCTGCGCGAGGAGGGTCTCCGCCTCCTCGACACGCTCGTCTGACAACACACCGCGACACGGGCTGAGCAGCGGCATCCCGGGAGACGACGAGGGCGGCGATCGACGACCAACTGACACTCATCTGGGACGAGGCGAAGACGCACCTTCGCGCCCAGGTCAACGAGCCCACCTTCCGCCTCTGGTTCGATCGCACCGTGCCAGTCGCCCTCGACGACACGATCTTCGTGCTGGGTGTCGCCAACGACTTCGCCCGCGAGTGGGTCGAGAAGCGCTTCACCGGCAAGGTGAGCGAAGCCCTCGGTGCCGTGCTCGGTCTCGAGGTCGGCGTGCGCGTCGTCGTCGACGAGCGGGCGGCCGCACTGCCGGTGGCGCCGGCGAGCGGTGCCCCGAGCGACGCGGCCGCCGCCACGCCCGGTGCCACCGAGCCCGGAAGCCCGGAGTCCGGCGCTCCCGCGGCGGGCGCCCAGAGGCCGCAGTCCGCGGCCCGCCGCGAGCGCCGC
>JAFGAW010000280.1 GCA_016933475.1 Thermoleophilia bacterium
GGCAACGGTGAGGAGGACGGCGGCGGCGAGCTCGGTGACGAGGCCATCTGGAGCCACAGCTGGTACGCGAACTACGCCGACATCGGCAAGACTGGCCCCTCCGACGAGTTCCTGCTCGGCGGCATCCGCGTCGGCGAGAGCAGCTACTGGATCGGCGACTACACGATCCAGCCCGAGAACGGCGGCGTGGGCGTGTTCACCCACGAGTACACCCACGACCTCGGCCTCCCCGACCTGTACGACACCAACGCCGGCGAGAACAGTTCCGGCTTCTGGACGCTCATGTCGAGCGGCTCGTGGCTCTCGGACAACGACTACGACCTCGGCTCCGAGCCCGGCCACCAGGGCGCCTGGGAGAAGCTGATGCTCGGCTGGCTCGATTACACCGTAGCCACCCCCGGCGAGACCACCAAGCTCACGCTGGGCCCTGCCGAGCACAACTCGACGAAGCCGCAGGCGCTCGTCGTGATGCTGCCCGACAAGTTCGTCGAGTGGGTCATCGGCGACCCCTACGCGGGCGACTACTTCTACTACAGCGACAAGGGCGACAACCTCCGCAACCAGATGACGAAGGCCGTGACGCTCGAGGCCGGCGCGTCGCTCAATGCCTGGGTCAACTACGGCATCGAGGAGGGCTACGACTACGCCAACGTCATCGTCTCGACCGACGGCGGCGCCACCTGGGCGACCGTGCCCACCAACCTCTCGAACTCGACCGTCGAAGCCAACGGCATCGACGGCTTCTCGAACGGCTGGGTCGAGCTCACGGCCGATCTCTCCGCCTACGAGGGCGACGTCCTGCTCGGCTTCAGCTACATCACCGACGCCGGCGTCGCCGAGATCGGCTTCATGGTCGACGACATCTCGATCACCGGCCAGGACGTCGACGGCGCCGAGACCGACGCCGGCTGGGCGTTCGACGGCTTCAAGCGGACGACCGGCTACGAGAGCGGCGAGTACGCGAACTACTACCTGGCCGAGTACCGCCAGTACTGGGGCTACGACGACGCTCTCGACAACTGCTACAACTTCGGCTTCCTCTACGGCAAGGACGCGGAGCCCAACTGGGTCGAGCACTTCCCGTACCAGGACGGCCTGCTCATCTGGTACTGCGACACCTCGCAGGTCGACAACAACACGAGCGTGCACCCCGGTGAGGGCTTCGCACTGCCCATCGACGCGCACCCCAAGGCCCTCACGCGCGGCAAGGCCAAGAAGGCCAAGACCGTGAAGCCGCTCTGGCGCAACCGGATCCAGTCGTACGACTCGACCTTCGGGCTCGAGGCGACCGACGCGCTCGTCCTGCACTTCAACTCCAAGGCCTGGAAGATCAAGAGCCTGCCGGCCGCGCCGGTCTTCGACGACACGCGCTCGTACTGGGACCCGAGGAACCCGACCGGCAGCGTGATCACGCCGACCACGGGCACGACGATCGAGGTCCTCGGCACGGCTCTGTCGCTCGACGGTGCCTCGTACATGGCCGTCGAAGTGAGCGCACCCGAACTCGTGGAGTGACCGGGCGCGATCACGGTGCGTGACACCACGCCGTGACGCGCCGACGCGCAGACGACAGCGCGAATGGGCTGAGTGACGCGGCGAGGCCCCCGGAGCTACCGCTCCGGGGGCCTCGCCGCGTCCGACTGCTGGTGATCCCCAGCCTCGGGGCAGCAGTGCCGACTTGACCGTTGCCGACACTGACAACGCATCGCTGTGTACCTCACGCTGCGCAAGCATTCGCCCGTCCGGCAATCTGTGTACAACGGCACGCGAAAGGGTCTAGAATCGTTCTCGCCAAAGGGGGCGGAGACGGCCCGTGGGGTCCCGGGCGTTGGGCCCGCCTTCCGCTCCTTGTGTGGGAGAAACCAGACAAGGAGAGGCACTATGAGGGGGTCCCGTTCACTGACGGTCGCGGCGGTCTTCGCCGTGACGGTCCTCCTGCTCGCGGCCGCGCCGGCCTTCGCCGCGACCACGCTTCCGCAGGACGACATCTGGTACGACAACACGCAGGCGCTCAAGAACGTGGCGCCGCCCGCCCAGACCGCGCCGCTGGGGTCGGCACTCAACGAGATCCTCGCCGCCGGCGAGGTCTACGACGAGACCACCGCCGACTTCATCATCACCCTCACCAGCGACGACCCGAACAACCCCGAGACGTTCGACGTCGCCTTCTGGAAGGAGTACGAAGGCGAGCACGCCGACATCTACATCGGCTGGAACGACCTGACCCCGCCGGAGGCGTCGTCGCAGCAGGACCACACGATCACGCCCGAGCAGATCGCCTACATAGGCGCCGAGTTCGACGCGAGGATCTGGGAGTCCGACGTCTTCCACTTCGGCAACTACGAGGCGCGCGCCTTCGAGCCCGGCATGGACGGCAGCCGCGCGGCGATCCTCGTCTACAACATCCGTGACGAGGCCTACTACTCGGACTACCCGTACTACATCGCGGGCTACTTCTGGGGCGGCTTCAACGACGCGATGCGGATCAACGCGATCTTCATCGACTCGTACAACTGGGCGGACCGCCTCGGTGAGGACGTCGACCGTCCATACCTGTACGAGTCGGTCGTCGCGCACGAGTTCCAGCACCTGATCCACCACGACGTCGACGCCGACGAGGACGGCTTCGTCGACGAGGGCATGGCCTGTATCGCCGAGCAGCTTCTCTACGGCAACTACGCCAGCGCCGGCCAGATCGGCTCGTACCTCTGGCTGCACCGCGACTCGCTCATCACCTGGAACGGCGTCGCGCTCGAGGACTACGGCAGCGTGACCCTGTGGAGCGACTACCTGTGGGAGCAGGTGCCGGGCTACGAGGACCGCATCCCGATGATGGCGCCGCTCGCCGACCGCGTCGCCCCCGGCTTCGAGGACGACATGTTCGCCGAGACCGACGCCAAGTTCGCCGACCCGGGCGACGCGCTGATCTGGAACATCATGCACAACCAGACCAACGGGCTGCTCGGCCAGGCCGAGTGCATCCCGGGCGGCATGGAGGAGGTCGAGCGCCTCTTCCACGACTGGACGCTCTGCAACCTGCTCGACGGCAAGGTCGACGAGCCGCAGTGGAACTACACGAACCTCGCGATCGGCACCGAGGACTCGGACTTCGTGACGATCGACACCGGCATCAACTTCTACAAGACCGGCTACAACTACGCGATGCCGACCATGAAGCCGGCCGAGCGCCGCGCGATGACGCAGCCGTGGGGCGCCTACTACCGTCTGCTCAAGCCGACGAAGAAGGGCGTCACCGTGGTCTTCAAGGGCGCGGCCGAGACGGGCCTGCCGCCGACCACCGGCACCTACGAGTGGTACGGCGGCATGGGCGCCATGATGACGAACACGTTGACGCGGCAGATCGACGGCGTGCCCGAGGGCGCGACGCTCGACTTCCTCACCTGGTTCGACATCGAGGCCGAGTGGGACTACGGCTACGTCGAGGCCTCGAGCGACGGCGAGGACTGGAGCGTCCTGCCCCAGCTCAGCAGCCTCCCGGTCGCGACCGAGGACGTGAACGGCTCGACGGCGTTCGACGGCGTCGGCGGGTTCACCGGCAAGTCGGGCGACTGGCAGCCGGCGAGCTTCGACCTCGCCGGCTTCAGCGGCACCGTCTTCGTGCGCTTCCGCTACATGACCGACGAGGCCGTGAACGGTCAGGGCTGGTACGTCGACGACATCAGCGTCGGCAACGCCGACGGCGACGTGTTCGTCGACCCGTGCGACACCGAGAACGACTGGGTGTCGGAGGGCTGGTCGTTCACGACCGGCCTGCAGGCCAACGACTGGACGGCCGACGCCTACGCCGCCTACAAGGAGGGCGCCGACGTGCCGTACGTCGTGAAGTCGCTCGTCGGCCCCGAGGTCGAGCCCGGCCTGCGCGGCCGCGCCTCCATCTCGACGAGCAAGATCAGCGGCAAGATCTACGGCATCGTCTCGAACCACCCCGACGGCACCTTCGCGGCGCCCGCCAAGATCACGATCACGAAGGGCAAGGCGAAGCGCACCTGAACGAGGTGTGAGCGGTACGAGGGCGGGCGGGCGCCCCAACGCGCCCGCCCGCCCCGGGCGCACCGGCGGTGATGGGCCCTCAGGGGGGACGCCGGGGCGCCGGACGGCGCCGGGAGGCGCGCTCAGTGGAGCGCGCCGGATGGCGCCGGGGGCGCGTTGCGGCACCGGGACGCGTGGTCGCACCCGGTGCGCGACGGAGTCAAGGCTCTGCAGCGGCGCCACGTGAGGCGGCCGGCCGGCCCGGGAGGGCCGGCCGGCCGCCGGCGTCTGCGCCGTCGCCACACACCGCGACCCGCCGAAAGAGGAGACCGTCGTGACGTACGACTACCGCGCATCGTGACGTACGACTACCGCGAAGCCTTCTGGGATGTCTGGAGGGAACCGACCGGTGGGCCGCTCGAGTCGGTGTTCGCCGGCGGCGCCACGGTCGGCGAGGACACCGTCGCTCGACCCCGCGACGCAGGAAGCACCTGGCACCTCGCCGAGATGGCTCTCTTCGCCGACCGCGAGACGAGGCTGTGCGCCCTCAGAGCCCTGGGGGCGTTCGACGACCTCATCGCCCAGGAGGCACTGGCGGCCATCGCCATTGAGGATCCCGACGACCACCTCACGGCCGAGGCCGCACGAGCGTCGTCGCGCATCTACGACCGACTCACGGGCGCCTGAGCGGCGGCGCGGCGCTCGGGCGCCGGCGCACACGCGCCGGCGCGGCCACATCTACGGGCGCGGCGTCACTGCGGCTGCGCCTCGGCGAGCCGCGCGACGGTCTCGATCGAGACCCTGGTGATCGCCAGCGCGTACGGCAGGTACATCCTCGACAGCGTGTCGCGCATGTCGTGGTAGCCGGCGCGCATGATCCGCGTGTACCAGTTGACGTGCTCGTTGATCAGCACGACCGGGAAGCCGGCCTCCGAGAAGTTGATGCCGTCGGTGTTGTAGAGGTAGCTGCGGTCGTCGTAGCGCGTGCGGTAGGCGAGCTCGAGCTCGGGCGACACGTCGCCCGAAGCGTCCTGGATCACCGACGCGATGTACTCCGAACCCGCGTCGTCCCCGGGGCTGATCTGGTAGAGCATGTCGCCCACCGGGGTGAAGCCGATCATGTCGAGCAGCACGAGGCCGTGGATCTCCTGCCCTTCGGCGAGCAGGCTGCTGACGAGATGGCGGGCGCCGAGGCAGTCCGAGGGGAACTCCTCGCCGGTGAGATGGACGAGCCAGATCGTGCGGCGCGGCTGCATGGCCGGCAGGATCTCGGCCGCGCGAAGCAGCGCCGCCGTGGCGCTACAGTTGTCGTCGGCGCCGGGCACCGACACCCAGACGTCCTCCATCGCGAGGTCCTCGTCGAAGGCCGTGTCGTAGTGGTCGGCCATGAGGACGGGGGCGAGGCTCGGGTCGCTGCCGGGGATCTCGGCGATCAGGTTGACCTGCTCGCGCTCGCGCCAGGTGAACGTCTGGCGCCAGGTGCGCAGGCCCAGCCGGACGTAGCGCTCCTCGAGGTACTCGACCATGTCGAGGAGCTGGTTGTGAGGCTGGGCGTTGTTCTTGACCGTGAAGGTCTCACGCCGGCCGCTCACCGGGTAGACGGCCTCGGCCTCCCCGTCGAGCGCCACGATGTCGGTCACGTACCGCCCGAGCATGTCGGCCGGCCACGCCGCGACGAGCACGTCGCCGTCCTCGGGGCCGGGCGGCGGCGTCTCGGCCGTCCAGACGATGTCGGCCGGCATGGTCGCCGCACCCTTGTCCACGGCGAAGCGGTACGTCACCGGCACGCCGTTGAGGCGCGCCGGCTGCGGCACGCGCAGGGCGACGAAGTCGCCCAGATCGGGACGCTCGGCGAAGGAGTCGCCGAGCGAAGGCGCGAGCCAGCCCTCGACGGGCACCGCGAGCAGCAGGTCGTCGGCGACCAGCGGGTCGTCGGCGTGCAGATCGTCCGCACGCTCGGCCCAGATGCACTCGGCGAACACCGGCGTCGAGTGCCAGCCGATGTCGTCGGCCGGGTCGCCGAAGATGACGACGTTGTCCTCCGGCACGAGCGGGTCGAGCAGCACGGGAACGTACATGGGCGGCAGGACGTCCTGGCAGAGCTCGAGACGCGAGAGCTGCGGCTGGTCGGTGGTGAGCCACCGCCAGGGGTCGTCGGGCGAGGGCCGCCAGCGCGCGAAGGCCCACGTGAGACGCGCGCGTTCGTCGTGCACCGGCCAGCCCTCGATCTCGACGGCGTCGGCGGTCGTGATCTGACCTGCGCCGACGAGGCTCTGCCAGACGACGTGCAATTGCGCCTCGCCGAGCGCGCGCAGGGAGTCGGGGAGCCGCGCGAGGCCGCCGTCGGCCGGGTCGAGCTCGAACTGCAGCTCCCGTGGTGTCGCCCCGAGATAGACCGGCGAGCGCTGCTCGGAGTTCGCCTCGAGGTGGAGCCATGGCGCCGGGTCGACGACCAGGTCGGCGAGCGACTCGACGTCGCCGGCTTGCGCGGGCTCCGCCGTCGCGACGACCTCGGATGTCACGGCGACGTCGGACGTCGCGGTCGGCTCGGCCGGGGCCGCACCGACGGCGCCCACCGCGACGAGCAGCGCGATGACGACGCCGAGCGCGGCGATGAACAGAGTGAACGCACGGACGCGCGGTACCATCGGACCCCCTCCTCCGATCGCGAGCCCCCCCGAGGCTCACCGGATGCCCGCGGCGCGAGTCGCCCCGCGGGGCACGCGGTAATGCTAGTACGGACGGTCAGATGCGGCAATGCTTGCGGGCATGGTCGGCGCGCGCTCGAGAGGCGAGCGGCACGCAGCGGGGCGCGTCACGCGCGCTCGAGAGGCGAGCGGCACGCAGTGGGGCGCGTCGCCCGCACAGAGCGGGTCCCCTCCCGCACGCAGCGGGCCGCACCGGCCGCGCACTCCGGCCGCACGCTCTCGTGGCCGCGCACGCCGGCCGCACGCACTCGAGCGGCACCTCGGCCTACTCGGCCAGTCCGCCCCCGAGCTCCTCGATGTGCTCGATGTACTCCTCCGGCAGCCCGTGATCGCGAGCGCCGTCGAGGATCATCCGCAGGTAGTGCGGGAGCGGCCAGCCCTCGTCGCCGACGTACCGCTGGCCGGCCACGTACGTGAGCGCCTCGAGTACCTCGCCGTCGTCGGTCACGACCTCCACCTGCTCCCGCCGGTAGTGACCCCACGAGACGCCCTCAAAGCGGTCGAGCTCGGCGACGGCGTCGTCGTCGCAGAGATACGCCACCCCCCACACCGTCGCCGCGTCGTCACGCACCACGTTGGCGTACATCCCCTCGCCTGCGGCCATCCGTTTGTTGAACGCGAAGCGATACCCGGGCAGCCGGCAGCGCACCGCCCTGCGGATGGCGCCCGTCCTGAACATCTTCTGGTCGACGGAGAGGTTGCTGCCGTAGGCGAAGTACCAGGTGTCGCTCACGTCCCCCCCTCCCCGGCCCGCTCTTTGAGGTACCTCACCACCGCGGGCCAGTCGGGGAAGCGTTCGCTGCCGAAGCAGATGAGCTCCCCGCTGAAGCGATCGGCGCCGTTCCTGGTGTTGTCGTCCACGAGGAAGTCGCCGCGGTTCAGCTCTTTGTGGTGCGTGAGGATGAGGCGCTTGTGGGCGACCCGACCCAGATGTGTCTTGACCCACACGAGCTTGGCCGACCATGCGGAGGGGTTCTCCCAAGGCGAGGTCGAGAGGATGTAGGTGTCGTAGATGGCGGCGAGCTCATGGAACGCCTCGACGGCGCCGGGCTTGGGCTCCATGTGCGAGAAGATGCCGGGGATGTCGTCCTCCCTGCCCTCGAACTCCTCCAGCATGCCGTCGGAGACGTGCTCGAACGACGATGCGAAGTCGACGAGCACCCCGTCCATGTCGATGTAGAGGATCTTCTTCAAGCGGCCCCCCGCAAGCGTCTGCACTCACAGTCTATGCCCCTCGAACGACGCGCCCGCGCCTGGACGTGTGCGCCTCGCGTCGTGACGCCGCGCCCGCGCGGCGCCCGGCGAAGCCGCGCGCCTCCGCGCTCGCCGCCGAAGTCGCGTCTCGCCCCGCCGGCTCAGAACAGATCGTGCTCGACCTCGGCGACCTCGCGCTCTTCGTCGACCCGCTCGGGGCAGTCGGCGGCGGTGATGTCGCAGAAGCGGCACTCGCCGGCGCTGGGCACGCGGGCTGCGGGCGCGTCGCCCCCGACGCGCTCGATGGTGGCGCGGATCAGGCCCTTGAGCTCGTCGGTGAGCTTCTCGGGCGCGATGGGCAGGCGCGAGTCGCGGTACTGCACCTCGCCGGCGAGGCTCAGGTGCCGACAGGCCTCGTGGGTCAGCGGCAGGACGAGCATGTAGGTGAGCACCTGGAAGGCGTCGGAGTCGCGCTGCTTGCCCGACTTGCAGTCGACGACCAGCCCCTCGCCATCGCGCACGGCCACCAGATCGGGGACCCCGCCCAGCGTCGCCGCCTTGCCCTTCAGGGTGAACTTGTTCTGGCCCTCGACGTAGACCGTGTAGCCCTCGCCGCGCAGTTCGTCGGCGCGCGCCCGGACCATCTCCCCATGGGCCGCCTTCCACGCAGCGAGGTCGAAGGTGCTCGGCACCTTGTCGAAGCCCTGGAAGTGGGCGCGGAAC
>JAFGAW010000281.1 GCA_016933475.1 Thermoleophilia bacterium
GACGCGAACGACCGACGCGCGCGACCGGACAGGCATGAGCCCCCCCTTGCTCGTGCCCCGGCCGGGTCTGTGTCTCGCCGGCCGGGGCTTCCCCCATTGACCGTTGTGACACCTGCTGTCGACTCCACACTACTACGGAGCCCCCCGCCTGCCCACGATACCGGCGTTGCCCGAGCCTTCTCGGCAGCGTGCGGTGGATGCGCGCCGCGCACGGCGGCGCTCGGGCTCGACCGCGGGCCGGCCCGTCACCCGATTGCGGTAGCACCCAACGTTGACCGTCTCTGAAGGCGGTTGGTAGCGTGCTCGAATCGACCCCGGATGTGTCGGGTCGGGGCACGGGGCTCGTGGAGACGCGCTCGTCGCTCCGTATCCCGACGCCGCCCTGTCCGGCAGCTGCCACGAAAGGGGTACCCGATGAAGACCCGGCCGTTCCTGCTCCTTGCGCTCGCGCTCCTCGTCGCCGGCCTTGTCGTCGCCGCGCCTGCGGGCGCCGCCAACCCGAGAGGTCTCAACCTGCCCGAGGACTTCTCCTACATCGGCGCCCCGGTCAAGTCGTTCACCACGGAGTCCGGCCACGTCGTCAACTACGTCGACGAGGGCGAGGAGGACTGGCCGACCGTCGTCCTCATCGGCGGCGCCGGCACCGGCGTCCGGGCCTTCGAGCTCACCGAGTTCGTGCGCGACCTGCGCCTCAAGCTCGGCATCCGCGTCGTCTGCGTGGAGCGCAATGGCTTCGGCATGACGCTCTTCGAGCCTGCCGACGCGAACGGTGACCTGATCCCCTGGGACGCCGGTGACGCGGCCCTGGCGGAGGCAGACCCGGTGAAGACCCGCGAGATGTACGCGGAGAACGTCCTCGAAGTGCTGAATCACCTTTGCGTGAACGACTTCAGCATCATAGCGATCTCGGGCGGTGGGCCGTTCTCGGGGGAACTCGCCCGGCAGGCGGGGACGCGCGTGCGTTCGATCCACCTCGCCGTGGCCGTCTATCAATCCAGTCCGTGGCTGCAGTACCCCGACCCGGTCTTCCTCGAGGCCATGCGCAGCTACATCGTCAACCCCATGGTCTGGTGGGACATGACGGGGACGACGGCCGACATGATCCCCGGCTGGCAGGAGCGCGCCTATGACGAGGCGGCTTGGGCGGCCTTCGTGCGCGGCCAGCTCGCGGACCCGCACGCGGTGGCGATGGACTACACGATCTTCCAGATGACGCCGCCGGACGTCTCGATGGTGACGGCCCCGTTGTTCACGTACTACGGCCTCCTCGACACGACCGTCCTGCCGACGCAGCGTGACGCCTGGATCGCCGCCTACTCGAGCGTGTGCGACCTGACGCAGCGCGACTACCCCGACGGTGTCCACGACGTGCAGTACCGCCACTACGACCAGATCCTGCTCGACGTGGCCGGCTACGGTGACTACCTCGTGATCGCCTACAAGGGCAAGACGCGGGTGATCCCCGAGGCGATGTGGCCCAAGTACGAGAGGCGCGGCGCCATCCTCGGCATCCAGGCGTGGGTGACGGCCGCGCCGCCGGAGGACTGACGCCGGGAGAGCCCAGGCACCCATGCACCCGCGCGGGCAGGATTCGAGCCCGTAGAGGCTGCTGCGACGTTGGCCCGCAGATCGTGCGCCCCACTCATTCGGGGTGACAGTAGGCTCTCGTCAACGTGAACGGAGGGCCGGTCTTCGCAGAAGACCGGCCCTCCGTGGCCCCAGTGTGCGGCGCCTTGCCGTCAATCCATCAGGTGCCTCGTTGCGACTCGCGACTCAGAAGCCGATCGCCTCCGCGTCACTCGCGTCGCTTGCGTGTCCGTGTCCGTTGCCGTTCCCATTCTTGCCGTTCCCGCCGTTGCCACCGTTCTTGCCGGTGCCGCCGTCGTTGGGCGGGTTCGAGAGCAGTTCGAGCACCTCGTCGGAGACCGGCTGTTCGCGCAGCAGGATCCCGTACAGCGTGTCGGCGAGCAGGGGAGCCTGGCCGAGCACGTCGGCGACCTGGCGCAGGCGGTACTCGAGGAAGTAG
This sequence comes from Thermoleophilia bacterium, assembly GCA_016933475.1. Classification (GTDB taxonomy): domain Bacteria; phylum Actinomycetota; class Thermoleophilia; order UBA2241; family UBA2241; genus UBA2241. Next base: position 2,027 of record JAFGAW010000281.1, read on the forward strand.
TCCGCCTCGACACAGAGCGCCGTGGCGATCACACCGATGACCGGGTCGGCGGGCACCGGCCGCGTCCCCTTGGTGAGGTGGTTGAGGTAGCCGGCCGACAGTTTCGTCTTGTAGGCGAGCTGCCGGTAGCTCAGGTGGCGCTCTTCCATGAGGCCCTTGAGGGCTTCGGGGAAGCGCTCGCGCGAGAAGCGGTCACGCGCAATGGTTGTGAACGGGCTGACCATTCCAGTGACAGGTATCGCCACGGAGGGGCGAATACTTGAGTGGCAACACGTACACAGTTCACGCGTGCGGGTTCGGGGCGCGGGTGTGTTGTCACCGGGGACAACGCCTGCGGAGGCCGCGGGAGCGGTCAGGATGCCGATGAGGCCGCCCCGCCTGCGGAGGCCGCGGGAGTGGTCAGGAGGCCAGGGAGGCCGCCCTGCCTGCGACGGGCGCGCCCTCCCCCGCCGGAGGTGCGCGAAGGCTCTGGGGGGCCGCTGAGAGGCCGTCGCGTGGCGCGGCCGCCGGCCTCAGCGCCCGAGGAGCGTGCGCAACTCGGCGCCAAGGTCGGGCACGGGCACGTCGCGGCGCTCGCCGCTGACGCGGCTCTTGACCTCGACGACGCCCTCGCCGGCGCGCTTGCCGACGACGACCTGGACCGGGCAGCCGAGCAGGTCGGCGTCCTTGAACTTGATGCCCGGCGAGAGCTCGCGGTCGTCGTAGAGCACCTCGAAGCCGGCGGCGGGCAGTTCGTCGTAGAGCCGCTCGGCCAGCTCGCGCTGGGTGTCGTCGGAGGCGCGCACGAGCACGAGGTGCACGTGCCACGGGGCGATGCTCACCGGCCAGGCGATGCCGTCCTTGTCGTGATGCTGCTCCACCGCGGCGGCGGCGATGCGCGCGAGGCCGATGCCGTAGCTGCCCATGACGATGGGCTGCTCAGCGCCGTGCTCGTCGAGGTAAGTGGCGCCCATCGGCGCCGAGTACTTCATGCCGAGCTGGAAGATGTTGCCGACCTCGATGACCTGCGCGGTCTCGAGGACGTCGTCGCACTGCGGGCAGGGATCGTCCTCGCGCGCGGAGCGCAGGTCCTGGAACTCGACGCCCGGGAGATCGGCGACCGAGACGCCGCTGAGGTGGTGGTCGGCCTTGTTGGCGCCGGCGACGTAGTGTCCCCGGCGCAGCACTTCGTCAGCGACGATCGGCAGCGGCGTCGGCTCGGGGCCGACGAAGCCGGCCTCGACGCCCTGTGCCGCGAGGACTTCGTCGCCGGTCGCCATGCGGAACTCGCCGAGGACGCGGCGCAGCTTGGGCTCGTTGAGCTCATGGTCGCCGCGCACGAGGACCATGTGCGCGACGTCGGCGGGCTCGTCGACGGCGCCGACGGCGCCCATCGCGGCGGCGGCGGCGCTGACCGGGGCGGCGGCGTGACTGCCGCCGCCCTCCCGCGCCGCCGTCATCACGACGAGCGCCTTGACGAAGGCGCGTGCCGGCAGCCCAAGGTAGGCCCCGAC
>JAFGAW010000282.1 GCA_016933475.1 Thermoleophilia bacterium
GACGATGCTACTATGGCATCACGCTCGGACGGAACCGCGACGCGCGGTGCCGACGATCGAGTCGGGCGGATCCGGCGGTGCCGACGCCGCCGACGCGGACCGCACGAGGGTGATGGAGCTACTCGCCGCTCGCCCGCGTAGAATGCGAGCGACACACGCCGGCGCGGCAGCGGACGCCGCCGGGGAGAGGCCGCGGATGGGTACGGCGAACGAAGCAGAGCTGGGGGCGCGGATCGCCGCGCTGCGCGAGCAGCGGGGATGGAGTCAGCGCGCCTTGGCCAAGGTCCTGGGGCTGAACCAGTCCGTCCTCAGCCGCATCGAGGCGGGCAAGCGGCGCGTCAGCGCGACCGAGCTCGAGCAGATCGCCGCCGCGCTCGACGTCGACCTCCACGCCCTGCTCTCCTGGGGCCCGGGGCTCGCCGGGGCCCCGGGGCTCGCCGCGACGCCGCGACGTCGGTCCAGGGCTCGCCCGGTCAAACCCGGCGCGAGTGATGCACGCCGAGGCGGCTTCGCCGGCGAGGGCCCGCCCGAGGCCCCTGCCCCGGCGCGGATGCCGTCTCGCCCCGTCTCGCCGTCCTCGGATCGCGCCGGGCCGAGTCGTGCGCCGCGGCCGGAGGACACGATCCCCGTACGCTACAGCGCAGTGGGCCCTGAAGAGGGTGACGAGGAACGTCCGGCGGCCCGAGACAGTGCCGAGCCCGCCCGACTCTCGGCCGCCGACGGTCGGTCGGAGTCGGCTGTGCGAGCGGCACGCGAACGCCTCGACAGGCAGGCCGTCATCCAGGGCGACGCGGCGACGCGCGACCTCGGCGATGCGGCGATGCGCGACCTCGGGGACACAGCCACGCCCGACATCGCCGACGCGCGCGGCGGCGGCCCGTTGGCGACGTCGCCGCTGCCGCCGCCGCAGCCGCGATCGCGTCCGCTGCCGCCGCCGGCCCACACCGTCATCGACGACTACTTCCGCCTGCGCGCACTTGCCCAGGCGGACGAAGGCCTCTGGGCCTCTCCCGTCCCGTCCGTCGACGCCATGGGCCGCCGCCGGACGGCCAGCGCCGCCCCGTGGTCGCTGCCGGCGCAGGTGGGCGTGAGCGAAGCACGCGACCGCTACGCCCGCTTCCTGCGGCACGAGCTCGGCATCGGGGTCGACGGACCCGTCCCCGACCTCGTGGCCCTCTTCGAGGACGCGCGCGTCGCCGAGGTCGTGGTCGCACACACGGGCGGGGAGACTCCGGTCGCCGCCGACGTCATCGCGGAGGACGTCGCCTTCGTGTTCGTCAACGCCGCGCGGCCGGTGACGCTGCAGCGCTTCGCCCTCGTGCACTCGGTCGCGCACCTGGTGCTCGGGCACGGCGACGTCGTCGACGAGCGCATCGTGTGGTCGCGCGCCGAGCCCTTTGAGAGCGAGGCCAACGACTTCGCCGAGGAGTTCCTCGCGCCGGTCCTCGCGGTCGCACGCTGGTACGAACGCCACGGCGACCCGCGGCCGAGCGTCGACGTGCTGCTCGAGCTGGCCGCGACCTTCGGCATCACGCCGTGGGCGGCCTTGTATCGCTCGCGCGCCGCCGAGCGCCTGCACCCTAAGCTCCAGACGATGCTCGCCCGCGAGCTGCGGGAGCGGGAGTGGTCGCTGCTGCCCGAGCAGGCCCTGCGCGGCGGCCTGCGCGACACGCTCTCGGCGCTCGGCGACGAGGCGCCGGCCCCGCTCCCCGGGGCGAAGGGCGTGGGCGGGGTGCCGGTGCCGCCGCACCTGACTCGCGAGCCCGGGCCGGCGGCCGTGCTGCGCTTGCCGGCCCGCATGAGCGCGTGGGCGTTGCGGGCAGTGCGCGAGGGCCGCCTCAGCCTCGAAGAGGCGGCCCGGATGCTCTACCTGCTTCCGGACGACCTCCTCGCCGCCCTGCGGCGCGTCGGAGTCGAGTAGAGCCGGCGCGCGCGCTCAGGCGGCCTTGTCGACCCCGCGGTCCGTGTCGCGCGACGTCCGCTCCGCGTCGCGAGACGCTCCTTCCTCCCCGTCCCCGCGCTCGCGACCGCGGCTGAGGTACACGTAGCGAAGCAGGCGGCCGCGGTCGATGAACCCCAGCACGCGGCCGTTCTCCACGACCGCCACCTGGTTCACGTCCCGGCTCATCATCAGCTGCAGCGCGTCCGCGGCGGAGGCCTTCGCGTCGACCTGGGCGACGTCGTCGCGCGCGACCATGACCTCGCGCACCTCCTCACGCCCCCAGTCGCCGCGGTCGCGCCGGCGCAGGTCGGAGAGACACACGAGGCCCTCCACGTGGTCCTCCGCGCCGACGGGCAGGCAGCGCGCATCGAGCTCGAGGAAGTAGTCCTCGACCGCGCCGCGGAGCGTCGCATCCGGGGGCAGGTAGCCCTTCGGGCGCTCCATGATCCGCGCCGCCCTCACCCTCGAGAGCGCATGCTGCGCCACGGCCTGGTCGTAGGAGGATCGGGCGGACTGCACGAGGATCCAGCCGATGAACCCGATCCACAGACCGCCGAGGAAGTCGCCGCCGAGGAGCAGGACGAAGCCGAGCGCGACCAGGCCGAGGCCGACGGCGATCCCGCCGTAGGTGGCGCCCCGCGTCGCCCAGAGCATATCCCCGCGCAGCTTCCAGAGCGCGGCGCGCAGCAAGCGGCCACCGTCGAGCGGGAACCCCGGCAGCAGGTTGAACGTGGCGAGGACCAGGTTGATGACGCCGAGGTACATGAGCAGCGCGTGCACGGTCTGCGGCCCTGCGACCAGCTGCCCCAGGCCGAGGAAGAACAGCCCGAGCACGGCGCTGGTCGCAGGTCCGGCCACGGCCATCACCGCCTCACGCCCGGGCGCGTCGGCCTCACGCTCGATGCGTGACACCCCCCCGAAGAGGAACAGCGTGATGCCGCCGACGGGGGTACCGTGACGCCGCGCGACGAGCGAGTGCGCGAGCTCGTGCACCAGCACCGAGCCGAAGAGGAGCAGGGCTGCGACCACCGCCACCACCCAGTACTCCGCGACGGGCCAGCCTTCATACAGTGTCGGGAAGAACCCCGCGCCGAGAGACCACACGAGCAGGAACAGGATGATGAGCCATGTCGGGTCGATGGAGATGTCGATGCCGAAGAGCCGGACGATGTGGATGCCGCGCACCTGCTCACCTCTCTCCTGCGGCGTGTGCCGTGCGCACCGAGGCGGGCCTGCCCGCCGGCGCCGCGCGTCACGACTGCCCGTCTCGAGGTCTCTTCCCTCATCCCCGCCGTAGCAGCGTTGGACGGGACCGCTCTGAGTGTCGGGGACAACGCGTCAGTGCCGCGAGCCGTCGGGAAGAGTCGGGGAGAAGCGCCCGCGGAGGAAGGAGTCGCCATGGTCCTGCCCGACGACACGATCGCGGACCTGCTGGTCGAGGCCGGGACGAGGATCGTGCTGCTCGTCCTCGACGGGCTCGGCGGCCTGGCGCGCGAGCCGGGCGGGCCGACCGAGCTGGAAGCGGCCTCGACGCCGAACCTCGACCTTGCCGCTCGCGAGGGCACCTGCGGCCTGATCGAGCCGGTCGGCGCCGGGATCACTCCGGGCAGCGGCCCGGGGCACCTCGCCCTCTTCGGCTACGACCCGCTGCGCTACACCGTCGGGCGCGGCGTACTGTCGGCGCTCGGCATCGGCTTCGACCTCAGACCCGGTGACGTGGCCGCCCGCGGCAACTTCGCGACGCTCGACGACGACGGCGTCGTGACCGACCGCCGCGCCGGGCGCCTCGACTCGGCGACCGGAGCCGAGCTCGCCGAGCTGCTCGCCGGCATCGAGCTCGGTGACGTGCGGCTCTTCGTCCGGCCGGTGAAGGAGCATCGTTTCGTGCTCGTGCTGCGCGGCGACGGCCTCTCGGCAGCGCTCGGCGACACCGATCCGCAGCGGACCGGCACCGAGCCGAGGCCGCCGGAGCCGCTCGCCGAGGAGGCCGGCACGACGGCGCGCCTCGTCGAGCGCTTCGTCGAGGAGGCGCGCCGGCGCCTGCGCGGGCGCGAGGCCGCCACGGGCGTCCTGCTGCGCGGCTTCGCGACGCTCCCCGAGTGGCCCGGTCTGCGCGAACGGTTCGGCCTGCGCGCGGTCGCCCTCGCCGACTACCCGATGTACCGCGGCGTCGCGCAGCTCGTGGGCATGGAGGTGCCCGAGCACGGCGAAGGCCTCGACGCCGCCGTCACGGCGCTCGGTGAGCTCTGGGGGGGCTTCGACTTCTTCTTCGTCCACCGCAAGCAGACCGACAGCGCGGGCGAGGACGGCGACTTCGACCGTCGCGTCGCGCTCCTCGAGGACGCCGACGCCGTGCTCCCGCGCCTCTTCGACCTCGAACCCGACGTCCTCGTCGTCACCGGCGACCACTCGACCCCGGCCGTTCTCGGGCGGCACAGCTGGCATCCCGTGCCGGTGCTGCTTTGGGCGGCAACGGCGAGGGCCGACGGCGTCGACGGGTTCGGCGAGCGGCAGTGCCGCGGCGGCGGGCTCGGCAGCCGGTTCCCTGCCGTCGAGCTCCTGCCCCTCGCTCTCGCGCACGCGGGGCGCCTCGCCAAGTTCGGCGCCTGACGGGCACGGAGCGCCGACGCCTGCGGACGGAGGCGGTCCGGCGCCGGCGCCGCGCGGCGGCTCAGTGACGGCGCCGCAGGATGTAGTCGGCGATCTGGACGAGCACGGCGGTGTCGCCGGGGAGGGCGCGCAGCGCGTCGAGAGCGCGCCCGTGGGTCTCCTCCGCCAGCCGCCGCGCCTCGTCGAGCCCGAAGAGCGCCACGTACGTCGCCTTCGCCTGCGTGCGGTCCTTGCCCGCGGTCTTGCCCAGCACGGCGGCGTCGCCGGTCTCGTCGAGGATATCGTCGACGATCTGGAAGAGGACGCCGAGCTCGGTCGCGAAGGCGCGGTAGGCGGCGACCTCTGCGGCGCCGGCCGACGGCTCGCGGTCCTCGCGGGCACCGCTGAGCAGGGCCCCGGCGACGATCGCCGCTTCGATGAGCCTGCCGGTCTTGAGCGCGTGCATGACGCGCAGGTCGTCGTGGTCGGCGGCCAGGCCGGCGACGTCCATGAACTGCCCGCCGACCATCCCTCCGACCCCGGTGGCGCGCGCGATCTCGGCGACGACGGCGAGCAGCGCGCCGCTGTCTGCCCTCTGCTGATCGAGCACGAGGTGGAAGGCCTCCGAGAAGAGCCCGTCGCCGGCAAGGATCGCGACGTCCTCCCCATAGACCACGTGACACGTCGGGCGCCCGCGGCGCAGGTCGTCGTCGTCGATCGACGGCAGGTCGTCGTGGATGAGCGAGTAGGTGTGGATCAGCTCGAGCGCCGCCGCGGTCGGCAGCACGGTCGCGGGTTCGACGCCGCGGCTGTCGGCCACGGCCAGCGTGAGCACGGGCCGGATGCGCTTGCCCCCGGCAAGCAGCGAGTAGCGCATGGCCTCGACCAGGCGCGCCGCCCTGCGGTCGGCGCCGAAGTCGAGACTCTCGAGGTACTCCTCGACGAGACGCTGCAGGTGCAGCGGGTAGGACGGCTCGTTCATGCGGCAGACGGCTCGCTCATGCGGGAGACGGCTCGCTCATACGGCGAAC
>JAFGAW010000283.1 GCA_016933475.1 Thermoleophilia bacterium
CGTCGCCGCGGCGGAGGCCTGACGACTCACCGCGCGCCTGACGCGCCACTGGGCGCCTGACGCGTCACTGCGCGGCGGCCGTCGGTGTGTCGGCTGCTGCGGCAACGGAGTGCGACCAGCCTCATATTGTGCTCATCGGACTACTCGGCCGTCATGCGGGTAGGCACGAGCCGAGCAGTCGTCCACGGGCCCACGGCGTGGCATCGAAGGGGGCGACGAGAGCGTGTTCCCGCAGCGGGCATCGCGAGACACCACGGCGACCACCCTCGGCGTGCCGTGCCCGGCGTGGGCCTCACCGCATTGAGAGGGGGCGCCGCTGGCACATTCGTCATCGTCCTGGGGAGACGAAGGGGGTCTACGGTCATGAGAGCGAAGTGGAGCGCGAGGATCCTCCTGTTCGTGATCGTCGTGATGGCCGCCGTGGTGATGCTGAGCGGCACGGCGTTCGCGAGCGGGGGAGAGCCCGGCTGGGGCTGGCAGGACGCCGCCGGGTACGAAGGCCCGTGCGCGCCGTGGTCCGCGGCCAACGCCGGCTGGGACACCAACATCCCGCCTGGGTGGAGCGGCGGCTGAGGCCGACACAGCAGACGCGCCCTGAGACGAGGGCGTCGCTGAGACAAGGGACGCGGCGGCCCCGCGGGGCCCGGGGGAGAGGTGTTCGGGAGCTCCCCCGGTCGAGCGGGGCCGCCGCGTCTCCGCACGCAACGTGCCTGGGGCGCCGCGCCCGTTGCCTTACGCAGCGCCGCGCCCGTTGCCTCACACGGCGCCGCGCCCGTTGCCTCACACGGCGCCCGGCCGGTACGATGGGGCCTCGGCGGCCGCGCCGCTCGCCGCAGGCGAGCCCGGCCGCCGAGGCCCTGTCCATTCGACGCGTTGCACTGTCCACGCGAGCCGAAGCCCTGTCCACGCGACCTGGCGCCGGCGCACGAGAACCGCCGTCCCGTCACTTCGAGCCACCGGAGCCCTGCGACGATGCGAGCCTCACGTCTCCTCCTGCCGACGGTCAAAGAAGACCCGGCCGGCGCCGAAGCCGTCAGCCACAAGCTGATGGTGCGCGCCGGCCTCGTCCGCCAGCTGGGGGCCGGCATCTACGTCTTCCTCCCGGCCGGCTGGCGCGTCATGCAGAAGGTCGAGCAGATCATCCGCGAGGAGATGGACGCGATCGGCTGCCAGGAGCTCCTCATGCCCGTCCTGCACCCGGCCGAGATCTGGCAGGAGTCGGGCCGCTACGACGAGATCGGCGACGAGATGTTCCGCCTCACCGACCGCAAGGGCTCGCCGATGGTCCTCGCCATGACCCACGAAGAGGTCATCACCTGGCTCGCCGCGCGCGAGCTGCAGAGCTACAAGCAGCTGCCGCAGCTCTGGTACCACTTCCAGACCAAGGAGAGGGACGAGGCGCGGCCCAAGAGCGGCATCCTGCGCACGCGCGAGTTCATCATGAAGGACTCGTACAGCTTGGACGCGACTGTCGAGGGCCTGCAGGTGAGCTACGACAAGCACGTCGGCGCCTACGACCGCATCTTCGAGCGCTGCGGCGTGCACACCATCATGGTGCAGAGCGACCCGGGGATGATGGGCGGCGCGACCGCCCACGAGTACATGGCATTCAGCGAGGCCGGGGAGGACGAAGTCGCCTTCTGCCGCGCCTGCGGCTACGCCGCCAACCTCGAGCTCGCGCGCGCGGGCGCCGACCGCGAGCCGCCCGAGAGCGAGCTGCAGGCGGCCGGCTCGCCGGGGCCGGCGGCGGTCGGCGGCGAGCCCGTCGAACGCGGCGCGACCGGCGCGGCCGGGAGCGGGGAAGAGGCGGGCGCCGGTGGACCGGCGGCGGCTGCGACGCCGTTCGGCGAGCCAGTCGTCCTCACCCAGAAGCGCGAGCTGCACACGCCGGGCACGCGCACGATTGCCCAAGTCGGGGCCTACCTTGGGCTGCCGGCACGCGCCTTCGTCAAGGCGCTCGTCGTCATGACGGCGGCGCGGGAGGGCGGCGGCAGTCACGCCGCCGCCCCGGTCAG
>JAFGAW010000284.1 GCA_016933475.1 Thermoleophilia bacterium
GCTGACCGGGGTCGGCGCGACCATGGCGCCGGGCAGCCAGAAGTGGAAGGGGAACTGGGCCGACTTGGTGAAGGCGCCGGCCAGCACCAAGGCGAGGATCACGGGGGCGAGCGAGCTCCCCGCCACCACGCCGGGGTCGGCGAGGATGCGCCCCATGTCGGCGGTGCCGGCGGCGATCGTCATCAGCACGAGCCCGGCGAAGAGGGCCAGCCCGCCCAGGCCGGTCACGAGGAAGGCCCTGGTCGCGGCGGCCTTCGACTCCCGGCCGCCGCGGCCGCCGATGAGCAGGTACGACAGCACGCTCGTGAGCTCCCAGAAGACGAAGAGCACGATGACGTCGCCGGCGAGCACGAGCCCCAGCATCGCGGCGCCGAAGAGCGTCAGCAGGGTGTAGGAGCGGATGTGCGACGCCTCGGGGTCGAGGTAGCGGGCGGAGTAGGCCATGACGATGGCCCCGACCCCGAGAACGAGGATCGCGAACAGCAGCGAGAGGCCGTCGAGCACGAGGACGAGCCCGACGTCGAGCCCCGGTACCCACGACAGCGAGAGGACGACGCGCTCGTCGTCGAGCACGGCCGGGGCGGGGACGGCCAGCACCCCGAGTGCGGCGACGAAGAAGCCCGCGAGCGGGTAGCCGGCGTCGCGCCCCATGAAGCGGGCGAACAGCGGCGCGAGAGCCGCGGCCGCGATCAGCAGCAGCAGCGACAGGCCCACGAGTCCGGCCGACATGCTCTCCTCTCGAGCGACTCCGGTGGCAGCCGGGGAGAGTCTATCGCGCCCGCCCGGTGTGCCTCAGGTCCGTGAGGGGGCGGACGGGTCGCGCGGCGGGCAGGCCGCGCGGCGCGCAGGCCGAACGGCGGGCAGGCCGCGCGGCGCGCAGGCCTCGCGGCGGGCAGGCCGAACGGCGCGCAGGCGACGGACGCCGTGCGGGCCTCAGAACTGGTCCGTGCGCAGCAGGACGAGCGTGCAGGCCTCGACCACCTCGATGCCCCCGGTCTCGAGGCGCTCGTAGGCCCCGGGGTTCTCGGCCCCGGGGTTGAAGATCACGCGGCGCGGCGCCCGCTCGACGATCTCGTCGATGATCGTCTCCTGCCGCGCCGGGGCGACGTACATCGAGACCGTGTCCACTTCGTGAGGCACGTCGCGCAGCGAGGCGTGCACCTCAGCGCCACAGATGCGCTCGTGCCTGGGCGCGACCGGGATGGCGGTGTGGCCCTTCTCTTTCAGGAAGCGCATCGCCTTGTTCGAGTACCGCTCCTCGTTGGGGCTCGCGCCCACCACCGCGACGTTCGACATGCCGTGACACTCCCTTGCTGTCGTGCGGCCCATCTGTGGCGCGGGGGCGGCCGGATGCCGCCTCGGTCCGTCGCCCCTCGCCGCGCCCGCTCGCCGCCGCGTCCGTGCCTCGCCGCCACCGGCGGACGCGACGGTCATGAGCTCATGCCCGCACTCTACGCGAGGCCGTCGCCGATCGCGGCCGGGGCCGTGTGCACAGGACGGCCATCTCGACCGCGCCGCCGTCGCCGTCTTGTCGACGTGCCCCGCGGTCGAGCGCGGTCCGCGCTGCACGCGGCCCCTGAGGCCGCGCGCCCGGGGCTTCTGCCCTCGGGGCTCTCGTCTTGACAGGCGACCACCCCGCCAATCATCCTATTTCCTATCGTCAACCCGGCAATTCAGGGGTCCGTCGTGGACATACCTCTACGCACGCAGTACGCGATCCGGGCCCTCGTCTGCCTCGCGCTCAAGCGGGGGGAGGGGGTCCTGAACGGCCAGCGCATCGCGGCGCTGGGCGGGATCCCGAAGAAGTACGTGGAGCAGGTGATGCGCGATCTTCGCCAGAGCGGCTTCGTGCACAGTCAGCGCGGGAGGGGCGGAGGCTACGTGTTGAGCCGGCAGGCCTCCGCGATCACCGTCCTCGAGGTCATCGAGGCACTTGACGGACCGCTCGACGGGCTCGGGCGGTCACGCGACGGCGACCCCGGCGGGGTGCTGCTCGAGCCGGCGTGGGTCGCGGTGCGGGCCGCGCTGCGCGAGGCGCTCGCCACGGAGACGATCGCGACCATGGCCGACCGCGCCGCCCCCGCGACCTATCACATCTGAGTGACCGTCTTGAACGTCAAGCTGCAAGGCCGCGCCCGGGGAGCAGGATGAGGATCGCCGACAGCATCGCCGACCTGATCGGGGGCACGCCGCTCGTGCGCCTGCGGGGCGTCTCCGAGGAGTCCGGCGCGACCATCGTGGGGAAGCTCGAGTCGCTCAACCCCGGCGGCAGTCTCAAGGACCGCATCGCCCTCGCCATGGTCGAAGAGGCGGAGAGGGCGGGCCTCATCGACCCCGCGAGCGCGACGCTGGTGGAGCCGACCAGTGGCAACACAGGCATCGCGCTGGCGATGGTCGGCGCGGCCAAGGGGTACCGGGTGCTGCTGACGATGCCCGAGAGCATGAGCGTCGAGCGCCGCCTGCTGCTGCAGGCGTACGGCGCCGAGGTGGTCCTCACGCCCGGGGTCGAGGGCATGCGCGGAGCCGTCGCGAAGGCGCAGGAGCTCTGCGAGACGCTCCCCGGCGCGTACATGTTGCAGCAGTTCCAGAACCTCGCCAACCCGCAGGCTCACCGCGAGACGACCGCCGAGGAGATCTGGTCGGCGACCGACGGCGGCGTCGACATCTTCGTGGCCGGTGTCGGCACGGGCGGCACCGTGACCGGTGTGGGCCAGGTGCTGCGGCAGCGGAAGCCGAGCGTGCACATCGTCGCCGTCGAGCCCGCGGGCTCACCGGTCCTGTCGGGTGGCGCTCCGGGCGCTCACGGCCTGCAGGGTCTCGGCGCCGACTTCGTACCCTCGGTGCTCGACACCGGCGTCTACGACGAGGTGGTGGCGGTCACCGACAAGGACGCCTTCGAGACGGCCCGCCGTCTGGCTCGGGGCGAAGGCGTGCTCGTGGGCATGGCCGCCGGCGCATGCGTATGGGCGGCTCTCCGGGTCGCCCGCCGGCCTGAGCATGCGGGCAAGCTCGTCGTCGTGATCCTCCCCGACTCGGGGGAGCGGTACCTCTCGACGCCGCTGTTCCGGTAGGGCGGGTCGGCTACGAGCGCGCGATGGGGGCGGCGTGCCGCGGGCACGCCGCCCCCATCGCTTTACTCCGGCCCGGGTCTCGCCCGACCCCGAGGCCGGGAGGCCCGGGGACGCAACGTCCCCAGACCTCCTCAGCAGCCTTGGGCCGGGAGCGGACCGTGCACCGTACTGCGTTGGGCCTCGGGCACGGTGGCCTCCGCCTCCGACAGCTGGCGGGCTCGCGCGAACCCGATGATCACCAGGACGAGCAGGATGCCGGCGGCGACGAACGCGACGACGGCGGCGACCCAGGCGACGGTCCCGACGGTCGAGAAGGCGTAGGCCTGCAGCAGGAGGCCGCGCAGGGTCGTGCCCATGAAGAGGCTCTCGCGCTGCGCCTGCAGCTCCGCGTTGTCCGGGTCCTCGCGCGCCGCAGCGCTCACCTGCGAGTACGTCTGGCCGCCGGCGATCGCGTCCAGGTGGGACTGGATGTACGCGGCGTAGGCGTTGGCCTGCTCACCGTTGACGACCTGCTGCCCGGCGTACTTCTGCAGCTCGGGGTACTGCTCCGGGTCCAGGCCGGGACCGGCGGGCGGGAAGCTGATCTGTTGCGCGGCGAGCTGGTCGCGTACCTGGGTCTGTGTGTAGGAGCTTCCCCAGGTCAGCAGGCCCCCGGCGACCACGAGCATGACCACGACGGCCAGCCCGATCCAGCTCATCCACATGAAGAACGACTTGCGGCTCATACGGCCTCTCCTTTCGGGCCGGTCTCCGCGCCCGACACTGTGTGCACTTGGTCTCTGCGACGTGCAGCGATCCTCGGAGAGCGGGTCGCATGACGACATGTAGTAAATACCCAGTAGCCCATAGGGTAATGGTCTTTTGTGTATGGAACCACAAGCTGGAGCAGGTCGTCAAGCATTGGTCCGTTGTCAGCATCGAAAGCAGGTCATGGCCTGCTCGACGTACCGCACCCGCGCCCTCACGGAGTCGCTGGATCCGGGCGCTGCGGGAGTCTCTCGACCAGAACGGCGCCGGCGGCCTCGCGGCCGCCGGCGCCGTTCACGACTCACGTCTCGCGACGATCCCACCGGTGCGAGATCGCTCTCACGAGAGGCGGGTCATGCGACCATGTCGCCGCCTCACCCGCCGGCCATACCACCGCCGGTGGGCTGGCCGGGCTGCTCCGGCCCGATGCGGAACGGCCGCATCATCTCGTTGTCCTCATGCTCGACTATGTGGCAGTGCCACACGTACTGACCGGGCACATTGAACTGGGCCCGGACGCGGGTCACCTGGCCGGGATAGGCCGTCACCGTGTCCTTGAGGCCGGTCTCCCAGGCCTCTGGCGGGGTGATGACCCCGTCGGTCTGGACCGGCGACACGACCTCGCCCGTCACCGGGTCGAGCACCAGCCCTTCGCGGTTGACGACCTCGAAGGCCACCTCGTGCACGTGCATCGGGTGAGCGTCGCCGGTGGTGTTGTAGAACTCCCACACCTCGGTGGCGCCCACGGCCGGGTTCTCGGTCACGGGCTCCATCCAGAGCCGGTGAGTCCAGACGCCGGGGGTCGCGGCCGGATCGATACTGTCGGGGCCCACGGTGCCGAGCAGCGCCTCGATCGGGCCCTCGACCATGTCGCCGTTGACGTCGACGCCCATGCCCATCTTCTCGATGAGCGCCAGCGGGCGCGTGACGCTTTCCGCCGGCAGTGGAGCGATGGCCGGCAGCACGAGGAACTGCGGCGGAGTGGTCGGATCGGCGGCCAGGGCCGGGACGACGCGGAACTCCATGATCTGCCCCGTCGACGCCGGGTCGGCCACCGGGAAGTCCACTCCCGGGACCCCGCCGCCGAACGGCTCGTCCGGGCCCACGTTGCCGAGCACGTAGTTGCCCGCCGGCACGTTGGTGAAGTCGACGATGATGTCGGCGCGCTCGGCCAGCCCGATCAGGAGCCGGTTGCCGTTGGCCGCCGTGAGGTTGAACGGCGCCGCCAGGAAGCCGCCCTCGTTGCCGATCTGCCACGCCTCGACCCCGGGGATGTTGTTGAAGTCCAGGATCAGGAAGCGCGACTGGCTGCCGTTGAGTATGCGGAACCGATAGCGTCTCTGCTCGACCGTCTGGAACGGCCAGGTGTTGCCATTGACGATGATGGAATTGCCGAAGAACTCCGGGTTCCAGATCGGGGAGAACTCGCCGTCCGGGATGAACGGGCCTGTGATGGTGTCGAAGAACTCCCGCGTGTTCGGGTAGAAGAGGGAGCCGTCGGCGTTGAAGGCCCGGTCCTGGATGGCCAGAGGGATCTCGTAGTAGGTCTTGTTGGGCGGGAACTTGTCGTTCTCCTTGGGTGCCGGGCCGGGCAGCACCGCCGGCGTGCCGAAGCGGGAGTCGAGCACCGCCGTGTCGCCGGCGGGCCCGCCGCGGACGATGTAGAAGCCCGCCGGGCCCGCGTACACGTTCAGTCGGGTCATGCCCAGCGCGTGGTCGTGGTACCAGAGCGTCGAGGCTCGGTTGTCGTTGGGGTACTCGAAGGTGGCGTAGCCGGGGCCCCACGTCACGCCGTAAGCCCCCGCCGCCTTGCTCTTGAAGAAGTCGTACCAGGTGCCTGTCGCGGCGTAGTCGGCCGGGATGTCGCCGGCGTCCGGCAGGTACCACGCCTCGGCGTAGCCGTCGCTGTCGTCGCCGACGCCGACGGCGCCGTGCACGTGGGTCACCATCGGCACCGGCCCGGTGTAGGGACCGGGCGTCGAC
>JAFGAW010000050.1 GCA_016933475.1 Thermoleophilia bacterium
CCGATCGCGGCCGTGGTCTCCCTGGCCATGGCGCTCTGGCTCGAGACCATCTACTTCCTCGTGGTGATCGCCTGGTCGATCATCCTGGTCGGGCTGTTCGCGCCGTTCACCGCAGCCTACTTCTGGAAGAAGTGCAACGGGTTCGCCGCCCTCGTCTCGTGGGCCGGAGGCTTCATCAGCTGGGTGGCGATCAGCATCTACTACTACTACGACCAGACGGCGGACGCCAACATCGGCATCATCGAGGAGGGCGAGGTCTACGTCGACTGGGCGGTCTGGGACGCCGTGTACATCGCCTCCGTGCCGGCGTTCCTGGTCTCGATCGCCCTGCTTATCGTGACGACCTACCTCACGCACAAGAAGTACCCACCGATACCGCTGCGCGACATCGACGGGAACCCGCTGAGGACCAAGGACTTCCTGGGCATCCGCAACTGGAAGAGCAAGGAGGAGCAGATCCACGAGCACGACGAGATCCCGGGGCCGGTGTGAGGCGTCGGGGAGGACTCGTAGGAGCCTGAGGAGCACGCAAGGAACAGTCGAGAAGACCCGAGGATGCGGGGACGGCGGTGGGAGTCGTCTGAGCAGTCTGACGGAGACCGCCTGTGAAGTCTGCAGCCTCGAGCGTGCGCCCCGGCACGGCCACTCCGTGCCGGGGCGCAGCGATGTGCGAAGCGGTGACGATGTGCAGGCGTGAGCCCGTGCACGCGTGACGACGAGCAGGCTCCTCGCCACGCCGTTCGCAGCGTCCCGTGGCCCTCAGTCCAGCGCCGCCGTGAGCTGCATCCGCAGGTCGGCGATCCACGCCACGCCGGCCGCGGCGACACGCCGCATCAGCCGCAGGCCCAGGCGAGGATCGCGCTCGGCGATCTCGTCGAGCACGGCCGCCGGAACCTCGACGAGAGCCGTCTCGCACAGGCAGCGCGCCGTCGCCACGTAGCGCCCGGGCTCGGAGAGGGACGTCCAGCCGAACGGCTCCGTCGGGCCGCGGTCGAACACCTTGATCTCGTGCCCGTTGGGGAGCTCGACCATGAGACCCACGCGCCCCGTCTCCACGACGTAGAGGCTGCGCGCCTCCTCACCGTCCCCGAACACCACCTCACCGGGATCGTAGAACCGCTCGCTGGATCGGGACGTGATCTCGGCGAGCACGTCGCCACCGAAGTCCCGGAAGAACTCGCAGCGGCTGAGAACGTCGCCGGCGAGCCCCGCCTCGAGTTCCGCCACCACACACCCCCTTGCTCGCGTTTGGCTCCTGCCGGCTACATACCCGTCGACGACACATGGACGCGGCACTCGCCGTCACGCCGCGAGGGGGGGCGTGCGACGGGCACTCGTCACGTGGGCCCACTGACCCGGGGCCGCGTCGGGCGACTACTGACCCGGGGCCGCGTCGGGTGACGCGAGCAGCTCTCCGACCTCGCGCGCCATCTGCTCCTGCCAGCGCGCCCGCGCCGGCGGCATGAGGTGGTAGAGGTCGGCGAAGTCGTCGTCGTGCAACTCGAGACTGCGCTCGACGTGGAGGTACGGCACGTCGAGCTCGCGGGCGAGACGCTCGACCTCGGCACGGTACTCGGGCAGCACGCCCGCCCAGTCGCCGGCGGCGAACGTGTTGAGCGGCTGGTCGAAGAGGACGGGCTCGAAGCCCCTCTCCTTCGCCAGCCGCACGAGCTCGCCGAGCACCTCGAGGTTGTACTCGTGGTTCGCGGCGTAGAGGGTGCGGTTGTCGCGCCACACCCTCTCCAGAGTCAGACGCTTCGCCAAGGGCGAGGCGGCCGTCGCGTCAGGGCCGTAGTAGTGCGGGTCGTAGCGCAGTGCCACCCCGGGCGGGGGGCCCTTCCTGACGCGCTGCTGCACGTAGGCCGAGATGAAGTCGAAGGCGCCAGGCAGACCGCCCATCCACGGCGCCTCCATGCCGTAGAGCCGCGGCGCCAGCTCATCGAGTCGCGCGCTGCGCAGCAGCAGGGGCCGCGAGGCGAGCAGACCGGCGTCGACGTCCGCCGCCGTGTTGAAGCGCATCGGGGCGAGGCCGATGAGCAGCAGCGCCTCGCCGTCCGGCAGGTTGTCGACGATGACCAGGTTCTGAGCCAGCGACTGCGCATGGTTCGCCAGGTTCACGGCGCCGACCGGCGTGCCCCCGTGGCGCTCGATCTGCGCGGCGAACGACCGCCCCCCGACGACCGCCTCCATGGCTCCGGAGCCGCCGAACACGTAGACCGTCCGACCCTCGGGCGGGTCCTCCTTGAGCCGGTTCACCTTGTAGGCGACGTGGATGTAGTCGTCGTGGGTGATGCGCAGCAGGCGGCCTTCGGCGACCCCCGTCATGCCGCCGCCGAAGAAGAAGTGCTGCACGCCGAGCACGGCCAGCAGGCACAACCCGGCGGCGACGAGCAGCACCAGCGGGCTCCGCTGCAGAAAGCCGCGACGGAAGGACCGCCAGCGCGTGGCGGGCTCTGTCGGCTTGTCTTCCACGTGTGTCACCTGCTGGACCGAATCCCGCTCGTCGGACTGTCACTGCTGCCTGCGGCACCTCCTATGGTAGTGCCACAGACCACGCCGGCGTGAGCCCGGCGCCGAGCCGACGACGCGAGCCGCCAAACGGGTCAGCGGCGTGGGCGGCCGGGCGAGGAGGAAGCGGCGGGTGGGCGGGCGAAGCAGACGGCGCGGGCGGGCGGCCGACGTGGCAGGCGCGGGCAGCCGGACTGGCGACGTGACGGTCGGCAGACCGCGTCCCGTGGCCCCGCCTGTCTCGGGCATCAGTGAGGCAACGGGGGGTCGCGCACCCCGCCGGCCCGGTGGCTACACGAGCTCGGCCGCCACGGTGATCGGCACGTTGCCCTTCAGCGCCTGCGAGACCGGGCAGCCGTCTTTCGCCGCCGCGGCCGCGGCGGCGAACTCGGTCGCGTCGATGCCCTCGACCTCGCCTCTCACCTCCAGCGCCATCGCGGCGATCTTGAATCCGTCCTCGATGGGGGCGAAGGTGCACGTCGCCGCGGTCGTGAGCCTTGTCGGCGGTCTCCCCGCCTCGGTCAGACCGTGGGCGAGAGCCATGGAGAAGCAGGTCGCGTGAGCGGCGGCGATGAGTTCCTCAGGACTGGTCTTGCCGTCCGAGCGCGCGGTGCGCGAGGCCCAGGTCGCAGGCAGCGTGCCACCCTGTCCGCTACTCTCGAGCGTGACGGTCCCCGACCCCTGGGCCAGATCCCCCTCCCAGACCGCGCGGGCGCGGCGTTCTGCGTCGGCCATGACGGCCTCCTTTCGGCGACGTGGGTGTGCCCCTAGAGCGACGCGAGCCGCTCCCCGAGGATCTGGATGTGCCGCATCTCCTCGCGGATGATCTCCTCGACCTGCCCCCGGCCGAGACTCTCCGGCACGAGGTCTTTCATGCCGAGATAGAAGAGGATGGAGTCCTTCTCCGCGGCCAGCGCGGTCGCGAAGATGCCTTGGAGACCCGTGGCATCGACGTCCTTGTCGAAGAAGACCTTGGTCTTCACCAGCGCCGCGAGGTAGAGGCTCGCTTCATCTTGCGGGTCGAAGGTCGCGCCGCCCCGCTCTGCCTTGGAGAGCGCGGCCCTCATGGCGGCGAAGGTCTGCAGGTGGTCGTCCTCCATGGCGGCGAAGGTGAGCAGCAGATCCTTGGCCGCCGCGTCCTCGACCTGCTCGGCGGCCGTACGGTAGAACCGGGCGCCGTTCTGCTCGAGCTGTTCGGCCATGGCGAAGACCTCATCGGCGTTGAACGCGAGACTCATCTCGATGCACTCCTCTGTGATGTGGCCTGGGTCGGGGCTCTCCTGGATACCGTGACGGGGGCCGCGCCCAAACGCTCCGGGGCCCTGCCCGACCGCGTGCGCGGACGCCGGGGGGTGAGCTGCATCACCGCCGCCCGCCGCGCCGACGCCGCAACAGCAGTACCGCGCCGGCGACGGACGCGACCCCCCCGGCGACGACCGGCCCGACGACGCGGGCCTTGCGGGCTGCGTCCACGGCCCGCTGCCGGGCGGCGTCCACGGCCTCGTCCAACTCGCCACGCAGGGTCTCGAAGGAGCCCTGCAGCGCGGTGCGCTCGCGCTCGATATCGGCGCGGATCTGGGCGGCCGGGCGCGGGGGGGCCTTCTCCCCAGCGGAGGGCGTCTCGGCAGTCTCCGGGCCGGCGCCCGGCGCGTCGCTCACCAGGGCGGGCGGGGTGGTGTCCGCCTGGGTTCCCGAGGTATCGCTCATGACTCCCTCGCTTCGTCGTCGGAGGGCGGCTCGGAAGGCGACACGGGAGGCGCTTCGCCCGCCGCGGCCGGCGACTCGGACGTCGACGCGGGAGGCGCTTCGCCCGCCGCGGCCGGCGACTCAGACGTCGACGCGGGAGGCGCCGACGTCGGCTCGGAAGGCGGCGCGGACGGCGCGGACGGCGACTCCCACAACGCCGTCGATGACGGTGCGGCCGCCCCGGCGCGCCAGTCAGGCCGCGGAGGCGCCGCTCCTGGGCCGTGCGGCCCACGGCCGGCGCGCGGCGTCGCCCTCGCGGACGCGACCTTGGCGCGCACACCGGCCCTGGTCTGGCGCAGGTTCGTCTTGACCAGGTCGGCCGTCTTGCGCGCCTCGGCCAGCGCCGTCTCAGGCGCCGGCGTCCTGGCTTTCTCGATCTGGCCGCGACCGACAGCCACCATGATGGCGATGATCAGCACGATGACCACGGTGACGATCAGCAGCGACAGCCAGAGCGGCACGACCAGCGCGAGGGCGGCGGCGATCGTCGCGAGAGCGAACCCGACGGCATAGAACGCGAGCACTCCGGCGCCGACGAAGAGGCCTATGGCCGCGCCGAACTTGCGCCCCTTCGCCTTGAGCTCGCTGGTCAGCAGCTCGAGGTTGAGCTGCACGAGCCGCTGTCCACGCTCGCGGATGTCGGTGACGGAAGCGACCACGCGTTCACGGAGGTTCATGTCTCCACCCCGGGTCCTCTGACGGACGGCCCGCGGCCGGGAAGCGGCGCCCGCGCCCCGCCGAGGCCTCTGTCCTCGCGAGCCTACCCGCAGGCCGAAGGCCGACAAACCATCGACCCGGCCCGCTGCGCCGCCGAC
>JAFGAW010000285.1 GCA_016933475.1 Thermoleophilia bacterium
CACGTCGGGTACGACGTCGCGCACCCGGATCCCGCCGCGATCGCCTCCCGTGCATTCAGCCTGCTTACCACGGCCACGACCGTGCGCTGGGGCGACCCGCTCGGCCTCTCCGGCTGGCTGCTCTACGGCCAATCGCCCTTCCCCGGAGCGGCCATCACGCTGCAGGCCAAGCCGGTGACGGCGCCGGTCGCCGCCCACGTCGACACCGCGTACACGGGCGAAGCCGGCGACTACGCGTTCGATCCGTTCGTCCCGACCTCCATCACGACCTACCGGACGCTCACTCCGGGCCTGTCTCTCGACGGCGTCGTCGTCAAGCCTTCGCTGGCCGCGGTCGTCGTCAACGTACGGCCCAGGCTGTCGATGAGCTTGAGCAGGACGTCGCTGCTCCTGGGCGCCAAGATCACGGTGAAGGGCAGGCTCACGCCGGCGCGGCCCGGCGGGTACGTGAAGCTCAAGTTCCAGCGCAAAGTGGACGGTGTCTGGCGAACGGTGACGACCAAGAGCCGGGCGGTGGTCTCATCTGTGGACTACAGCACCTACAGCTACACCTACAAGCCGCTCAGGCGCGGCACGTGGCGGGTGCGCGCGTCGGTCGCCGCGACGACGACGCTCGTCGGGTTCGCGACCCCGTACAAGTACTTCGCGGTGAGATAGGAGGGAGCACAGTGATCGCGCGCGTCGTCTGCCGGCAACGAGCAATCGGGGCTTGCGCATACCCGGAGAATAGTTAGACTCTACACACGGAAGACTGCGCGTCGACTTGGGGAGGTCGCATGGGGGGTACCGCTCACACGCACGGCCGGCGCCGCTGGGCGCACGTGGTCGTGCTCACACTGGCCGTGATCGGCGCTCTCGGTGTGGTCGCCCCGGCGGCGCTGGCCTTCGATCCGCTGGACATCGACTGCGCCGACGGTGTCAACACGGTACACGGCGATGAGGTGCTCTACACGTCCACGTGCACGTCCTGTCACGAAGTCACCCCCGTGGACCCGGCTGACCCGAGGGTCAGCAGCACCAAGTGCCTGTTGTGCCACGTCGGCGGCTACGAGAACCGGCCGGTCGAATCAGGCTTCGACACCTGCTGGAGCTGTCACTACCCGGGTGAGAACCAGGACGAGGTCCAGAACGAGGTCGACGGCCAGACCTACGATGGGTGTGCGGCGGCCACCGACTGCCACGACGTCGACCCCGCCGCGAACCTGCCGCACTTCGGCGCCAACACCAAGACCTGCACCGACGGCTGCCACCGGACGTCCTCGCAGAGTGTGCCCAACGGCAGCCCCCACCACGACGACGGCAGGGCCAACTGCTACGACTGCCACGACGGCGTCCGGGCGCTCGAAGAGGTCCACGAGCCGTACGCCGAGGTGCGCGACTACGATTTCGGTGGCCCGTACCCGTACTGCTACACGTGCCACGTCGGCTACGAGGAGACGCACCCAGACCCCGCGGCGATCGTCCACCGGACGACGCTGCCGACGTACAAGCCGGCGCCCGTCGTGTACGGGGGGACGGCGGTCATCTCCGGCGTCCTGTACACGATCGCACCCGACGGCACCAAGATCCGGATGGCCGGTAAGGATGTCAGCCTGTTCCAGTACAGGGTCCCGGAGCTCGACTGGAACACGCTGCAGCTCACTCTGACGCTCCCGGAGAACCCGGCGACTCTGGCGCTCGATGAGGGCAAGTACATCTTCGACCCCGTCCAGCCGGTCAAGAACACCCGGTACGCGGCGCTCGTCAAGGGCGAGGAGATCCTCGGCACCGGCATGTACGCGAAGCCGGCCCGCGGCGCGATCCTCGTCAAGGTCGCGCCCAAGGTGACGACCAAGCTCAGCAGGACGAGCTTCTCGCTGGGCGGCTCGCTCTACGTGACGGGCAAGGTCGTCCCTGCCGGCACGGGCGGCAGCGTCAAGTGGCGCTTCCAGCGGTACGTGGACGGCGCCTGGAGGACGGTAGTCACCACCGGCACCAAGGTGCTCATTGACAACGCCGACGAGACCTTCAGCACGGCGGTGCGCAAGTACACGCCGACCAAGAGAGGCACGTGGCGCGTGAAGACGTTCTTCGTCGCGAACGCGGACTACGCGGCGGCCTCGAGTGTCTACGTGAAGTTCGTCGTGAAGTGAGAGTCGGCCTGAAGCCGATCGAGTGAGCGAAGGGGGCGCCGCGAGGCGCCCCCTTCGCGTCTTCCGTCGCGGCCGGATCAGCCCCCGGCCGGCGGGCGACGCTGGGGTCTACAGACTCACCCCGTTCGGCCGCTCGCGCTCGTCGGCGAACCACTCGCTCTCGTCCATGCCGTCGGCGGCGATCTCCTCGAGCGACATCTTGAGGTACTTGCCGCGAGCTTCGACGGCCACCGAGCTGTCGGCGAGGAGCAGCTCGCCCGTGCCCTCGAAGAGGCGCCGCGTGTCGCGCGTGATACGGGCCACGCAGCGCAGCTCGCCCTCGAGGGGCACGGGCTTGCGGAAGCGGACGGTAAGCTCAGCCGTGACGCCCCAGGCGCCGGGCTGGCGCAGCAGGATCGCCCGGCCGATGGTCTCGTCGAGGATCGTCGAGGCGATGCCGCCATGCAGGCGCCCCGGGTAGCTCTGGTGCTCCTCGCGCGGCGAGAACACGCCGAGGAGCTCGCCGCCGTCGAGCTCGTAGAAGCGCGCCTGCAGGCCGAGGGCGTTGTCGACACCACAGACCAGGCAGTTGCGGCTGACGTTCTGGGCGGCGAGTACGCGGCGTTCCGTGAGGACTCTCCTCGGCGGGCTTTGGCTCCGGTCGGCTGTCGCCGGTGCCGACGGCGATCTCCGCCCAATCATACGCGACGGCAGCGGAGGCGCGGGTCTTGCCAGGGTGCCTTTACTTCGGTGGCGGGCCGAGGGGGCGGCCTCGTAACGGCACCGCCCCGACGTCGGGCACTCAGGTCCGACGGCCCCACCAGACGCCGCTGTAACGCTGGACCGAGGGCGAGATGCAGCAGACGGCGATGAGCCCGCCGATCGAGGCCCAGACGAGCTGCTGCGGGTCGGGGCCGATCATCGCGTACTCGACGAGCTCGAAGATGACGAGGGCGCACCCCACGGCGAACGCGCCGAACCAGGCCCAGGGACGGCGACGCCAGAGGTCGACCGCCACGACCAGCGGGAAGATACCCAGCAGCGTGAGGAGCAGCAGACCGGGGATCAGGAAGTCGGAGAACGGCGTGCCCTCGAGATAGGACGTCGGCATGCGCAGGAGGTCGCCGTCGGGGGCGAGGACGAAGGCAGCGCCCCCGAAGACGCCCCCGATGCCCTGCAGCACCAGGAAGCCGAGCAGGATCCACACGAGGCCGTGACGACGCGGACGGTCCGGTCTTGCGCGCAACGATGCTGCTCCGGTGCGCTCGTCGGTGGTCTCGCCGTCGTCTCTCGTCTCTGCGATGCGCCCCGTCGGCACGCTCACCTCACCTGCATCTCGGAGCCGGGCTCGCAGCCCGGCGGTCTGCTCGCAAGCCTACAGCAGGGTACAGCGCGGGGCAGCACGTATCCTTCGTCGGTCGGTGACCTGTCGGGCGATCCCGTCCCTCGCGGCTGGCCGATCAGGGAGTGAGCGAAGCGACCCGCCGGCGTCGCACCGGCGGGCCGCTTCGTCGTCGACTCACGCCGGCGCCGTCAGCCCACGCCGGCGCCGTCAGCTCACGCCGGCGCCGTCAGCTCACGCCGGCGCCGCCGCGGGCCCCTCGTACTGCGCACTTCCGAACCCGAGGATCAACACGAAGATGGGTGCGAGCAGCCAAAGCCCCACGCCGAAGCCGCTGCCCTTGCCGAAGGACTTGGCGATGTCGAGACTCACCAGCAGAGCGACGATGAAGTTGACGAAGGGGATGAGCCACAGGAGCAGCCACCAGCCCGGCCGCCCGGCGACCTTGAGCCACACGTAGACGTTGTAGATCGGGATGATCGCCGCCCAGCCGGGCTGCCCGGCCTTCGTGAAGATGCGCCACATGCCCACGATGTAGAGCACCGCGAGGGCGAGGCCGAAGAGCGAGGTCGTAAGGTCGATGGCGATGACGTCACCGTTCTCCATGGATATCTCCTTGTCGTATGACCGCTGGATGGGGATTCGGAGGGCACCGCTACTCTCCTGCGCGGCGGCGGTCTCCGCCGGTCACCCTTGTGCGGCAGGACGCCCGCGCAGTGACTGCGCGGCACCCTTGCGTGTGCCGGCAGTCGCCGTGGGCCGGCCGAGGCGGCTCTCGTGCTCTCACGCGTGCTAGCATCCGCGTCGTCGATGGACCCGACACCGACACCGACGTGAGCGCGTCGCGGGCCGGCAGCGAGAGCCGCCTGCCGGTCGCCTGCAACCGCGACTGCGGCGGCGGGTGCCCGCTGCTCGCCACGGTCGAGGGCGGCCGGGTCGTGCACATCGCCGACAACCCGGCCGGCGGCGCCTACCTCAAGGGCTGCATCCGCGGCTACCAGGCGTGGCGCCAGCAACAGGCGCCCGGGCGCCTGACCACGCCGCTCGTACGGACCGGGCCGCGCGGGTCGGGGCAGTTCCGCGAGACCGGCTGGGACGAGGCTCTCGCGCGCGTCGCCGACGGGCTCGCGGCGGTGCGCGAACGGCACGGGGACGGGGCGATCCTCGCCCTCGGTGGGTCGGGCTCGTGCCGTGGCGCGGTGCACAACACGGCCGAGCTGCTGCCGCGCTTCCTCAACCTGATCGGAGGCGGCGTCGAGGAGTCGTCGACGTACAGCTCGGCCGCGTCGGCGTACGTGGAACGCGTCGTCCTGGGGACGCGTAAGGCGGGTGTCGACCCGGCGACACTTCGGCACTCCGGGATGATCGTGCTCTGGGGCGCCAACCTCGTCGACTGCATCATGGGCTGCGAGTGGCGGGCGCGTGTGCGGGAGGCGAAGCGGCGCGGCGTTCCGGTGGTCGTGATCGACCCGCGTCGTACCACGACGGCGAGGCAGCTCGGCACCGAGTGGCTGCCGGTGCGCCCCGGCACGGACAGCGCGCTCATGCTGGCGATCCTTCACGTGTGGGTCACGGACCGGACGGTGGACGAGGCGTTCGTCGCGGCGCACGCGACCGGGTTCGAGGCGCTCCGGCGGCGGGTGCTGGGGGCGGGCGGCGGCCCCGGGAGCGGGCATGCCGCCCGCTCGCGGCCGGGCAAGGCCGGCGCCTCCGGGAGTGGCGACGAAGCCGCTCGCGGTGCCGCACAGGCCGGCGCCGCCCTGGTCCTCGAGCCCGGGCAGGCAGCGACGCCGGAGTGGGCCGAGGGGGTGTGCGGTGTGCCGGCGGCGCGCATCGTCGCGCTGGCGCGCGAGTGGGCGCGCCGCCGGCCCGTCGCCTTGATCCCCGGTCTCTCGATCCAGCGCACGATGGGCGGGGAGGAGGCGGTGCGCCTCGCGATCGCCCTGCAGCTCGCGAGCGGCGACCTCGGCAGACTCGGCGGATCCTCGGGCTCCCAGACCTGGAACGGCCTGCCGAAGCCGCGGCTGAGGGGCATGGAGGCGGGGCAGAACCCGTCGGGCGTGAGTCTCCCGGTCAACGACTGGGCCGACGCCGTGCTGCGCGGACGTACCGGCGGGTATCCGGTGGACATCCGCGCCGCGTACAACGTCGGCGGCAACTACGTTGCCCAGGGCGCCGACGTCGCCAAGAGCATCCGCGCCATGGATGCGCTCGAGTTCTCCGTCTGCCACGAGCTCTTCCTCACCGCGACGGCGCAGTACTGCGACGTCGTCCTGCCGGTCACGCACTGGCTGGAGCGCGCCGACATCGTCTACACGACCGCGAACTACCTGCTCTTCTCGCACAAGGTCGCCGAGCCGCCGGGGCAGGCGCGCGACGACTACGACGTCTTCAGCGATCTCGCCGGCCGGATGGGGTGCAGCGCGGCCTTCACTGAAGGAAGAGACGCGGATGCCTGGCTGCGCGCCTTCGTCGCGTCGTCCGAGATCGCCGACGAGGAGGAGTTCCGGCGCACGGGGCTCTACCTGGCCGCCGATCAGGAGCGCGTCGGCCTCGCGGATTTCGCCGCGGACCCCGAGGCGCATCCGCTGGCGACGCCGTCGGGCAAGGTCGAGCTGGCCGGCCCTGCCTGCGTCGCGGCCGGCCTCTCCGAGGTGCCCGAGGCGCGCGTGCTGATGCCGGCGCCGACGCCACCGG
>JAFGAW010000286.1 GCA_016933475.1 Thermoleophilia bacterium
GGCGCCGCCTACGACACCGCCGTGGCGGCCTATCTGCTCACGCCCGAGCGGGCCGAGAAGGACCGCGTCCTCGAGACTCTGGCCGGGCTCGACGAGGCCGGCCCCCTCTTCGACGGCCCGGCCGACGAGGCCGCCGCGGCGACCCGTGCCTGGCTCACGTGGCGCGTCGCCGAGGCACAACGGCCGCGACTTCACCAGCTCGAACTCGACCGCCTCCTGAACGAGATCGAGCTCCCGCTGACGCGTGTGCTCGCCGTCATGGAGGCGGCCGGGGTCAAGGTCGACACCTACCGGCTGGGCGAGATCACGGCCCGCCTGCGTGAGCGCGTCGAGGAGCTCACCGACACGATCCATGAGCTCGCCGGCGAGCCCTTCACCATCGGCTCGCCGCAACAACTCGCAGAAGTCCTCTTCACGCGCCTCGGCCTCGAGCCCTCGCGCAAAGGCAAGACGGGCTACTCGACCGATGCACGGGTGCTGCGCGGCCTGCGCGAGCAGCATCCGATCGTGCCCGCGGTCGAGGAGTGGCGCGAGCTGACCAAGCTGCTCAGCACCTACCTCGAGCCGCTGCCGCGGAGGGTCGACCCGCGCACCGGGCGTCTGCACACGACGTTCAACCAGACGGTGGCCAGCACCGGCCGTCTGTCGAGCTCCGACCCGAACCTGCAGAACATCCCCGCACGTACCGAGCTCGGAGCCGAGATCCGCTCCTGCTTCGTCGCCGAGGAGGGCAGCCTCCTGGTCGTCGCCGACTACTCGCAGATCGAGCTCCGGCTGATGGCGAAGCTCTCCGGGGAGCCGGCCTTGCTCGACGCCTACGCCCGTGGCGACGACGTGCACCGGGTGACGGCGGCGACCGTCGCCGGCATCCCCGTCGAGGAGGTCACGCGCACGCAGCGCGAGCACGCCAAGGCGACCAACTTCGGCATCATGTACGGGCTCTCGGCTTACGGTCTCTCCGAGCAGGTGGGCATGTCGGTCGACGAGGCGCGCGACTTCATCGAGGCCTACTTCGCGCGCTACCCGAAGGTGCGCGAGTTCCGTGACCGGGTCATCGCCCAGGCGACGCAGGACGGCTACGTCACGACGCTGTTCGGGCGTCGCCGGCCGGTCACCGAGCTGAGATCGTCGAACTACCGCCTGCGTTCGCTCGGCGAGCGCCTCGCCGTGAACAGCGTCCTGCAGGGCACGGCGGCCGACATCATCAAGGTGGCCATGCTCGAGGTGCAGCGCCGCCTCGAGGAGCGCGGCATGGCGGCGCGCCTCGTCCTGCAGGTGCACGACGAGCTGGTCGTCGAGGCGCCGGAGGGCGAAGTGGACGCCGTGAAGACGCTCCTGGGCGACGCCATGCGCGGGGCGTACGAGATGGAGCCGGTGCTCGAGGTCGAGATCGGCGCCGGCGCCGACTGGCGCGGCGCGAAGTAACGTCGCACCGCGGTCGCCCGCGGAGCGGCATCGCGCCGTGGCCGCGCCGCGGCTCTTCGCGTGACCGCGCCGAGCGCCGTGCCGCCGCAGACGCACCGTCACCGCGGCGCGACCCGCATTCTCCCCGCTCCTGCGGGGTCCCTGTGCTATACTCTCCCGGTTTCGCCCCACCCCGGTCGCGGTTCCCGGGGAGGGCGGTCCTTTCAGCGACGAGCCGCGACAGTGACCGGGAGGCCGAGAGACCATATGACGGACAACCAAACCGAGACCCAGGAAGCACCGAAGATCGTCGAAGGCAGCGACGGCTACCTCATCGAGGTGGACGGCGAGATCATCCCCAACTACGACGCCACCATCAACGTGTTCGCCGAGGGTGACATCGTCACCGGCAAGGTGGTGCGCATCGACAAGGACGAAGTCCTCGTCGACATCGGCTACAAGTCCGAGGGCGTGATCCCGGTCAACGAGCTCTCGATCCGCAAGAACGTGAACACCCAGCAGGAGGTCGAGCTGGGCGAAGAGGTCGACGCCCTCGTCATGCAGAAGGAGGACGCCGACGGCCGCCTGATCCTCTCCAAGAAGCGCGCCCGCTTCGAGAAGGCCTGGAAGCGCATCGAAGGCGCCTTCGAGAGCGGCACCCCCGTCATCGGCACCGTCATCGAGGTCGTCAAGGGCGGCCTCATCCTCGACCTCGGGGTGCGCGGCTTCCTGCCCGCCTCCCTGGTCGACATCCGCCGCGTGCAGGACCTCTCCGAGTACGTCACCAGAGAGCTCAACTGCCGCGTCATCGAGATGAACCGCAACCGCAACAACGTCGTCCTCTCGCGCCGCGCCGTCCTCGAAGAGGAGCGCAAAGAGGTGCGCCAGCAGATCATCGACGAGCTCACCGTGGGCGACATCGTCGAGGGCACGATCAGCAACATCGTCGACTTCGGCGCCTTCGTCGACCTCGACGGCATCGACGGCCTCATCCACATCTCCGAGCTCAGCTGGACCCACATCAACCACCCGTCCGAGGTGCTGCAGGTCAACCAGAAGGTCAAGGTCAAGGTCCTCGACATCGACCGTGACCGCCAGCGCATCTCACTCGGTCTCAAGCAGACGCAGGAAGACCCGTGGCAGCGCATCGTCACCCGCCACAAGGTGGGCGACATCGTCGAGGGCCGGGTCACCAAGATCGTCGCCTTCGGCGCCTTCATCGAGATCTACGAGGGCATCGAGGGCCTCGTCCATATCAGCGAGCTGGCCAACCGGCACGTCGAGCGGCCCGACGAGGTCGTCGCGGTCGGCCAGACCGTGCGCGTGAAGATCATCGAGGTCGACACCGAGCGCCGTCGCCTGAGCCTCTCGATCAAGCGGGTCGAGGGTGCGGACGAGGTGCGGCCCATGCCGCCGATGCCGGTCGAGATCGAGGAGCCTGAGGCCGAGGCGGCCGACGAGCCCGAGGCCGAGACGGCCGACGAGACGGCCGCCGCGGAGACCGCGGAGGTCGCGGCTGAAGAGGTCGCCGAGGCGCCGGTCGCCGAGGCCGACGAGAGCGTTGCCGAAGAGACCGTCGAGGAGCCCGAGGCTGCCGCAGAGGCCGAGACCGTCGCAGAGCCCGAGGCCGCTGCCGAGACCGTCCAAGAGCCCGCCGCGGCCGAGCCGGCCGACGAGGCCGAAGAGGCCGCCGGCGAGGTGGCGCCGCCGCTCGACGAGGGTCCCACGCTGGGCCTGAGCGACGAGGTCTTCCCGGTCGGCGCCGAGGCGGCCGACGAGGCGCTCGACGCCGGCGAGGCAGGGACGGAGCCGCAGGGCTGAGACCGACGACCTGCGGCCGGGCGGCGTCGAGACGCCGCCCGGCCGCTTCTGCGCCATGACCACGACACAGCGACAGAGAGTGCCTCGCCTCGGCTTGACCGGCGGCATCGGCTCCGGGAAGTCGACGGCGTTGGCCTACCTTCGTGAGCTCGGCGCCGCCGTCGTGTCCAGCGACGACGTCGTGCACGAGCTGCTCGGGCGGCCCGAGATCGCCGCCGATATCGGAGCGCACTTCGGCCCGGAGGTGCTCGGGGCGGACGGCGCCGTCGACCGCCCGGCCATCGCTCGCATCGTCTTCGACGACCCCGTGGAGCTCGCCTGGCTCGAGGGCCTGCTCCACCCGCACGTGCGGCGGCGGCTCGACGAGTGGGCGCACAAGGCGGAGCGGGTACGCCCGCGGCCGCCGTTGCTCGTCGCCGAGGTGCCGCTGCTCTACGAAACAGGCTTCGACGCCTCCTTCGACTACGTGCTCCTCATCACGGCGCCGCCCGAGGTGCGTCGCCGGCGGGTCGCCGCCAAGCTCACCGACAGCGAGTTCGCCCGTCGGCTCGAGCAGCAGCTCCCCGAGGAGGAGAAGGTCGCGCGCGCCGACTTCGTGCTGCACAACACCGGCAGCCGCAAGCGCCTCAAGGAGTTCGTCGGCGAGACCTTCGCACGCATCATCTCGGCGGCCGCGGCGGGGGAGAGGGCCGAGCGTGCGGCCTCGTGACGTTTCTGGCCGCTCTCGCTCGCGCCATCGTCGTCGTGAGGCTTCGCGTAGTCGTCGACGCACTCCCGCTCGCGTGAAGCCGCTCGCCGCCGTCGGTCTCGTGCTGGCAGCGTTCGCGGCGCTCGCGCTCGCCGGCTACCGCCTGCTGCCCGCCTGGTACGCCGAGTCCGTGCCGGCCGTCGTGGCCCGTCAGGTCTACCCGCTCGAGCACGAGGCGACGATCCGCGAGACGGCGGCGCGGCACGGGGTCGACCCGGCCCTCGTCGCCGCCGTGATCTACCAGGAAAGCAGCTTCCGCGAGACCGTCGTCTCGGAGAGCGGCGCCATCGGGCTCATGCAGGTGACCCCGGCGACGGCGGAGGACATCGCCCGGCGCACCGGCGGGGTGCGGTTCGAGACGCGCGACCTCGAGGACCCGGAGATCAACATCCGCTACGGCACCGACCAGTTGCGGCACCTGCTCGAGCGGTACGAAGGCGACGAGGCGGCGGCCCTCGCCGCCTATCACGCCGGCCCGGGCAGCGTCGACGGCTGGCTGCGCGCCGCCGGCAGCGACGAGCTCGAGCTCGCGGACATCGCCTTCGCCGACACGCGTGCCTACGTCGAGCGTGTCGGCCGCCTGCGCACCATCTACCGGCGGGCCTGGGGCGACGCCCTCGACACGCGCTCCTGAGCGTTGCGAACAGGTGTTCGTGTTGGTACACTCGTGATGACGGCGCCGCGCTACGCGTCGGCGCGCGGCGCCGCCCGCGATGGTGCGCGCCGATCCGTCTGCGGCGCCGCGGTCCGCGAAGCCGCCCGCGACGTCGTGAGCTGGGTCGCGTCGACGTCGTCCACCGCGTCCCGTCCGTGAGGCCATGACCGACTTCAAGGTCCATGCCGAGTACAGCCTGACCGGCGACCAGCCCGAGGCGGTCGCCGCGCTCAGCGACGGCGTCGTGCGCGGCGACCGCTACCAGACCCTGCTCGGCGTCACCGGCTCGGGCAAGACCTTCACCATGGCCAACGTCATCGCCCGCGCCCAGAAGCCCACGCTGGTCATCGCCCACAACAAGACCCTCGCGGCGCAGCTCTGCAACGAGTTCCGCGAGTTCCTCCCCGACAACGCGGTCGAGTACTTCGTGAGCTACTACGACTACTACCAGCCCGAGGCGTACGTCCCGGCGCAAGACCTCTACATCGAGAAGGACTCGTCGATCAACGACGAGATCGACCGCCTGCGCCACTCGGCGACCACCTCGCTCTTCCTGCGTCGCGACGTGGTCATCGTCGCCAGCGTGAGCTGCATCTACGGCCTGGGCTCGCCCGAGGAGTACCTCGAGCGCATGGTGCTGCTCAAGGTCGGCGACACCGTCGACCGCGACGAGGTGTTGCGCCGCCTCGTCGACATCCAGTACGCGCGCAACGACTTCGAGCC
>JAFGAW010000287.1 GCA_016933475.1 Thermoleophilia bacterium
GTCAACGGTCCTCGGGCGGCACGACGGTGTGCCCGTCGCTCTGCCGAATCCGGCTCTTACAAGCCAAGGGCGCCGGCTGACGCCGGCGCCGGCGGCCGTCGCTACCGCCGCTCCCATAGCGGTATGCGTCGGAGGATCAAGGCGCAACGTGGCGCAAGGACTTCGAGTTGATCTTTGAGCGGACCGCCACCCGTGACAGCTGACCCGCTTCTATCGACGCTGCCGGACGCCTCGCCGCGGGCAGCGAACGTCACGCCGGTTGGTGGTAGGCGAGGACGCGGTCGAGCCGCTTCGATAGCCACCGGGTGAGGCTCCCGGTGCCGTCGATGGCCCAAGTGACGAGGGCGCCGTTGTAGACGGTGTACACGGTGTCGGCGAGCTCGGCGGCATCGGTGGGGCTGATCTCGCCGTCGCTGATCGCCTCGTTCAGGAGCTGTGTGATGGCTCGTCGGAGGAGCCGGCTCTGTTTCGCGGCGTGTGCGCCGAGGTCGGGGTCGGTGAGGTCGAGGTGGAGCAACGCCAGATGGTTGGCGATCGCGTCTCGTGAGTCGATGCCGGCCGTCAACTCGAGCAGCGCCGCTCGCAGCGCCGAGAGCGCCGTCGGCGAGTTGCTCCGGGCTCGGTTGAACGGGTCGTCGATCCCGGTGGCGGCCGCTTCCGCGTAGGCCAGCAGCAGGCTCCGCTTCGACCCGAACCGCTGGGTCAACGCGGGGGCCGAGAGCCCGACCCGATCGGCCATCGCCGCGAGCGTCAACCCCGACGGGCCGACCTCGGTCACGACCGCCCTGACGGCCTCGAAGATCGCCTCGTCGCTGACAGTCCTCGGTCTGCCGGTTCGCATGGACTCACCATAGCAGTTGACTTTATGAATGAGAAGAAAGTAAGTTGCCGGCATGACCTACACCCCGAAGAACCTCAGCGGCCGCGTTGCCGTCGTCGCCGGCGGCACCCGCGGGGCGGGCCGCGGCATTGCCGTTGAGCTCGGCGCGGCGGGCGCCACCGTGTACGTGACCGGTCGCACCACCTCGGTTGAACGCTCCCCCATGGCGCGGCGCGAGACAATCGAGGAGACGGCTCGCCTCGTCGACGAAGCCGGCGGGACAGGCATCCCGGTACGCGTCGACCACGCCGACACCGATCAGGTGCGGGCGCTGATCGAGCGCATCACGGACGGCCGCGGCCGCCTGGACATCCTCGTGAACGACATCTGGGGCGGCGACCCCCTCACCGAGTGGGACACCCCGTTCTGGCAGCACGACCTCGCCAACGGCATCGCGTTGCTGCGCAACGCCGTCGAAACCCACCTCATCACCAGCTGGCACGCCGCCCCGCTGCTCGCCAGCACCCCAGGATCGACGATCGTCGAGATCACCGACGGCGTCTCCGACCGCTACCGCGGCTCGTTGTTCTACGACCTCGCCAAGTCGGCCGTCATCCGCCTCGCCGTCGCACAGGCCGAGGACCTCCGGCCTCACGGCGTCACCGTCGTAGCGTTGACACCCGGGTTCCTGCGATCCGAGGCCATGCTCGA
>JAFGAW010000288.1 GCA_016933475.1 Thermoleophilia bacterium
GCGATCGCCGTGTTCGTCAGCCAGACGGCGGTGATGAAGTACCTCGGGCCCTCGGCCAACAAGTTCCTCGCCTACGGTGTCGCCTCGGTCTCCGGCACCATCCTCGCCGTCTGTTCGTGCACCGTGCTGCCCCTCTTCGCCGGCATCAAGCGCATGGGCGCCGGCCTCGGGCCGGCGACCGCCTTCCTCTACTCGGGGCCCGCCATCAACGTGCTCGCCATCATTCTGACGGCGCGCATCCTCGGTCTCGACCTGGGGGTCGCCCGGGCGGTCGGGGCCATCGTCTTCAGCATCGTCATCGGTCTGCTCATGCACCTGATCTTCCGCCGCGAGGAGCGCGAGCGCGCGGCGGCGCCGGTGGCCGTCACCCCCGAGGAGTCGCGACCGCTGTGGCAGACGGGGCTCTTCTTCGCCTCGCTCGTCGGCATCCTGGTCTTCGCGAACTGGGGCAGCCCCGGCGCCGACGAGGGGTTCTGGCACGCGGTGTACTCCGTCAAGTGGCTCCTGACGGCGGTGGCCGGCGCCGGACTCGCGCTCAGCCTCATCTTCATCCTGCGCTTCGTGTGGTGGCGTGTGGCCGCCGTCGCCGCACCGGTGCTCGTGCTCGGCTTGGCGCTGCCCGAGTATCCCCAGGCTGCGTTCGCCGCCGGCATGGTCGTGCTGGTGATCGTCACCAGCACCGACAAGGGGGAGGGCGGCGAGTGGTTCGACTCGTCGTGGGGCTTCGCGAAGCAGATCCTGCCGCTCCTGCTGCTCGGGGTGCTCATCGCCGGGCTGCTCCTCGGGCGCCCGGGCGAAGAGGGCCTGATACCGTCGGAGTGGGTCAGCGCGGCGGTCGGCGGCAATTCGCTGCAGGCGAACCTCTTCGCCTCGGTCGCC
The DNA here is from genome assembly GCA_016933475.1 of Thermoleophilia bacterium. GTDB lineage: Bacteria > Actinomycetota > Thermoleophilia > UBA2241 > UBA2241 > UBA2241. The sequence goes on from JAFGAW010000288.1 coordinate 880, forward strand.
GGGGCGTTCATGTACTTCGCCACGCTCACCGAGGTGCCGATCGTGCAGGGCCTGCTGGGCGCCGGCATGGGCAAGGGGCCGGCGCTGGCGCTGCTGCTCGCCGGCCCGGCGCTGAGCCTGCCGAACATGCTGGTGATCCGCTCGGTGATGGGTACCACGAAGACCGTCGTCTTCGTGGCGTTGGTCGTCGTCATGGCGACGATCAGCGGCCTGCTGTTCGGCGCGTTCTTCGCGTGAGTACGGCGGCGCGGCAGGCGTCGGCGCGGCAGGCGACCCGGCGTCAGGCGGAGGGCCCGTGACGGTCGGCGATCTGAGGCCGGCAGTCGGAGGGTGGCGACCGCCGCGAGGCGGGCGGTGCGGTACAGACCGGATCGACGATCGGACGAGAAGGAGGCGCACGTGAAGATCGAGATCCTCGGCACGGGCTGCGCGAAGTGCCGCACGCTCGAGGCCAGAGTGAGGGAGGCTGTGGAGGAGCTGGGCTCCGATGCCCAGGTCGAGAAGGTCGAGGACCTGGCGGCGATCCTCTCGTACGGCGTCATGATGACGCCGGCGTTGGCGATCGACGGCGACGTCAAGATCATGGGCAAGGTGCCCGACGTCGCCGAGATCAAGGGCCTCATCGGCGGTTGATGCCGAGGGTGATCGATCTCGCGGTCGGCAGCCGTCGGGAGCCCGGCGGGACCGAGCATGGCTGAGGTGACGGCGTGATCGAGCGTCTCCTCACACTGCTCTCCGAGGGCCTCGGCGGCTCGCTGCCGATCGGGCTCGCGGCCGCCGCCGCGTGGGGCGTGGCCAGCGTGCTGCTCAGCCCGTGTCATCTGGCGGCCATCCCGCTGGTCGTGGCGTTCGCCGGCGGCGGCCCGCAGCGTAGCACCCGGGCCGCCTTCGGCGTGTCGCTCGTCGTCGCGCTCGGCGTGCTCGCGGCGGTGGCGGTGATCGGCCTGGTGACGCTCTGGCTCGGGCGCCTCATCGGCGACCTCGGCGACACGGGCAACCTGCTCGCGGGGGTCGTTCTCGTGCTTGTCGGCCTCTACCTCGCCGGGGTGTTCTGGTTCGTGCCCGAGCCGGCGATCGTGCCCGAGGGCCGGCGCGGTCTCGCGGCCGCCTTCTCCGCCGGGGCGCTCTTCGGTCTGGGGCTCGGCCCGTGCACGTTCGCCTTCCTCGCCCCGGTGGTCGGCGTCGTGCTGGCGCGCAGCGGGGAGGACCCGCTGGGGGCGGCGGCGCTCCTCGCGGCCTTCGCCCTGGGCCACGCCGCCGTGCTCGTCGCCGCTGGCACCGCCGGCGAGCGCGTGCAGGGCTTTCTCGAGTGGGGTCTTCGCAGCAAGGTTCGGCCTTGGGTCCGGCGCATCGCGGGCATCGCTGTGGCGCTGGCCGGGGTCTACGCGATCTTCGTGTCATGAGTGCGAGAGAGTCTGATCAGACGGCGGCAGGGACGATGGCGGATGAGGCCGACGGGCGACGACGGCGAAGGCCGGCGGTGGGGTGTGACGAGAGTGGAGGCCCGACGGTGACGGACACGCTGCGCAAGGTCTACGTCGAGCCGACGACAGCCTGCAACCTGGCCTGCCGAACCTGCGTGCGCCACGCCTGGGACGAGCCCGAGGGCTTCATGGAGTGGGCGACGTACGAGGCGGTCGTCGCGGGCCTCGTCGAACTGGCCGGCGGCGCTTGGGAGGGGGAAGTGCCGGGCGCCGGTCCCGGCGGGGGCGTCGGCGAGCGTGTCGATCCCGACTTGCCCCGGCCCGATCCGTCGCCGACCGTCGCCTTCATGGGGCTGGGCGAACCGCTCCTGCACGATCGTTTCGTCGACATGGTGCGGCTCGCCAAGGCGCATGGCCTGCGCACCGAGGTGACGACGAACGCCCTGCTCCTCGGTCGCGAGATGGCCGACGACCTCGCCGCCGCCGGCCTCGATCAGCTCGTGGTCTCGATCGACGGCGCCTCCGCCGAGTCCTTCGGGCGCGTGCGCTCCGGCGCCTCGCTCGCCCGCGTCGTCGAGAACGTCCAGCGCCTGCACGACTGGGAGCGCCCGAACCAGGCTTCGCCGGTGACCATCGGCGTGGAGTTCGTCGCCCTGCGCTCGACGCTCGGCGAGCTGCCCCGTCTCGGCCGCGTCGCCGCCCAGCTGGGCGCCTCGTTCGTCATCGTGAGCAACGTCCTGCCCTACACCAAGGAGCTCGCCGGCGAGACGCTGTACGACCGCGGCGTGACCGCCGGCTCCGCTCCGGCGGCCACGCACACGCCGCGCTGGCACCTGCCGCGCTTCGACTTCGACGCCGAGACCGGCGCGGCGGTCGGCGCGGCGCTGCACCGCGCCGCGCACGTCACCATGGTCGACGTCGACCTGGACTCGGCCAACGCGCGCTGCCCGTTCGTCCACGCCGACAGCTGTGCCGTCGCCTGGCACGGCGGCGTCAGCCCATGCCCGCCGCTGCTGCACACCTTCCCCTGCTACGTGCGCGGCCGCCACAAGCTGATGACGCGCTGGGAGGTGGGGAGGGTGCCCGGCGAGAGTCTCGGCGAGATCTGGTCGCGCCCCGAGTACGCGGCCTTCAGGGACCGGGTGCGGCGCTTCGACTTCCCGCCCTGCACCGACTGCGAGTGCGAGCTCGCCGAGGGCAACCTCGAGGACTGCTTCGGCAACCCGCACCCGGTGTGCGGGGACTGCCTGTGGGCGCGCGGTGTGATCCGTTGCGCGTGAGGTCCGCCTGCGCGCGGGCGCAGCGCGGGCGCACGATGTCAGTGGCCGGCGGCGAACTCCTCGATCAGCCGCTCGAGCTCGTCGCGCACGCGGCGGAAGACCTCGAGACGCTCCTCCTCCGAGCCTTCCGCCGCGGCGGGGTCGACGAGCGACCAGTGCAGGCGCGTCGCGACGCCCGGGAACATGGGGCAGTTGGCCGCGGCGTGGTCGCACACCGTGATGAGGTAGCCGAAGTGCCGCCGGCCGAGATACTCCTCAATGCCCTTGGCGCGCTGGCCGCTGATGTCGATGCCGATCTCGGCCATGGCGCTGATGGCCAGCGGGTTCACCTCTGTGGGCTCGAGCCCCGCGCTGAAGGTCTCGAAGCGGTCGCCGGCCTGTACCCGCAGCAGGGCCTCGGCCATCTGGCTGCGCGCCGAGTTGCCGGTGCAGAGGAAGAGCACGTTCGCCTTCTCCATGGTCTCCGTCCAGTCGTCGTCGGGGCGAGGTGCGGTCGTCGGGCGGCCGCGACCCCGGGCATCGTACCCGCGCTGTGTGAGCGGAGCGTTAGCTTAGCGGCCGGGCGTGTCGGATATACCCCCATGGGGTAGTTACGCGAAGGCGCGAGACGGCCATCGTCAGCGTCATAAGGCGACTGTCGCGACGTGAGGAGGGCACGCCATGGAGATGAAGGTCTCCTTCCCCGGCAACCTGAAGGTCAACGCCGAGTTCGCGGGGTTCACCGTCGAGACCGACCAGCCGGTGCTCGCCGGGGGCGACGGCAGCGCGCCGGCGCCGTTCGATCTCTTCCTTGCCTCGCTGGCGACGTGTGCCGGCATCTTCATGCTCGCGTTCCTGCAGCAACGCGGGCTGACGACCGAGGGCACCGGTATCACGATGACGATCGAGAGGGATCCTTTGCGCGGCATGGTGAGCCTCGTCGGTTTCGAGTTGCACCTGCCGCCCGACTTCCCCGAGAAGTACGAGCGTGCGATCGTTCGTGCCGTCGAGCAGTGCTCGGTCAAGCGTCACCTGCACCAGCCGCCCGACTTCGCGGTGACGCTCTCGCGTCCGCTGCCCGTCTGAGCGTGCAGGCGGCGCGCGGCGAGGCCCTGCGCGGCGCCGTGCCCCGCAGCGCTTCACTACTCTGGTAGCATGCGGCCATGATCGACGGCGCCACCATCGTGGGGGTCGACGTCGCCGC
>JAFGAW010000289.1 GCA_016933475.1 Thermoleophilia bacterium
CATGGTGCTTGTGCTTACCCGGGCCGGTGCCGGTGCTAATCGGAGGAGGAAGCGACCGATGAGCACGCACGCGCCCGGGGCTTCAGCGGTCGAGCGCCTCCGGGTACTCGTGGGCGAGGTCGACGTAGCGCTGCTTGAAGGCGCGCCAAGCCGCCCGGTGCTCTTCGCCGACCGGGCGCTCGAGCAGGCGCGCCGGCACCCCGATGGCGATGCGCCCCGCCGGCACGACGCCGCGCTGCGGCACCACGGCGCCCTCGCCGACCACGGCCCACTCCCCCACCTCAGCCCAGTCGCTGACGACCGCGCCCATGCCGATCACGGCGTAGTCCTCGATCGACGTCACGTTGTGCACGACCGCGCCGTGGCCGACCGTCACCCAGTCACCGAGGCGGCAGGTCTCGCCGGGGCGCGCGTGCAGGACGCAGTTGTCCTCGAGCGCGCAGCAGTCGCCCACGACGATCGTGCCGTAGTCACCGCGCAGGCGCGCCCCGGGGCCGACCCAGCAGCCGCGGCCGAGAGCGACATCGCCGAACACGTCGGCCGAGGGGTGCACGTAGGCGCCCTCGCCGACGACAGGGGTCGTGCCGGCGTAGCTCGCCACCGTCATTGCCGGCCTCCGGCCGCCGGGGGCGTCTGGCTCGCCGGGGCCGTCATGCTCGCCGTCGTCGCCACAGTCACGCCTCAGCCCTCCCCCTCGCCGTCCCAGTACCCGCACGGCTCGAAGCGCGTCAGCACGCCGAGCCCTTTGAAGCCGATCTTGCGCGAGCGCGGGTAGTAGGCGATGTCGTGCCCCTGGCGCTCGCCGTAGACGAGGTAGACGAGATCTTCCTCGCCGGCACGGAACGCGTGGGCGACGCAACTCCCGGCGGGGCGGGCCACGACGTGCCCGGCCCGTACCCTGTGCTCGGCGGGCTCCTCGGGCCGCGGCGCATCGTAGAGGAGCAGCGACCCCCCGCCCTCGAGCACGACGAAGAGCTCCTCGTCGGCCGAGTGCACGTGCGGCGGCCAGCCCATCATGCCGGCGGGGATGCGCACGTACTGCAGGCCGGCGAGCACCGCGCGCCCTCGCGTCAGGGCGCGGCGGCGGAACTGCATGTCGCCGCGACCGGGCTCGTCCTCGGGCACGTCCTCGAGCGCGACCATGCCGGGCAGCGCCTCCCGTGCAGGCTCACCGATGAGTTCGCCGGCGGCCGCCTCACGGCCCCACGGGTGCGGCTCGGGATCGGTCGCGACCCAGCTCCTCCCGAGCCAGGCGACGCCGGCCCGCGGCAGGCGGTCAAAGGCCGGCCGGGCGCGGGTGCCGAAGGCGAGCACGTCGAGCCCGGCCTCGCCGGCGATCAGCGTGTGTGCCGCCCCTCCCGCGGGGTGCACGAGGCAATGACCGGGGTGCACCGGCGCCGTGCGGCCGTCCTGCCAGCTCGCGCCCTCGCCGCCGAGGACGAAGAAGACCTCCTCCTCGGCGTCGTGCACGTGCACGGGGGTGGAGCGCATGCCGGCGTCGATGCGGATGCGCTTGACCCCGAGCGCCACGCTGCCCGCGGCGCGCCCGAGATCAGCCCAGGAGCCGCTCATCGGCCCGACCTGCACGTGCCGCAGTTCGACCTCGTCCCAGTGGACCATCACCGGCGCTGTCATCGCTGTCTCCCTTCGGGGTGGCCGCCAGCATACTCTCGCGCCCACAGGGCGGGCGGCCGGGGCGGCGCGACGTCGCGCCGCCCCGGCCGCCGTCGCCCGTGCCGTTGGTCAGGCGGAAGGCGCCTCGTCGTCGGCCGGCGCGTCTGGACCCGGCGCCTCATCCGCGGCCGGCCTCTCACCGCCGCTCACCTGATGCGCGCAGACCTGGCAGAACTCGGACGATCCTTCGATCACCGCCCCGCACTGCGAGCAGTGGTGCACGAGCTTGCCCGACCCTGCGTCGACGCCCGGCTGAGCGGCAGCCTCCATGGGGCCCGTCGCCGCCGCCGGTGTGGGCGCCGGCGGTGCCGGCGGGACGGGCGGTGACGGCGGCGTACCCGCGGCCGGGGCCAGCGGCGGAGCTACGGGCGGCTGGCCCGCGAGCGGGTCGGCCGCGGCCGCCCACTCCTGCCGGCCGGCGCCCGGCGCACCCTCGGCAGACTGCTCGGGCGCGGGGGGCGCCGCGGGCGGCGCCTCGGGCGACGCGTACGCCGCACCGGCCGGGGGCGCCGGCGGCGCATACGGTCCTCCGGCCGGCGGGCCGCCGTACGACCCGGTGCCCGCCGCCGCGGGGGGCAGCCCGGCCACGGCGTTCTCGACGAGCTGCACCTCTCCCGTGGCTTGGAAGTACATCGCCACGACGTACGCGAAGCCGAGCGGGTAGAGGAGTCCTGCGACGATCGAGCCGATGACCGGGATCACGCTGAGGATCGCGCCGATGATGACGAAGACGATGAAGGCGACGAACAGGGCGAGCAGAGTCATCCACCAACCCGTGGCCTTGACGAGCGCGCGGCTGCCGCTGATCGCCTCCCCGAAGCCCACACGGCGGTCGACCACGATGACCAGGGCGTACACCCAGGCGACGCCGAAGTAGACACCGAACGGGATGCCGATGATGGTGGCCAGGAGCAACCCCACGATGAGCCCGACGAGGAAGTACGTCGAGACGACCTGGCCGTACTGGCGGAAGCCGGCGAACATGTCGCCGTACTCGGCCACCCGACCCTCGCGCACCCGGCGTACGAGAATGCTGACCATGCTCCCGTAGAAGGGCGTCGCCACGAGGAAGACGATCAGGAAGACGACGATGTAGGCGAGCGCGAAGGCGCCCCAGTCGAAGCCCGAGAGGCCCGTGACGGTGCCGTCCTCGCTGATGGTGACGTTGTCGCCGAGGCTGACGAAAAGACCTCCCATCAAGATGACGGCCGGGATGCCCGTCGCCAGCGCGGCGACGATGGTCGTCACGATGAGCGGCCCGATATCTTTGCGGAACAAGCCCCATGCGTGGGTGAACAGCTTGCCGATGTCCATCGCGTCCCTCCTGCGCCGTCAGGGCGCGTTCGTACCGGAGCCCAAGGCGGGCCAGCCTCGACCCGTCGTGGATGTATACGCCACACGGCCCTGTTACCCTAGGTGGGCGATGCCACACTGGACGCGCCGCCGATTCCTCACCACGAGCGGCGCCGCCGCGGTCGGCGCCGCCCTCTGGGCGGCCGGTTGCGGCGGCGACCCCACCGCCGAGGCGCCGCCGCTGCCCGAGCGGCGCACGGCATCGCCGAGCCCGATCGAGAGCGGCGGGCAGTCCCCTGCCGACCAGCCGCCGCCCGCGCCCGCCGGGCTCGCCGTGGCCCGCGGCGACGACGCCGCCCGTACGACGACGGCGGCGCTCGCCGCCCTCGGCGGCATGTCGACGTTCGTGCGGCGCGGCGACGCTGTCGTCATCAAGCCCAACATCTGCAGCGGCGCCCACCCGCCGGAGTACGCGGCGACCACCAACCCCGACGTGGTCGGTACCCTGGTCGCCCTCTGCCGCGAGGCCGGCGCCGCGAGCGTGCGCGTCATGGACTCGCCCTTCGGCAGCCCGGCCGACGAGGCGTACCGCGTCAGCGGCATCGCCGCCGCCACCGAGCGGGCCGGCGGCGAGATGGTCTTCATGTCCCCGGCCCGCTTCCAGCGCTTCTCGATCCCCGAGGGCCGCGACCTCACAGAGTGGGACATCTACCGCGACGTCCTCACCTGCGACGTGCTCATCGACGTCCCCATCGCCAAGGACCACGGGCTCTCGCGCCTCACCCTCGGCGGCAAGAACCTGCTCGGCGTCATCCTCGACCCGGGCCAGCTCCACACCAACATCGGGCAGCGCACCGCCGACCTCGTGAGCGTGTGCCGGCCGACGCTCACGGTCGTCGACGCGGTGCGCATCCTGGTCGCCAACGGCCCGACCGGCGGCGACCTCGGCGACGTCGAGCGTCGCGACACCGTGGTCGCGAGCCCCGACATCGTCGCCGCCGACAGCTACGCCGCCACGCTCTTCGGCCTCACGGGCGGCGACATTCCCTACGTGCGCGCCGCCTACGACATGGGCCTCGGCGAGATGGACCTCGAGCGCGTCGACGTGCGCTCCGTCACCGCCTGACGACGGGCTCCGGGTCGCCGCGGCAGCGTCGCTGGTCGGCCGCCCCCGCCAAGGGCACCGGCGCCCCGCCATGGTCGCGACCCCGAGCTGCCGCGCGAAAGCCTCGTCATCGGCCCCCTGTCGGGGCAGACGCAGGCGACGGCGACGCCGGGCTCGCGGCCGGTAGAATCGAGCCGATGCCCGAGACGCTGACACACCCGACTTCTCCGTACGGGGCGTCGGCCGAGCCGCCGTCCGGAGCGGCGGCCGGGCCGCCGTCCGACGGCGCGGCGCGGCCGGCGGCCGAGCCGCCGGCTGCGCCGCGCCACCGACACCTCGCCGAATCCGCGCTCGCCGGAGCGAAGACGCGCCACGAGCGCATGATGGACGAGGCGCGGCGCATCATCGACGCCGGCAACGACCGCGACGTCGTCGTCCGCCTCACCGGCGGCCTCGCCGTGCGTCACTACGCCATCGACCTCGACTTCGCCGAGCGCGACTACTCCGACATCGACCTCGTCGGCCTGCGCCGCCAGGCGGGCGAGCTCCACGACCTCTTCGCCGACGTCGGCTACCTCGAGAACCTCTACGTCGCCCAGGCCACCGGCAACGGGCAGCGCCAGTTCTTCAAGCCCGCGGACCAGCTCGAGTCGCGGGCCCACTTCACCAAGCGCGGGGGCCGTTACCTCCCGGTCGTGACCAGCGTCCCCCCGGCCGACCACATCGACGTCTTCCTCGATGCGATGCGCATGGACCACGTCATCGAGATGCGCGAGCGCCTCACGCTCAACACCTACGCCATCTCCCCCGCCGACCTCTTCCTCAGCAAGCTGCAGATCTTCTACCTGAACGAGAAAGACGTCCACGACGTCATCACCCTGTGCAAGGACGTCTACGTCGACTTCGAGGACCGCCCGGGGGTGCTCAACCTGCGGTACGTGGCCGAGACCTGCGCCGACGACTGGGGCCTCTACATCGACGTCATGTCGAACGTCGACAGCGCCCTCGAGCGGCTCGACCAGTACGACCTCACGGTCAACGAGTTCACCCGCGTGCGCCGCACCCTCGAGCTGGCTCAGGCGATGATGACCGACGAGGCCAAGTCGCTGCGCTGGCGCCTGCGTGCCCGCGTCGGCAAACGGCTCGCCTGGCGGCGCGAGGTCGAGGACACGGGCGGGCGCGGGCCCGACGAAGCCCTCGTCGCAGTGCGCACGAAGGCGGGGCGGGCGGCCGGCGCGTAGCCGGCCCCCCCCCCCGCCCCCCCCCCCCCCCGCACCCC
>JAFGAW010000290.1 GCA_016933475.1 Thermoleophilia bacterium
AGGCAGTTGGGCCCGACGATGCGCAGGCCGTACGAGTCGGCGATCTTCTTGACCTGGTTCTCGAGCTTGCGGCCTTCGGCGCCGATCTCGCGGAACCCGGAGGAGACGATGACCGCGCCGCCGACGCCGGCCTCGCCGCACTCGCGGACGGTGGCCGGCACGTGCTTGGCCGGCACGGCGATGACGGCCAGGTCGATCTTGCGCGGCACCTGGCTGATCGAGGCGTAGGCCTGGATGCCCTGCACCGACTGCGCCGAGACGTTCACCGGGTAGACGATGCCGTCGTACTCGGCGCCGATCAGGTTGCGCAGCAGGATGTAGCCGACGGAGCCCTTCTTGTTGGAGGCGCCGATGACCGCGATGCTGCGCGGGTCGAAGAGTCTCTCGAGGTTTCGTGTGCTCATGGTCGCTCCCGGCTCCGGACGCGGGCGCTCAGGCCGCGGTCGTTGGCTGACTCATCTTTGGGGGCACAGCGGCGACCGGCCGGCGCCTGCGGGCGCCGACCGTCGCCGCGCCGCGCGACGCCGCCGCGCAAGACTCCGCGGCCCGCGAGCGCCGGCCTCACGGCAGCGCCGCGCAAGACTCCGCGGCAAGCGAACGCCGGCTCGATGCGCGCGGGAACGCGCCCGGGCCTCCGTCGTGCCCTACGTACACTACGCCGTGCGGGCCCGGACTTCATCCCCGGGCCTCGTTCTCCGGGGCGATGAACCCGCGCCGGCCGGCGGGCCCGTTGGGCCTTTCGCCGGCCCGCCGGCCCGCCGGCCCGTTGGCCTTTCGCCGCCAGCCGCCTCGACGCGAGCCCAGTGGGCCTTGTCCACCGGCCAGCCGCCTCGACGCGAACCCAGTGGATGCTTTGCCGACCAACTGACCGCCCCCGCAGCGCCGGGCGCTGCCGCCCGGCTGGGTCCCGGACCGGCCGCGACGCCGGGCGCCGCCGTCCGGCCGGGCCGCGTCGTGCCGAGGGCCCTGCTGGGGGTGTCAGCGAAAGCGCGAACGTCAACGCCTCCAGCCGCCGAAACCGCCGTTCTGCTGAGCGCACCATCGCGGTATCGGTCTTTTCAGCACCGATTCCGGACACTGAAATCGCGCTAGCGGCGTCCGCCAATTCGCTGCACCAAGATCACGGTCGTGCCCATGCGTCCTCTTGGCGCCGACCTCAAGCTTCTGCAGCACGGCCCGCGTGCCTGCGTATGCGTGGAGTTCCGGCAGCCTTGGGCGCCCGCGACTGCCCACCCGCGACTGCCCACCCGCGAGCGCGTCCGACGCCCAATCGCGCGGGTTCGACAGTCTCCAGCGGGCTCCGCGTATCGTTGGTAGCTGGACCTACCTGAGGTCGATCCAGAAGATGGCAAACGCGTGAGTCACGCTGATGTACGCCACCCCCCGCACGCCACCCCCCGCACGCCACCTCCCGCACGTGGGAGCCGTGGCCGTCGCGGCCGAGCGAGTCGCGGCCGTGACCGTGGCGGCCGTTGGACGCGTCCGAGAGTCGGGGCGTCGTGAGAATTCGGTGTCGGGAAAGCCGTCCAGAACGGCGGATAGCGTCGCCTGCGCGCTGCGCCGACGACGGAATCAGTCGATCTCGAGGGTGACGTTCGCGCTTTCGATGACACCCAGAAGGCACACCCCCCTGAGGGAAAGACATCGCTTGAGGAAGCACTCGCCGACAGGCGGGGCGGCCCGCCTGGCTAGTCGGCGCAGGGTCGGAGGCACGGCCGCCCGCCGGCCGGTACCCAGACGCCCGCCGGCCGGGGCTCAGGCCGCCCGCCGGCCGGTACCCAGACGCCCGCCGGCCGGGGCTCAGGCCGCCCGCCGGCCGGGGCTCAGGCCGCCCGCCGGCCGCCGCGGCTCCGACGCCCCTCGCTCGGCCATCCGGGCGCCGTTATCGTGCCACCGGGGTATGGTTACCGGATGGTCACGCGAGTCGGGCAGCGGCAGGGTACCGGGTCCGACGCGAGAGGAGGACGACGTGAGTGAGCCCCCGTACGCCGAGAGGTACCGTCTCGTTGCGGCGCTTGCGCCCGGACGGGCGCTGGCCAGGCATCGCGCGGTCGGCCCGGATGGGCGGCAGGTGACCATCACGGTCGTCCGCCCTCCGGACCCCGACGCCTTCCTCCAGGGGGTCGACAGGGTCGCCGCGGTGCGCCACGCCGATCTCGTCCCCGTCGTCGATGCGGGGCGCGACGGGGCCGACTGCTACGTCGTCAGCGAGGACGTCGAGGGGCGCGACTCGCAGGCGCTCGTCGCTCGGGGCCCTCTCGACGCGGCCGACGCTGCCCTTGTGGCCGCCGAGGCGGCCGGGGCTCTGGCGGCGCTGCACGCCGGCGGTGCCCTTCACGGTGCCGTCGAGCCCTCGGCACTGGTGCGTACGGCGGCCGGCCCCGTGAAGCTGGCTGGCGCCGGGGTCGCCGCAGGGCTGCGGCCGCCGGACCTGCGCGCCGGCGCGCCGGCCGACGCCGCCCGCTACCTGAGTCCCGAAGAGGCGCGGGGAGCGGCGCCGGGTCCGGCCGCCGACGTCTACCGCCTCGGCTTGGTCCTCTACCTCATGCTGACGGGGGCGCCGGCCGTCGACGGGGAGGACGCCGCCGCGGTGGCGCGCGAGCACACGGATGGCGTGCTGATACCGCCGCAGATGCGCAATCCGAACGTACCGCCGGCGCTCGCGCAGATCGTCGCGAGCGCGCTCCACAAGGATCCGCAGCAGCGCCCCTCGGCGGCGGCGCTGCGGGCGCGGCTGGAGCGTCTCCTGGCCGGCGCGACCTTCGTCGAGGCGCCACCCCCGGCGCCGCGCTCGAAGGCTCCGCTGTGGATTGCTCTGGCCATCGTCGTCATCGTGGCGGCGCTGGTGGCCGCTTGGGCGGCGGGCGTCTTCGACGCGGAGGAGGAGCCTGCGCTGGTCGCCGTCCCCGACGTCGTCGGCATGACGAGCGACGGGGCACGCAACGCACTCGAAGGGGCGGGTCTGACCGTCGGCACGATCACGGAGGCCGAGAGCGAGGACGGGCCGGCCGGCACGGTCGTAGAGCAGACGCCGGAGGCCGGCGAAGAAGTGGACGAGGGGTCCGTGGTGGATCTGCGTGTCTCGACGGGGCCGACGGCGCCGACCGTCGTGGAAGTGCCCGACGTGACCGGCGCCTCGCAGGATGCGGCGTCGCAGACGCTGCTGGCGGCGGGGTTCGTCGTCGTGGTGACCGAGTCGGCCAGCGATGAGGTACCGGTCGGCTTCGTCGTCGTGCAGCGCCCGGTGGCCGGCGCCACGGCGGCGCCGGGGAGCGCCGTCGACATCGTCGTCTCGACCGGCCCTCCGTCGTCGCCATCGCCGGAACCCGAGGCGACGGCCAGCCCCTGACGCCGACGCCCGAACCCGAGGCGACGGCCAGCCCCTGACGACGACGCCCGAACCCGAGGCGACGGCCAGCCCCTGACGCCGACGCCCGAACCCGAGGCACGCGAAGGGGCCGGCCGCCTCGCGGCGGCCGGCCCCTTCGCGCTCTCGTCTTCGGTCGTGCCTAGGGCATGCGCTCGGGCAGTGAATCGCGCGGCCGCTCGCCTTCCCCGGCGAATGCCGCTTGGCGCACGGCCAGCCACCAGAAGCCCGCGACGGCGGCGACGACCAGGGCCAGCGCGACGTAGAGCTGCCAGTTCTCGGAGCCGTCGAGCAGCAGCAGCCACAGTTCACGCAACACCACTGCGATCGAGACCTCCGCCAGGTTGACCATCTTGATGCGCGCCGACCGCAGGTACTCGCGGAACAGGTCGAAGATCTCGATGACGATGAAGATCGTGAGGACGCCGATCACCAGGTCCTTGATCTCACCGGCACGTTGCTGCCGGATGGTCTCGGCGATGACGAGACCGAGGACGACGACGGACCAGACGAGGACGATGGCCATCAGCACGACCAGCAAGTTGACGATCACGGCGATGGCCATCGAGGCGCCGCGGTCGACCAGGGTGCCGAGCGGGCCGCGGATGTAGCCCGTCGCGTGGGTCGGCCGGTGGTCTGCAGGCGGTCGTCGCGCGCCGGGCGTCCCGGCGCCGTCCGTGGGCATCATGCTCCTCCCGCACTCGATGTGGGCGCCCTGGTCTCGGCGCACGAACGGCCGCTGTCCGGTCCGATAGGGCTGCTGTCGGATTCGGCGGGCATTCCTTCAGCCCTGCCGCTCCCGTCCCAACTGACGATGCCTTAGCCGGAGGGGGAAGGGCGGGCCGGCGGCGCGGGGCGAGCCCGCGCCCGCTGCCGCAGCGGCGCGGCCGGGCAGCCCGCCCGGCCGCGCCTGTTAGCCGCTCACCGGCGTCTGCTGCACGGGGTGTCATCGAAAGCGCGAACGTCAACGCGTGAATCGCCCGAATCCGCTGTTCTCTGGGCGGCAGGCCGCGATATCCGTCGTGTCCGCGGCGATTGACGACAGCGAGACGGTACGAGCGCGTCGACAGCGCCGTGCAGCGCCTCTGTCGACGCTCTCGGCCAAGCCCGGCCCGCCGGTTCATCTGCCGACGTACTCGCTGAGGCCTGTCGCACCTCCGCCGTCGCCGTCCGTGAGCTCGCCGAGGCGCTCTGCCGCGCAAGCGATCCGGGCGTCAAGAGTCACGGCCAGAATGACGGATAGCGCAATCGACCTTTGAGCGAACGACCGAAACCGCCGAATTCGAGGGTGACGTTCGCGTTTTCGATGACACCCTAGAAGGGTGCCCCTTCCCCGGGAGGCGGGGAGTGTGGCGAGCCGGTCGACGTCTCGAGCGGGGAGTGTGGCGAGCCGGTCGACGTCTCGAGCGGGGAGTGTGGCGAGCCGGTCGACGTCTCGAGCGGGACGCGCGGCGATGTTGTGCCGACGACCGCCCCGCCGACTCTCGCCCGGCCATCCGGGCAGCGTGCTCGTGCCGCTCCGCCACGGTCACTGCGGTCCCAGCGTACGAACGGGCCGGCCGCCTCACGGCGGCCGGCCCGTTCGTACGCTCTCCCCGGCGGCAGGCGCGGGCTGGCCCGCGCCTGCCGCCGCAGCGGCGCGGCTGGGCAGCCTGCTCGGCCGCCCGGCCGCGCCCTCCGCGACTACTGCTTGTGCGCCTTCAGGTCCTCGACCACGGCCGGGTCGGCCAGGGTCGAGGTGTCGCCCAGCGCGTCGAACTCGCCCTCGGCGATCTTGCGCAGGATGCGGCGCATGATCTTGCCCGAGCGGGTCTTCGGCAGACCGGTCGTCGCGAACTGCATCTTGTCGGGCGTGGCGATCGGGCCCACGACCTTGCGCACGTGCACGGCGAGCTCCTTCTTGAGCTCGTCGGTCGGCTCGACGCCGTCGTTGAGCACGACGTACGTGTAGATGCCGGTGCCCTTGATGTTGTGCGGGTAGCCGACCACGGCGGCCTCGGCGACGGCGGCGTGGCTGACCAGCGCGCCCTCGACGTCGGAGGTGCCTATGCGGTGGCCGGAGACGTTGAGCACGTCGTCGATGCGGCCCTTGAGCCAGTGGTCGCCGTCGGCATCGATCGCGCAGCCATCGCCGGTGTAGAAGACGCCCTTGAACATCGAGAAGTACACTTCCTTGAAGCGCTTGCCCTCGATGTCGCCCCAGGTGCCGCGGATCATGCCGGGCCACGGGGCGGTGATGACCAGATGGCCGTCCTCGCCGATCGCGGCCTCGCTGCCGTCGTCCTTGAGGACCTTGGTCTGGACGCCGAAGAACGGCCGCCCGGCCGAGCCCGGCTTGAGCGGCACGGCCCCGGGGAGCGGGGCGATCATGTGCCCGCCGGTCTCGGTCTGCCACCACGTGTCGAGCAGGGGCACGCGGCCCTTGCCGATCTTCTCGTAGTACCAGATCCAGCTGTTGGCGTCGATCGGCTCGCCGACCGAGCCCATGAGGCGCAGCGACGGCATGTCGTGCTTGTCGACCCACTCGTCGCCCTGGCCGATGAGGCTGCGGATGACGGTCGGGGCGGTGTAGATGGTCGTCGTGTTGTGCTTCTCGACGACCTGCCAGTAGCGGTCAGGCTCGGGGTAGGTCGGCAGGCCCTCGAAGAGGACACTGGTGACGCCCATGCTGAGCGGGCCGTAGACGATGTAGCTGTGGCCGGTGATCCAGCCGATGTCGGCCGTGCAGAAGTGGACGTCGTCGTCGTGAAGGTCGAAGACGTACTTGCACGTGTCGTGCACGTAGAGCAGGAACCCGCCGGTGCTGTGGAGGACGCCCTTCGGGGTGCCCGTCGAGCCCGACGTGTAGAGGATGAAGAGCGGGTGCTCGGCGTCGACCGGCACCGGCGCGCAGTCGGCGGTGATGTCGGGGGCGGCCATCTCGTCGTGGTACCAGACGTCGCGGCCGTCCTGCATCGGCACGTCGCCGTCGACGCGCTGGATGACGATGACCGTCTCGACCGTCGTCTCGCCGCTGACGGCGACGTCGGCATTGGTCTTCGAGGGCGTCGTCTTGGCGCCGCGGTGACCCTTGTCGGCGCAGACGAGGACCTTGGCGCCGCAGTTGTCGATGCGCGCCTTGAGGGCCTCGGAGGAGAAGCCGCCGAAGACCATCATGTGGATGGCGCCGATGCGCGCACAGGCCAGCATGACGACGGGCAGCTCGGAGATCATCGGCAGGTAGAGGGCGACGCGGTCGCCCTTCTTCACACCGTGCTTCTTGAGGACGTTGGCGAACTTCGAGACCTCGTCGAGGAGCTCCTTGAACGTGTAGGTCTTGGTGTCGCCGGGGTCGCCCTCGAAGACGATGGCCGGCTTGTCGCCCTTGCCCGCCTCGACCCAGCGGTCGAGACAGTTGTAGGAGGCGTTGAGCTCGCCGCCCTCGAACCACTTGATGTAGGGGACGGGGTCGAAGCTCCAGTCGAGGACCTTGTCCCACTTCTTCGTCCAGACGAGCGCGTCCTCGGCGCGCTCCGCCCAGTAGCCCTCCGGGTCCTCGACCGAACGCTTGTACAGAGCCTTGTACTCGTCGAGGCTCTTGACCCAGGCGTTCTTCGAGACCTCCGGCGACGGCGGGATCACTCTGCCCTGCTCGTCAGCCACCCTGTTCACCTCCCGTTGCTTCTTACCGTCCGGCGCCCCGGCGCTTCGTGCGGGGCGCGCGCTGACCGTGCTGCCGCCTGCGCCGGTATGGGGATCGCAGGGGGGCCTGCCGCGCGCGAGCCCGTGCAGGCGCTCGCGAATCGCCGGTGCGGCCAATCGGGCACACTATATGCCGCGAACGGTCACTTCAACCCCGTTCGGTGCGGGTGGAGCGATGAGTGCGCGCCGGCAGCCACTACGGTTTGGCGCGCCGCGCACGGTGTTGGGCGTATCTCAACCTCTACCTGAGGGTGAGAGTACCGGCGGCTGCGGTGGCTGCGCGACCAGCATACGGAGAATGCCGCAGAAGCGCGGCACGTGCGGCACGAGCGCGGCAGAGGAAGCGGGGGGTGGTGGGCAATGTTGGATTTGAACCAACGACCTCCTGCGTGTGAAGCAGGCGCTCTCCCCCTGAGCTAATTGCCCACGAGGCGAGAAGGATACCAGAGGCTCCGGCGAGGGAAAACACGAGGGGCGGCCGCGGCGCGCGGCGCGCCACGGCCGCCCCGGCGAGAGAGACGTACGGCACGGCGGTGACGATGGCCGACCTCGACGACACCCTCGAGAGGATCCGGCGCGGGTATCACGCCCTCGGCGTCGGCGCGCACCGTGACGTGGTGGCCATGTTCGAGGGCGGCGAGCCCGAGCGAGAGGGCGGCGAGCCCGAGCGGGACGCCGGCGCGCCGGGACGTACCGGCGGGGAGTGGAGCGTCATCGACCTGGTCGACGGGCACCGGTATGCCCCACGCGAGCTGGTCGCCATGGACCTCTTCGGCAGCCTCCCTTCTCACTGGCAGCTCGTCGGCGTCGACGTGGAGCACTGGCATCGGGGCCCGTGGCGGCGGCTCCTCGGCTTCGGGCCCGCGGTCGACGGCGCCGAGTCGCTGGTCGTGTCGGGGCACTACCGCGCCCGGCCGCGGGCGCCGGAGTGGCGCTGGCACGTCGAGCGCGTGCCCTTCATCCACATCTGGTGTCTCGCCGGCGCTCGGGTGAAGAGCGTCTCCAGCTACCTCGACGCGATCGAGGTACGTCGGCTGCCGGCGGCGGCCTGAGGGCGCGGCTGCTTCAGGCCGGCTTCGCGGCGCCGCAGGGCCGGGCCGCCGTCCTTCCAGTTCCACCACTTGGCGAGCTCGGGGTTGGCCGCGCCGTGCCCGCCGCCTTGGGTGCGGCCGTCGTCGGCAGCGTGCTCCGCGGCGTGGACGGCGCACCGGAAGGCGTAGAGCACGCAGCGGTCGACGGGGCCGAGTTGCGCTCGGAGTTCGTCGTAGAGCGCCTCCGGGTCGTGCCCGCGAAGGTCGTCGGGCGAGCGCACGCCGAGGAGAAGCAGCTTCTCGGCGAGCCGGGGTCCGATCGAGGGCAGGGCCCGGAGGGCGCTCAGTGCCTTGTCGCCGTCATACGTCGGCGTGGTGTCCCGCGTCTGGCCGACCCTCTGCGTCGCGGCGCGCTTCGGCGCGCCGGCCGTCACGAGGTGCTCTCGGCCGCCGCCAGACTCTCGGCGCGCTCCTTCACGGCGGCGCAGAGCTGCTCGAAGCCGTCCTGCGACTGGCGCATCGCCGTGCCGAGGAACGGCAGCAGCAGCCCGGTCACCACCTCGTGCGAGCGGAATCGGGCGCGACCTTCGGGGAGCGGCTCGACGGTAAGGGCGTGCTCGCCGTCGAAGATGCCCGGCAGGAACCAGCGTCCCCGCCAGCGCAGCTCGCGCCCGGGGTCGAGGCGGTGCACCCTCGCCTTGAACGTGACCGGCTTGCGGCCCGGCGCGCGGATGGTGACGGCGACCCTGCCGCCCTCGCGCAGGTCGCCCTCCAGCTTCTGCACGAAGGGGTTCCACTCGGGGTAGCGGGAGGCGTCGGCGAGCACCTTCCACACGGTCGCGGCGGGGGCGTCGATCTCGACAGATGCATTGAGGACCTTCATCAGGGCTCCTTGGTGGGGTCGCAGGGTTGGTACCCGGCGCCTCCGGAACCGTCACGTGCGGGGTTCGCGTGGATGCGTATCGCGAGGACGCCCTTCATCGCTGCGCGCGTAGTGCGGGCTCGCCCGTGCGCTGTGCGATACTCCGGGCGATGATCAAGTACCTGGGGTCAAAGCGCCTGCTCCTCCCAGACATCCTGCGGATGGTCGCCTGCTTCGGCGCGTCGCGGCGCGTGCTCGACCTCTTCTCGGGCACGGCGCGCGTCGGGCACGCGCTCAAGCGCGCCGGCTACGATGTGGTCGCCAACGACAACGCAGCCTTCGCGTATACGCTGGCACGCTGCTACGTGCAGGCCGACCGGGCGCGGGTGATCGGGGAGGTCGAGCGGCGGCTCGAGGAGCTGCGCCACGTGCCTTCGGCCCCCGGCTACTTCACCGAGACCTTCTGCGAGCGGGCGCGCTTCTTCCACCCGAGGAACGGCGCCCGCGTTGACGCGATGCGCGCGCGCATCGCCGAGTGGGGAGAAGAGGGTCTCGACGGTGACGTCGAGGCAATCCTGCTCGTTGCCCTCATGGAGGCCGCCGACCGCGTCGACTCGACGACCGGGGTGCAGATGGCCTACCTCAAGCAGTGGGCGCCGCGCGC
>JAFGAW010000291.1 GCA_016933475.1 Thermoleophilia bacterium
ATAGTCGGCGAGCATCGCCGCGACGCGCTCGCGCGAGTCGGCAGGGGCAGGGGGCAGGGCGAGCAGCATGTCGCGGCCGATGCCGCGATACTCGATCCAGCCGGCGCGCGCCCAATTGAGCAGCCGGTGCTCGATCTCGCGTGGGTCGAGCAGGTCCGCCAGCTCGGCGTCGGCCCCGTCGTCGCCTGTGGCCGCGTCTGCCGGCAGCGCGACCAGGTCGCGCGACAAGGTCTGGCCCTCGCGCAGGCGCGCGACCGCGGCAAAGCGGCGCAGGGTGGCGGCCTCCGCGCCGTCGATCGAGGCGGGATCGACGCGCAGTGCGAGCGTGGCGGCGCGCGGCAGGTCAAAGCCGCGCCACAGCAGGCCGGCCATCTCGAGAAAGTGGATGCCTACGCGGACGCGGGTGTCGTCCATGCCGAGGTCGCGCTCGAGGTCGGCGGTGGCAACAAGGCCCGACTCGCGGCCGGCGAGGCGCCGGCCGACAGCGGCATAGACCTGCCGCAAGAATTCGACGTCGAGGGCGGCCTGGCGCGTCCACTGGCCGATGAACCTCCAATCGGCCTGAGAGTGAAAGAGGACGCAGCGGGCGGGTTGGCCGTCGCGCCCGGCGCGGCCCGCTTCCTGGTAATAGTTTTCGAGCGCCTTTGGCGGGTTGTAGTGCACGATGGCGCGCACGTCGGGCTTGTCGATCCCCATCCCAAAGGCGATGGTGGCGACGACGACGCGCGCCTCGCCGCTCATCCAGCGGTCCTGCGCGGCGGCGCGGTCGTCGAGTCCGGCGTGGTAGTGGATGGCCTTTACCCCCGACCGGCGGAGCAGCGCGGCGAGGTCCTCGCACTTTTGGCGCGACGACGCATAGACGATGATGCTGCCAGGCGTGGCACGGCATAGGCTGACCAGCGCCTTGTTTTTCTCTTTTTCGTTCGCATAGCTGTGGGCCTCGAGGTGGAGGTTGGGGCGGTGGACGTCGGTTACGATGAGTCGCATGTCGCCCAGCGCCGCGCGCACGTCGTCGCGGACGCGTGGGGTGGCGGTGGCGGTCATGCCGAGGATGCGCGGGCTGCCGAGCTCGCGCCAGGCGTGGGCGATGAAGCGATAGTCGGGCCGAAAGTCGTGGCCCCACAGGCTGACGCAGTGGGCCTCGTCGACGACGAGAAGAGAGACGCCTGCCTGCCTGAGGGCATGGAGGAAGGGGCGCTGGCGGAGACGCTCGGGCGCGGCGTAGACGAGGCGGCATTGGCCGGCCGTGATGCGTGCCAGGCGGGCGTCGAGCTCGGCGCCGTCGAGGGTGTAGTTGAGGGCGGTGGCGGACGAGGCGACGGCGCCGGGCAGGCCGTCGAGCTGGTCCTTCATCAGGGCGATGAGGGGCGAGATGACGAGGGTCGTGCCGGGCAGGAGCATGGCGGCGAGCTGGTAGCAGAGCGACTTGCCGGCGCCGGTGGGCATGACGGCGAGGACGCTCTCGCCGCGGAGGACCGCGGCGACCGTCTCGGCCTGGCCCTCGCGGAAGGCGGGGTGGGGGAAGTGGGTGTGGAGGGCGGCGGTGAGGGTGGCCAACTCGTCGGGGGTGAGGTGGATGGCGGGGGGAGGAGTTGGTTGGCTGGCTGCTTGGCTGGTGGGTTGGGGAGCGGGGTGGATGGGGCCGGTGGGGGAGAGGAGGTCGAGCTCTTCACGGAGGGTGGCGGTCTCGTCGTGGTGCTGGGCGGCGATGCGGGCGGCGGTGGCGTCGGCCTGCGCAGGCTGGC
>JAFGAW010000292.1 GCA_016933475.1 Thermoleophilia bacterium
CGCCGACGAAGCCCAGCCCCATGACGACGACCACTTCCTGGCCGTCCGCGCGCGCCTGCGCGGCGAGGCGCTCGAGGCGCGCGTACTCGGCCGCGTAGTCCTCCTCCGCGGGGAGCGGGACCTTCTCGCCGCTCGGGCTTTCTGAGTACTCGGTCATGGGGCGGCCCCTTCGCGCACGCGCGTCGTCGTTCGTCGGCGAGCCCCGTGCGGCCGCCGTCGTCACACGGAGGGGACGTGAGACGGGTCCGCCGCGTCCCGCCATTATCGGACACGATGGGTCGTCCTGCCACGCGGCGCGTCGGGCCGCGTGGCAAGTCAACGGCGGCCACCAGAGCGCCGGGCCGCATCGCGAGACGGCGGCAGCTGCCGGCACGTCAGTCGAGCTCGGCGCGCAGCGCCAACACGCGCCGCACCGCGGCCCGGTACGCCGGCTCGTCGAGCTCGTCGCGCTCGAGGGCACGCGCGAGCGCGTCGACGGCGCGCGTGCCTTCGCTCAGCTTGCGGCCGGCGCACAGCAGCAGGTCCATACCGGCCTCGGTGGCGAGGATCGCGCGGTCCTCGATGGGGCCGTAGCCGCGGAGGCCGGCGACGCCGAGCGAGTCGGTCACGGTGACGCCGGTAAACCCGAGCCGACCCCGCAGCTCCTCCCCGACGACGACCGGCGACAGCCCCGCCGGCCGGTCGTCGAGCGCGGGGTACACCGCCCACGACGCCATCACGAGGCGCAGGCCGGCGGCGATGGCCGCCTCGTAGGGCGCCTCGTCGAGGGACCTCAGGGTCGAGAGCGGCACGTCCATCGTCGCCGGCCCGTGGTCGGTGTTCTCGAACGAAGACCCCGCGCCGAGCCCGGGGAAGTGCTTCGCCGTCGCCGCCACACCGGTCCGCTGCTGCGCGTCGACGAAGGCCGCGCCGAGGCGGCCGACGAGATCGGGGTCGGTGCCGAAGGAGCGGCGGGCGTCGTCGATGAAGCCGCCCGCCGGGCGGGCGACGTCCAGCACCGGGCCGAGGTTCACGTTGAAGCCGGCGCCCCGCAGGTTGAGGCCGGCGGCGCGGCCGGCCGCTTGCGCGGCGGCCGTGGGGTCGGCGGCGAGACCGATGGTCTTGTGCGAGGCGAAGGGCTCACCCGGGAGACGACGCACGTAGCCGCCCTCCTGGTCGACCATGATGAGCAGCGGCTGCTCGACGGGACCCCGCGCCGCGGCCTTCTGCAGCCGCGCGATCACCCGGCGGACCTGCGCCCGGCTCGAGATGTTCTCGGCGAAGAGGATCACGCCTGCCGCCTCCCCGGCCCGGAGGGCGTCGAGCAGGCCGCGTGGCGGGGTGAGGCCCGGGTAACTGTAGATGACCCGCTGGCCGGCCAGCTGGCGCAGCGAGAGCCTCAGTACAGGCGGCGGCGTGCCGTAGGCGCGCAGGCGCGCGGAGGGACGAAGGCGCACTGAGACCGCCGCGGCGGTGACGGCGGCAGCTTCCTCGGGTGTGCCGGCGCCGACGTCGGCCCTCGGGGCGTCGCTCGCCGCGCCTTCGTCGGACGCCGGGCTCGGCGTCCGGGACTCCGCCCCGCCGGCACCGCACGCCGTCAGCGTGATGAGGGTGAGCACGAGCAGCGCCGTGACGACGGCGAGAGGCACGGGGAGGACCGCTGGCCGGCGTGGCGAGCGTGGGGTCATCGACAGGCTGAGCGCCGAAGGTGCATATCGCCCGACAGTGTACGCGGTCACACACGGCTCGAGCCGTGCAAGGAGTCTCCGCGCCACGGTCACGCGGGCGCGCAGCAGGTCAGGAGCCGAGGGGAGCGCGAGCGGTGGTGACCGAGCAGTGACCAGAGGGGCCTGGTGGGCGTACCTGGATTCGAACCAGGGACCTCTTCCTTATCAGAGAAG
>JAFGAW010000293.1 GCA_016933475.1 Thermoleophilia bacterium
ACCTCTCCGTGCCTGGGGATCTGCTCGCCGAGTCTCAAGGACGCGCCCTCCCTCGACAGAGAGGGCGGAGCGCCCCGGTCATCATCGTTGTGAGGTGCGCCCCGCGCCGTTCACTAGCTCAACGCTTCCCGCTGAGCCGAGTTCGAACCACGGCCCGCGTTAAGCGCAGGTAAAGCGCGTCGGGCGATCGGGCGCGCGACCGGCACTGGAGCCGTCCATGGCCGCGTGTGCCCGGCAGGCGTAGACTCCACCGGACAAGGAGGCGCGGTGGAGCAGC
Organism: Thermoleophilia bacterium; assembly: GCA_016933475.1. Lineage (GTDB taxonomy): Bacteria > Actinomycetota > Thermoleophilia > UBA2241 > UBA2241 > UBA2241. The sequence goes on from JAFGAW010000293.1 coordinate 278, forward strand.
TCGTCATCACCGCGGGCCTGACCGGCTCGCGCATCAGCAAGGCGCAGACGCCGTACATCCCGGTCACATCAGGCGAGATCGTGCGCTCGGGTATCGCGGCGTGGCGCGCCGGCGCCTCGGTGCTGCACGTGCACGTGCGCGACCCCGAGACGGGGCTCGGCACGCAAGACCTCGCGGTCTTCACGCCCGTCGTCGAGGCGCTGCGCCGCGAGACCGACGCCGTGCTCTGTCTCACGACCAGCGGCATCCCGGGGCGCAACCTGCCCGTCGAGGAGCGACTCGCGCCGCTCGGCCTGCGCCCGGAGATGGCGTCGTTCGACGCCGGCTCCCTGAACACGCCGGCCGGCGTCTTCCTCAACCCGCCCGAGTTCCTCGAAGCCCTGGCGGCGCGGGCCCGTGAGCTCGGCGTCAAGCCCGAGCTCGAGTGCTTCGACGCCGGCCACGTCGCCACGTGCCTGCGCTACCTCACCGACGACAAGCTGAGCGCGCCCGCCCACTTCCAGTTCGTGCTCGGCGCGCCCTACGGCATGCCGGCGACCGCCGCGGCGCTCGTCCACCTCGTGGGGATGCTCCCTGCCGACGCCACCTGGTCGGTCATCGGCATCGGGCGCGCGCAAACACCCATGGCGGCGATCGCGGTCGCCATGGGCGGCCACGCGCGCGTCGGTCTCGAGGACAACATCTACTACCGCAAGGGCGAGCTCGCGACGAGCAACGCCCAGCTCGTCGAGCGCGTCGCCCGGCTGGCCGCCGAGCTTGGCCGCGAGGTGGCCTCGCCGGCCGAGGCGCGGCGCATCCTCTCGCTCGCCTGAGGCGACGTCTGGTACGGTAGAGCACCGCCGGCGCCATGAGAGGCGCCGCCTCGCCCGGAGGGAGTACCTGCGTGATGAGCGCCGCGCCCGCCGACGACACGATCCGCCGCCAGATCGAGGAGCTGGGGCTCGCCGGCAGCGGCGCCGT
>JAFGAW010000294.1 GCA_016933475.1 Thermoleophilia bacterium
AGGGCGAGCTCTCTCTCGCGGCCGACGATGCCGTGCTCGGCCTGGATCGTCTCGATCGGTGTCACGGGGTCCGTCCCTTTCGTGTCGTGCGGGTGCTCGGGGGCATCGTAGCGCAAGGAAGCCGGTCAGGCGGCACCCTGCCGGCACCCTGCCGGCGCCGGGCCCGGCCGCGCCCATGGTCACGCGGCCTGCTTCCGGCTTCGTCGGCGCTCACCGAATCGCTAGAGTAGCGGCCATGCACCGCCTTGCCCGACTGCCGATCCTCACCTCGCTGCGGGGCTACGAGCGCTCGTGGCTATCGCGGGACCTTACCGCGGGAGTACTGATCGTCGCTCTCGCCATCCCTTTGAGCATGGGGATGGCGGAACTGGCCGGTATGCCCCCGGTGGCCGGGCTCTACAGCTGCATCCTGCCGCTCGTCGCGTATGCGTTCTTCGGCTCGTCCCGGCAGCTCGTGGTGGCGCTCGACGCCTCGACGGCGGCGATGCTGGCCGCCGCGGTCGCTGCCCTGGCCGGCGGCGACCCGCTGCGCTACGCTGCCCTCGCCGGCGGGCTGACCCTGCTGGTCGGCGCCGTCCTGCTGGTCGCCGGTATCGCACGGCTCGGGCTCATCGCCGACTTTCTCTCCGAGCCCGTGCTCCTCGGCTACCAGGCCGGGTTGGCGCTCGTCGTCGTCGCCAGCCAGCTCCCGCGCATGCTGGGCCTGACCGTCGAGGCCGACGCGACGCTCGAGCGCTACCTCGAGATCCTGCGCGGCCTGGGCGAGATCGAGCCGGCCGCGGCGGCCGTCGGCCTCGCGACCTTCGCGACCGTCGTCCTGCTGCGCCGCTGGAAGCCGACGGTCCCCGGGGCGCTCATCGCTCTTGTCGCCGCCGCGCTCGCGGTCTTCGTCTTCGACCTCGAGCAGCGGGGCGTGGCGGCGCTCGGCCGGCTCCCGTCGGGGCTGCCCGATCTGGCCGTGCCCGACGTGGCCCTGGGCGACCTGCGGACGCTCGTTCCGGCTGCCGCCGCCATCGCCCTCGTCGCGGCGGCCGACACGCTGGTGAGCTCGCGCGCCTTCGCCGTGCGCGGCGGCTACGAGGTGAAGGCCAACGGCGACCTCATCGGTCTCGGCGCGGCCAACATCTCGTCCGCGGTCTCCGGCGGCATCACGGCCAGCGCCAGCGCGGCCCGCACTGCGGTCGCCGAATCGGTGGGGTCGAGGTCACAGGTCGCGGGGCTGACCGCCGCGACTCTCATGGCCGCCGTCCTACTCTTCCTCACCGGCCCGCTCGCCTACGTGCCGGTGGCCACGCTGGCGGCGATCGTCATCGTCGCCGTGCTCAGGCTCATCGAGCTGCCGACGCTGCGCACGCTCTGGCGCGTCCGGCGCGTCGAGTGGGCCATCGCCATCGCCGCCGCTGCCGGTGTGGTCGCGATCGGGGTGCTCGAGGGTGTCGTCATCGCCATGGGGCTCTCGCTGCTCGACTTCCTGTGGCGCACGACGCGACCGCGCGACGCCGTGCTCGGCGTGGTCCCCGGGCGCGCGGGCTACCACGACGTCGCCCGGGCGAAGGGCGCACGCACGCTCCCGGGCGTCCTCGTCTACCGCTTCGGCGCCCCGCTCTTCTACGCCAATGCCGAGCGATTCCGCACACGAGTGCGCACGCTGGCGCGACGCGGCGACGGCACGCGCCTCGTCGTGGTCGATGCGTCCACCGTCTCCGACATCGACGTCACCGCCGGGCGGATGCTGGGCGAGCTCCAGGAGGAGCTTGCCGCGCGCGGCGTGCGCCTGGTCGTCGCCGAGGCGCTGCGCGACGTGCGCGAGCTGCTCGTCGGCGACGAGCTCAAGGTCGACTTCACCGCGGCGGACATGTACGACACCGTCGACGAGGCGGTCGCTGCCGCCGGCGTCGGCCCTGAGGTGTCGTAGCCGGCGGCGTCGCGCGCCCGTCCCGAGACGCCGGCCAACGTCACCCGCATGCCGGCGCCATGGTGAACGTCGCCGCCTGCCGTGAGTCTCGCCGGAGCGCGCCGCTCCCGGCAGACTGCAGACAGGTCCTTCCCCCTTGCGAAGCGTTACCGTGGGAGGTAACACTTCCGGTGACGAAGGTGCGCCGCGGTGGCTACGTGTTCCTGACCTGGAAGGGCGACCATCCCCCGCGGCATGTGCAGGTCCTTCGCGCGGGGCGGCTGGTGCTGAAGTGGAACCTCGAGCACGGCCGCCCCATGCAAGGCGTCGCCACCGGCAAGCTGCTGGCGCTGATCCGTCAGCTCGAAGACGAGGGTCGGCTGTGAGGATCACCTCGGTCACGGCAAACAACCGCAAGAGGGCGTTCGAGGTGCGGACACGTCGCGGCGAGTGGCTCTTCCCGTACGGCAAGGCCGAGCCGACGCCGACGCCGACGGCGTCGGATCGGCTGGTAGAGGTCTTCATCGACCCGGAGCTGGGCCGGGAGGGCTTCACGTATCTGCTTGCGTCCGGCGCCGAGGGGTCGGTGCACATCGACCACGTGCTCGACTACAACGAAGAGCCGGGCTACATGCGCGACCTGCTGCTCCACAATCTCACCGTGCAGGCGCTGGAACGGATCGAGACGAGCGCGCTCTCCCGGCGCGAGATCATCCGTCGCCCGGGCACGTCCCCGGCGCAGTTCTACCGGCTGATCGACCCGACCGACTACCGCAAGTCGGTCGACAAGCTGCTGGCGCTGCTGCAGGTGCTCGACTGCGAGGTCGACCTCGTGGTGCGGGACCGCAGGAGCGCCTGAGCACCCGCCGGTCACCTCGTCAGTGACCTTGGGTCTCCGTTGATCCCGGGCCCGTCCAGCGCGCGATCCACCACGCCACTGAGCGGTTCAGCTCGGCCGTGAAGGCGGCGGTGAACTTGCGCGCGTAGACGTCCTGGACGCAGGTGACGGCGCCCGGCGCGAAGCCCCGGGCGCCGTGGGCGCGGTCAAGGTCGTCCGAGGCCTCGCGCAGCTCGTCGGCGCTCAGTCGCCGGTAGGCGTTGCGGTGCACGACATGGCTCTCGTAGCGCTCGGTCACGCGCAGCCTCGTCTTCGGCCTGCCGAAACAGAGCAGGGCGACGGGAAATGTGTAGCGCGGCAGGTCGAGGAGGTCGGCGTGGGTCTCGGCCTGCTCCATGATGTCGCCGATGTAGCACGAGCCGATGCCGAGCGACTCGGCGGCGATGACCGCGTTCTGGGCGGCGACGAGGGCGTCGCAGCAGGCCAGCAAGAGGTCGCCGGGGCCCGGCGTGACGCCGTGCGGCACGCCCTCCATTGCGTCGACGCCGGCGGCGGCGAAGAGGTCCATCCACTTCTGGTAGTCGGCGACGAACAGGAGGACCCACGGGGCACGGGCGATGAAGGGTTGGTCGTCGCACGTGACGGCGAGCCGGTCTTTGAGCGCCTGGTCCTCGATCTCGATGATGGAGTACAGCATGAGATTACCGGCCGTCGGGGCACGCATGGTGGTGTGCAGGATCGTCCGCTTCTCGGTGTCCGTGAGCGGTGTGGGGTCGTAGGCGCGCGTCGAGCAGCGCGCGTCCATGAGCTCGATGGTGGGGTTCACGGGCACGTCCGCACTCAGGGGTCCGTCGTGCTTCCCGGCCGCGTCCGACGGCACGCTGTCCACAGTCACCTCCCTACCCGGCGCGCACGCCGTCGGGGACGGGCTTCTCGGGCACGGCGAGGACCGGCGTGATGCCGTCCTCGAAGCCGATGTCGAAGAGCAAGCCCTCGGAGACGACGCCGGCCATCGTGCGCGGCGCCAGGTTGACGACGAAGAGCGCCTGGCGCCCCTCGATCTCGCGCGGGTCGTCGCGCTCCTTCTTCATGCCGGCGAGGATGGTGCGGCGGAAGTCGCCGAAGTCGACGTCGAGCCGCACGAGCTTGCCGGAGCCGGGCACGTCGCCCACGGCGACGATCGTCCCGACCCGTACGTCGAGCGCCGCCACGGCGTCGATGTCGACCGCGTCCTTGACCGGTGCGCCCATTCTCGCCTCCTGATCTGCACCCCCGTCGTGAGCGATGGTACAGCGGCGAGCGTCAACGGGGGGAGCGCTACCCTCCACAGGCCCTTTGGAGCGCGGGGGAGCCGGCCGCGGTGTCCGGTTCGCCCGCGCGCGGGTTCGTGCACCGGTCCCAGCTCGCCCCAGCGCGGGTCCGCCCGTCCGGCACATCGCGCCGACGCCCGCTCGCCGTCGCGCCTCCTCCTCTGGGGCAAGCAGCTTTGTTGCCAGGCTAATGGTTAGCATGCTAATCTTTTTGTGCTGGTTCGGCACGAAGGAGCCCCCAACGATGCACCGCAGCAGTGAAGACTGCACGCGACCCCCGGGGTCGCCCCCGGAGTCCGCCGGCCTCGACGAGGCGTCGGCGGCGCTCTTCCGCGCCTTCGGGCAGGCGTTGCGCCTGCATCGGCAGTTCATGGCCCGGCGGCTCGGCGAGACCGACCTTCACCCCGGTCAGGCCGCCTGCCTCGGAGTGCTCGCGCACCGTGACGGCATCGCCCAGCGCGACCTCGCCGAGGCGCTGCACATCGCGCCGCCCACGCTCAGCCGCATGCTGCAGTCGATGGAGAAGAACGGCGTCGTGGAGCGCCGCGACGACGAGGCGGACCAGCGGCTCAGCCGGGTGTACATGACCGACGCGGGCCGCACCGTCGCACGCGAGATGCGGGCCGCGATGGCCGACCACATCCCCGTCGCCGTGGCGGCGCTGTCGGACGATGAGCGCGTGGAGCTCGCGCGCCTGCTCGACAAGCTCAGCGCGAGCATCGCGCTCTCCCTCGGTGACGACGGCCCCGGCGCCCGTGCAGGCACGGAGCAGGACGGGCGCGCGGGCGAAGCGGGTCGCGCCCGCCACGGCGACGGAGGGTCACGGTGATCCGGCTGCTGCGCGAGCGCCTGCGACCCTACGCGCAGCAGATCGTCGTCATCGGCGCGCTCGTCCTCGTTCAGGCGATCGCCAGCCTCTACCTGCCGACGCTCAACGCCGACATCATCAACGACGGCGTCGTCACCGGCGACATCGACTACATCCTGCGCACCGGCGGCATCATGCTCGTGGTCACGCTCGTCTTCGTCGTCGCGGCCGTCGCCAGCGTGTACCTGGGCTCCCGGGTATCGATGGGGATGGGGCGCGACGTGCGCGGAGCCCTCTTCCGCCGCGTGGAGAGCTTCTCGCAGGCCGAGGTCAACCACTTCGGCACGCCGTCGCTGATCACGCGCACGACCAACGACGTGCAGCAGGTGCAGATGGTCGTGCTGATGATCCTCAACGTCATCCTCCTGGCCCCGATGATGATGGTGGGCGGGATCATCATGTCGCTGCGGCTCAACGTGGAGCTGTCGACCGTCGTCTTCGTGGCGATCCCGGTCCTGCTGGCGTTCATCGCCGCGATGGTCCGCGCGACGTTGCCGCTGTTCCAGTCGATGCAGGCGAAGATCGACCGGGTGAACCAGGTCACGCGCGAGGTCCTGAGCGGCATCCGCGTGATCCGCGCCTTCGACCGCACGCGTCACGAGGAGGAGCGTTTCACGGCCGCCAACCGCGACCTGACGTGGACGACGCTCAAGGTGAATCGACTCTTCGCCCTCATGTTCCCGACGGTCGGCATCGTCCTGAACCTCTCCATGGTGGCGATCATGTGGTTCGGCGGCCGGCAGATCGCCGACGGCGACATGCCGATCGGCGACCTGACCGCCTTCCTCACCTACATCATCCAGATCCTCTTCTCGGTGATCATGGCGACCATCCTGTTCGTGATGGTGCCGCGCGCCGCGGCGTCGGCGGAGCGCATCCAGGCCGTGCTGGAGACCGAACCGTCGATCGTCGACCCGGCCACGCCGGCGCGCGACGTACCGTTGCGCGGCCGCGTCGAGTTCCGCGACGTCGAGTTCCGCTACCCGCACGCCGAGGAGCCGGTGCTCAGCGGCATCAGCTTCACCGCTGCACCGGGGGAGACGGTGGCCATCGTCGGCAGCACCGGCTGCGGCAAGTCCACGCTCATCAGCCTGATCCCTCGCTTCTACGACGTGACCGCGGGCAGCGTGCTGGTCGACGGCGTCGACGTGCGCGAGTTCGAGCTCAAGGACCTGTGGCGCAGGATCGGCCTGGTGCCGCAGAAGTCCTTCCTCTTCAGCGGCACCGTGGCCGGCAACTTGCGCCAGGGCGACGCGGCCGCGAGCGATGAAGAGCTCTGGCACGTGCTCGAGACGGCGCAGGGCCGCGAATTCGTCGAGGAGATGCCGGAGCGGCTCGCGGCGGCGGTCGCGCAGGGCGGCGCCAGCGTCTCGGGTGGCCAGCGCCAGCGCCTGGCGATCGCACGGGCGCTGGCCAAGCGCGCCCCCATCAACATCTTCGACGACAGCTTCTCGGCCCTGGACTTCACGACCGACGCGCGCCTGCGCGCGGCCCTGAAGAAGGAGATGGCCGAGGCGACGGTCATCATCGTCGCGCAGCGTGTCGGCACCATCATGCGCGCCGACCGCATCATCGTGCTCGAGAACGGCACGATCGCCGCCATGGGCACGCACGCGCAGCTGCTCGAGACCAGCGAGACGTATCGCGAGATCGTCGCCTCGCAGCTCGGCCTCGACGGCGCGGAGGGCGTGGCGTGAGCGCGGCGGGGCCGGGGGTCGTGGGCGTGAGGAGCGCCACGTGAGTGCGGGCGAGCGGCGCGCAGCGGGGCCGCCGGCGGGGCCCGGCCCGGCAGGGCCGGCCCGGCGTGGCGGCCCGCCCGGACCCGGTGGGGGCCCGCCCGGTCACGCGCTCATGATGCCCGTCGCCAAGCCCAAGGACCTGAAGGGTGCGCTGCGCCGGCTGGCCGGCCTCCTGGCGAGGGAGCGGCTGCTCATCGGCGTGGTCGTCCTGCTCGCCGTCGTCAGTGTCGCGCTCGCCGTGCTCGGGCCCAAGATCCTGGGTCAAGCCACGGACATCCTCTTCGAAGGGGTCGTCAGCCGGCAGCTTCCCGCCGGCACCACGCAGGAGGAGGCCATCGCCGGACTGCGCGCCCGGGGCCAGGACCAGGTCGCCGAGATGCTCGCGAGCATGACGTTGCGCCCCGGCGAGGGTGTCGACTTCGACGCGATGGGTGTCACGTTGCTGCTGCTCGTCGGCGTCTACCTGCTCAGCGCGGTCTTCTCCTGGCTGCAGCAGTACCTCATGGCCGGCGTCGCGCAGCGCACGATGTACGAGCTGCGGCAGGCGGTCGACGAGAAGCTCGCCCGCCTGCCGCTCAGGTACTTCGACGATCACCCGCGGGGCGACGTCCTGAGCCGCATGACCAACGACATCGACAACATCTCGCAGACGCTGCAGCAGACGCTCACGCAGCTCATCACCGCGGCGCTCACCATAGCCGGCGTGCTGGTCATGATGCTCTGGATCAGCTGGATCCTGGCCCTGATCTCGCTGCTCGTCGTGCCGTTCTCCGTGATCGTCACGCTGTTCATCGCGAAGCGCTCCCAGAAGCAGTTCGCGGCGCAGTGGGAGCGCACCGGTGACCTCAACGGACACGTCGAGGAGACCTTCACGGGCCACAACGTGGTGAAGGTCTTCGGTCGTCAGGAGGAGGTCATCGAGGCCTTCGATGTGCAGAACGAGAAGCTGTATCGATCGAGCTTCAGGGCGCAGTTCATCTCGGGGACGATCCAGCCCGTGATGAACTTCGTCGGCAACCTCAACTACGTGGCGGTCGCCGTGGTCGGCGGCGTCATGGTCGCCAACGGCCGCATCTCACTCGGAGATGTGCAGGCGTTCATCCAGTATTCGCGTCAGTTCACGATGCCCATCGCGCAGACGGCCAGCATCACGAACGTGCTGCAGTCGGCGGCGGCGTCGGCTGAGCGGGTCTTCGAGCTGCTGGATGAGGCCGAGGAGGAGCCCGAGGCGGCCGAGGTCGTGAAGCTCCCTCACACCCGGGGGCACATCACCCTGCGCGACGTGTCGTTCCGCTACGTCCCCGACACCCCGCTCATCGAGCACCTCGACCTCGACGTGCCCCCGGGGCAGACCGTCGCCATCGTCGGCCCGACCGGCGCCGGCAAGACGACGCTCGTCAACCTGCTGCTACGCTTCTACGAGCTCGACGGCGGCGCAGTGCTCATCGACGGGGTCGACTCCCGGCAGATGTCGAGGAGCGACCTGCGCCGCCTCTTCGGCATGGTGCTGCAGGACACGTGGCTCTTCACCGGCACGATCCGCGAGAACATCGCCTACGGGCGCGAGGGCGCGAGCGCGGAGGAGATCCTCGCCGCCGCTCGCGCCGCCCGCGTCGACCACTTCGTGCGCACGCTGCCCGATGGTTACGACACGGTGCTCGACGACGACGCGACCAACGTGTCGGAGGGCGAAAAGCAGCTGCTCACCATCGCCCGCGCCTTCCTCGCCGACCCCGACGTCCTTATCCTCGACGAGGCAACGAGCTCGGTCGACACGCGCACCGAGGTGCTGATCCAGGACGCGATGGCTGAGCTGATGGAGGGACGCACCAGCTTCGTGATCGCCCACCGGCTGTCGACCATCCACGGGGCCGACACGATCCTCGTGATGGACCGCGGGCGCATCGTCGAGCAGGGCACGCACGAGGAGCTGCTCGCGCGACGCGGCTTCTACCACGACCTGTACGCGAGCCAGTTCACGGAGGCCCTGGTCGAAGCGTCCTGAGCCGGGCGCCTGTCGCCACGTCCTCGCGCGACGACGCGCGGTCGCCGCGCCGCCCTCGAGCCGCGCCCGTCGCGGCCTTACGGCCGCTCGTCCTCTGGGTACTCGATCGCCAGGATGCGCAGCCGGAGGTCCCCTGCCGGGCGGCGCCACGTGACGCGGTCGCCGACGGCGGCGCCGAGGAGGGCGTCGGCCAGCGGCGAGACGTAGCTCACCTTCCCGCTCGCCAGGTCGGCCTCGTCCTCGCCGACGATGACGAACGTGCGGTCGTCCGCGCCTGACTGCGCGACCGTGACCGCGGCGCCGAAGGCGACCTCGTCGCGCGGCTGCGCCGCAGGGTCGACGACGATCGCGCTCTCGAGGCGCGCCGTCACATAGCGCAGGTCGCGGTCGACGTGCAGGAGCTCGTTCTCGGCGACCGCGTCGTCGCCACGTTCCAGCAGCGCCATGCGGCGCTCCTGAAGGTCGGCCGCCTCCTGCTCGAGCTGCCGGCGGCCCGCCGGCGTGACGTAGTTGGGGTGCTCGCTGATCGGCCGCTCCGGCAGCGCATCGGGCGGCCCGCCGTCGTCAGGCTCTTTCACGAACGCTCTGCTCATCACGTCCTCGTCGCGCCGGGGTCAATGGACCATACCCACTTCGCCGCCGCCGCGTGTACGCCCTGCCGTGCAAGTGGGTAGAACGAGAGCGTCCCGTGCGCCCATCCGGCTGCGGGACCTCGCGGAGCGAGACCGGGACACCCCGACGAAGAGAGGTCGATGACATGCTCGACACGAGGATGGAAGAGGCGATCAACCGTCAGATCAACGCCGAGATCTACTCCGGTTACCTGTACCTCTCGATGGCCGCGCAGTTCGCCGAGCTCGGCATGGCGGGAGGGCAGAACTGGATGACGGTGCAGTACCAGGAGGAGCTCTCCCACGCGCAGAAGCTCTTCGACTACGTGATCGAGCGTGGCGGCCGCGTGACGCTTGGTCCGATCGAGGGTCCGCAGACGGAGTGGAAGACGGGCCTCGACATGTTCGAGGAGGCCTACGCCCACGAGCAGAAGGTGACGGGGTTGATCAACGACCTCACGACGCTGGCGATCGATCTGAAGGACCACGCCACGCACAACTTCCTCCAGTGGTTCATCGCCGAGCAGGTCGAGGAGGAGGCGACGGCCAGCGACATGGTGCAGAAGTTCACCATGGCCGGCGAGCACCCGGCCGGCATGTACCAGCTCGACAAGGAGCTCGCGGCGCGCGTCTTCACGCCGCCGGCGGCGGAGTAAGCCGAGAGGCGAGCGCCCGCGAAGGGGGCGGCTGCGACCGAGGTCGATCGCGGGGCCGGGGGCCGGCGAGAGCCGGCCCCCGGCCCCGCGATCACGTCACGTCGCGGCGCATGGTCGTGTAGACGGCGGCGATGCTCACCACGGCGATGTAGCCGAGGCTGACGAGGAAGGCCTCGGGGCGCGAGAGACCGACCTCCGCTCCGGTGCTGACCGTCACGCCGCCGGTCACGACCTGCTGGAGCGCCGCGAAGGGAAGGTACTGGCCGACCGCCGGCTTCAGGCTGACGACGATGTTCTCGCCGGCCAGCGCCCAGATCAGCGTCCCCGCCACGGTCGCCGGCTGATTGCGGAAGAGCGCCCCGAGGCCCACGCCGAGAGCGGCCATGAGTCCGGCGGCCAGCAGGACGAGCGCGAGAGTCTCCGCCACCCCGTCCTCGAAGAGGAAGCTGGTCTCGAGCTCCAGGCTGCGCACCTCGTAGCCGATGATCGCGGTCAGCGTCACCAGGGAGCCGACGAGCGCCAGCACGACGATCCCGACGCCGAAACACACGAAGAGCTTCACGGCGATGACGCGGGCACGGCGCGGAGTGACGAGGTAGCTGTAGGTGATCGTCCCGTGGCGGTACTCGTTGGTCATGCTCAGGATGCCGAAGACGAGGCCGAGCAGCGGGACGACCGTCACCCCGGTGACGAGGAAGCCGAACCCGCCGACAGTCTCGTCCTCCAGGACTTCCGCCGGGGCGAAGATCAGGATCAGGACCGCCGGGGCCAGGCCGACGAGCACGGCGGCGATGAGCAGCCCGAGGGCCGTGCGCGTGCTGCGCAGCTTCAGGAGCTCGGCGGCGACGAGGTCGATCACGACTCCGGCCTCCTGGTGCCGGCGATCTCGAGGAACAGGTCCTCGAGGCTCGGGCGCTCGGTGATCAGCTCGTGGAGGACGGCCCCGCACTGGTGGGCCGCCTCGCCGACCTCAGGGGCGCTGGGGCCACGGATCGCGAGCGCGTCACCGAGCCGGTTGACCGCGGCGCCGCGCTCCTCGAGGTGCCGCTGCAGGAGCTCGGCCTGCGGGCTGCGCAGTCGTACGACCGGGCTCGCGCCCGCGTCCAGCGAGGCCAAGGGCCCCCTCGCGACCAGGCGTCCTCTGCTGATGATGAGCACGTCGTCGACGGTCTGCTCGACCTCGGCGAGCACGTGGCTCGAGACGAGGATCGTCTTGCCCTCGGCGGCCCGCGCCCGCAGGAAGGTGCGCAACCAGCGCATGCCCTCCGGGTCGAGCCCGTTCGCGGGCTCGTCGAGGAGCAGGAGGTCGGGGTCGCCGAGCAGCACGCAGGCGAGGGCGAGGCGCTGGCGCATGCCGGTGGAGTACCCTTTGACCGCGCGCCGCGCGGCGCCCTCGAGCTCGACGAGCTCGAGCACCTCGGCGACGCGCGCCGCGGGGATCCCCGAGGCGCGGGCGACGACGCCCAGGGCGTTCGCGCCCGAGCGCCCGGGGTGGAACCCCGAGGCGTCGAGCAGGGCGCCGACGCGCGTCCACGGCCGGGGCAGGTCCCGGTACCGTCCGTCGAAGACCGCGATACTGCCGGCCGTCGGGCGTACGAGGTCGACGATCATCCTCAGGGTCGTCGTCTTGCCGGCGCCGTTGGGACCGAGGAAGCCGGTGATGCTGCCCTTCTCCAGGGCGAAGGAGACGTCGTCGACGGCGAGGACGCGCTTGCCGAAGCGCTTGCTCAGGTGCTCGACGTGGACGACGGGCATGAGGCCTCCGGGTCGTTGCGAACCTCATGGTACCGGATGGCGGCGCGTCGGGTCGGGGCGACCGGGCAGGGTCGAGAGGGCAGGACGTGCGCGCGCCTCGGCGGCGCGCACCGAGGGCACAGTGGCGGTCCGGGGCGACGCGCGTCGGCCGACCCGGCGGCGCACGCTCACGACAGGAGCGCCGCGATCACGTCCAAGAGCCACCCGACCGGGTGGGCGGTGACGCCTCAGGTGCTGCCCTGTGGCGGATCGCTCATGAAGGAGAGCCAGAAGTAGAGGCCGGCGGCGCCCATGATGAGGCCGGCGACGGCGTAGTCGAGCCGGGCCGCGCGGCGAAGGGCGCCCCAGAGGCCGAGGGCCCCGGCGGCCAGGGCGAGGACATCGAGGGCGAGGACCAGGTAGCGGCTCGTCCCCTGGGTCATCAGGAAGGGACCACCGAGCACGCCGAAGAGACCGGCCACGAGGGCGACCGGTGCGGCGCGCCCGGCCAGGGCCGCGAGCGGGCCGAGTCGTCGCTCGGCGGTGACCGCCGCTGCGAACCCGAGGTCGGGGTCGGGCGCAGGTGTACGGTCGGCCGGCGGCGCCGTTCGTCGATCGAGTGGAGGCGCCGGCGGTGGTGAGGCGTCGGGTGAGGGCGCGCCCGCGCTCGAGCGCGGGGCCTGGCCGTCGTGTCCGTCGTCGGGGGTCACGCGGAGAGTGTAGCTGGAGTCGCCGGGTGGGGCCTCACCCAGCGGCGGGTTCGCGGCTTTGGCCCGAGGCGTCACCGGGCGGCGGGGCGCGGCGGGTGGGCTCACGGTGCGGGTACGGGCGCCGGTGCGGGCCCCACCGCGTGGGAACGGCAGCCGGCGTCAGCCGACGACGACGATGCCCAGGTACCCGTCGACGGTCAGCGGGTCACCGGTGTGGATGAGCTCGGTGGCTCCCGGGACCCCGGTGACGCACGGGAGGCCGTACTCACGGGCGATGATCGCCCCGTGGATCAGCATGCCGCCGCGGCGCTCGACGATGCCGGCGGAGAGAGGCACGACGAAGGTCATGCCGGGCTCGATGGCGTCGCAGACGAGGATCTCGCCCTCCTCGAAGGCGCGCAGGTCATCGGGAGAGGAGATGACGCGGGCGATGCCCACGCCGACGCCGGGCCCGGCGGGCTGGCCGACGAGCTGGCGGGCCTTGGCGACGGCGCCCGACGGCGACGCGCCTGGGCCTGCGGCGTCTGCAGCAGGCTGCGGCGCGGCGGGGTGGGGTCGCCCGAGAGGCGAGGGCAGGGCGACCGCGCGCGGCGCGAAGCGCCCGCCGGTCTCGAGACCGCGGCGCCCCATCTCCTCGAGGGCGGCCGTCAGCTGCGCCTCGATGCGGTCGAGGTAGGCGTTGTCGTCGTCGCGCAGCCGCCAGCCGGCGCGGGCCAGATCGAGGAGGCCGGCCGCGCGCTCGCGCTCGTCGTCGCCGCCGCCCGCGGCCTGGAGGTAGCGCCGCTCAAGGTCGTCGCGGTCGGGGGCCGGCATCGCCGGCCTGCGACGAGATGCTGCCGTGGCGTCTTCGACGCCGTCGCCTGGCCCCGCGGCCGACGTCGCAGGGCGATCGGCCGTGGGGCCGGTCACGGCAGCGGACGCCGCGGACCCGGCCGCCGGAGCGCTCGCCAGCCGCTCGACGACGGCGGCCATCGTCGCGCGTTCGCGCTCGCGGCCGGGAGAGCCGGGTGGCTCGAGGCCGAACTCGTCGAGGAAGGCCTCGAGCTCAAGGGCGAACGCCTCGTCGCCGGCGTCGTCGCCGGCCTCGCGCCGCAGGTGGGCGAGCCCGGCGAGAGCGGCGTTGCGGCGGGTGCTGAGCATCGGCGTGCCCGACAACAGGGCGACGAACTCGTAGGGGTCGTCGGGGCGCAGGGCGTCGTTGTAGGCCTGTCCGAAGAGGCGCACGGCGTGGGCGAAGGGGATGAAGTCACGGGTGTAGACGTCGACCCAGCCGTCGTGCGCCTGCTTGCGCCGCTCGAGCTCGGCGAGCAGGCCGCCGTCGTCGAGCTCGGCGAGTGGTACGGCGGCGAATGCAGCGGCTTCGGCGGCCATCGCCGGGAGCGCCTCCTCCTCGATGCGCCGGCGCAGCACGACCAGGCTGTCGTAGCTGCGCCGCAGGCCGAGGTAGGCGGCGCGCCCGTCGTCCTCGGCGCCGCCCGTCGTGATCGGTCGCGACTGCAGAGTGAAGAGCTCTTCGCCGCGCAGGGTCCACTCGACGTCCTGCGGGCCGGCGAACGAGCCCTCGGCCTCGCGCGCGAGACCGTGGACGCGGTGCAGATCGTCGCCGGTGAGCGGCGGCCGGCTTCGCCGCCGGCGGGGTAGCGGCACGAGGCGCACGCCGGCCCCGGCCGGCGCCACCATTTCCTCGCGTGCCGCGGCGTGGTGCTCGAGCACCACGCCGCTGTCGCGCTCGAGCACCCAGCGGTCGGGCTCGACCGTGCCGTCGACCAGGCCCTGGTTCAGGCCGTGGACCGCCTCGACCAGGGCCTGGTCGTCACGCTCGGGGTGGCGGCTGAAGGCGACGCCGGAGCGCTCGCCGGCGATGATCTCCTGGACCACGACCGCCATGCGGCTGCGCAGAGGGTCGAGGCCGAGCTCGCGGCGATAGAGCAGGGCCGCGTCGGACCACAGCGAGGCCCACACCAGACGGACGTGCTCGAGGATGGCGTCGAGGCCGCGCACGTTGACGTACGACTCGTGAAGGCCGGCGAACGAGGCGCCTGCCGAGTCCTCGCCCGGCGCCGACGAGCGCACGACGACCGGTCCTTCGTCGGCGCGTGGGCCCAGCGCGGCAGCCAGGGCATCGCGGAGCGTCGCCGGTAGCGGCGTCGCAAGGAACAGGTTGCGGATGCGCAGGGCGGCGTCCCAGATCTCTTCCCAGCGCATGTCGGCGACGTCCTTGCGCTCGAGCTCGAAGAGGATGCGCGCCTGCAGCGGGCCGTCGACGAAGGCCTCGTACGCCGCCGTGGTGACGACTGAGAACGGCGGCACGGCGAGGCCGGCGCGGCTGAGCTTGGCGAGCGCCAGCGCTTTGCCGCCGACGTACGGCGCCACGCGGGCGTCGACCTCGGCCGCGGGCAGGACGAGCGGCACGGGCGCGTTCATCGCATGTGGAGCTCGGTGACCGTCTGGAAGCGCCGCACGAGGTAGTACGTCTCGACATCGAGGGCGAGCAGGGCGGTCGTGGGTGCGGTCGCGAAATCGGTGAGGTGCGGGTGGCGGGCGACGAACCGGACGCACGCCTCGTCACGTGCCTCGCCCTCGAGCTCGGCGACCGGGCCGACCGCGGTGACGGCGGTCGCGCGATGGAAGTCGAGGTCGGCGTCGGAGCGGCTGTCGATGAGCATGGCGACGCGCGGCTCGGCGGTGAGCAACTGGAACTTGCGCGTCGCCCGCGTCGTCGCGAAGGTGAGGCGCCCGAGGTCGTCGGTGGCGGCGAAGGCGACGAGGCTAGCGTAGGGCCCGCTCTCGCCGTGCGTCGCCAGAACGCCGAGGCGCTGGCGCGAGAGGAGCTCGCGCAAGAGGTCGAGTGTGACGTCGCGTTCGTCCATGGTCCGTGGCCGGCGACGCCAGTCGCCGCCCACGGGAAAGCTTATCCGATGTCGGGGACGGCGCCGCCGTCGGGCGTCACTCAGCGCCGTCCTTGTGCGAGCGCGGCCAGTGTCCTCGAGACCTCGTCGTCGAGGGCGAACGGCGGGTCGGCGGCCTGAAGCTCCGCGAGCCGCTCGCGGAGCCGCTCGAGCAGCGTGCGGCCACCGGCGGCCGACCAGCGCTCGTGCGACGCCTGGTCGATCAGGTCCGGTTGCCAGAAGAGCCGGTGCCGCTCGCGGGTGAGGCGGCGGCCGAGATGGTCGCCGCCCGGCCCGACGGCGGCGACCTCGGCGAAAGCGAAGTCCTCGTCTTCGCTCGGAAGCTCGGCGAGGAAGGCGCGGGCGTAGCCCGCGATCTCGTCGCCGAGCACCATGCCCTCGAGCGCGCCTTGCAGGCCCGACTCGAGGTAGCCGACGTCGTGCAGCAGGGTGGCGCGCGACAGGGCGCCGAGCAGCGTCGAGACGGCGAGCTCGAGCGACCACTGCTCGTCGAGCAGCTTGCTGTCGGAGTGACCCGCGTACGACCAGCTGGGCAGGTCGTAGTGGGCGACGAGATCGAGCTGTGCCTGATTGGCGAGGAAGACCCCGGGCGAGTTGTAGGGGTCGATGGCGGTGCGCATGTTGAGGACGCCGACTCCGGCCCCACAGACGAAAGGCGCGCCCGGCGCGGCGAGCTGGTGCAGGACGAGGCCGGCCAGCATCTCGGCGTTGACGACACTGATGCAGGCGGCGAGCGAAGCCGGGCCGCCGGAGCCCGCCGAGACCGAGCCGGCGAGCACGAGCGGTACGCCGAGGCGGGCGCAGGCGATGATCTTGTCGCAGGCCACCGGGTCGAGTCGCAGCGGCGGCGACGACATGGCGAGAGAGAGGAGGCTGTCGCGCTCGCCCGCCGCGGCGGCCATCTCCTGCATCACCGCGAGCGACTCGCCGCCGAAGGGACTCGAGACGACGACCGGCTTGTGCGTCGCGCCGAGCATGACGGCGAGCTGCGCGAGGTCGACGGTTGCGGGCGGGGCGTCTTCGGGCAGCCCCATCGACATGACGAAGTCGAGGTGAGGGAGCTGCTCGGCGAGCGCGGCCGCGGCACGCACGTCGTCGAGTCGCGCGCGGCGGCGCTCGCCGCTGCGCGCGTCGCGCACGTAGAGACAGTCGGGCCCGGTGCCGAAGAAGGTCGAACCCCGGCCGAGCTCGAGCGGCGCGGTCGCGCCGCCGCGCGGTCGCACCGTGAAGCGACGCGGCACGCTGTCGAGGGCGGCGTCGACCATCGCGGCCGGGAAGAAGGCGCGCGTGCCTTCGAGCCGCGCGCCGTGCGCGGCGCAGAGAGCGCGCGCCTCGCCGCCCTTCAGCTCGACGCCGACCTCGGCGAGCAGGCGTAGGGTCGCCGCATGCGCTCGCGCGCACTGCCCTTCGTCCCAGACGCTCAGTGTGGCGTGAGTCATGCCCGTCCCGTCTCTTCGGCCCCCCGTGCACCGTCGTGCCGCCCGGCGCCGCTCGAGGCAGCGTCATTGAATGCGTGCGACCGGCCGGAGTCAATTCAGCCGTGAGGCGACCCCAGGCACGGTGCCGGGAGGGCGGCTCCGAACTCTCCCCAGCGCCTCCCGCACGGCGCTCACACAGTGAGCGCGGCCTGCTCGAGAGGACCGGGGACTACGTGAAATTGTGTGAAGATGCGCGCGCTATTCGCACGACACACTTGCATTCGGAGCCAGTTTGCGTAATTTTTGTCCCCACAGGACCTGTACGTAGGCCGTGCGCGCCGTGTCATCGGGGGAGGTCGTGCGAGTCCGGGTGAGCGCGGGTCATCATCGGTGAGGGGGAGGCTATGGAAGAACGGGACATCGTTAACCAGAATCAGAAGGAGCTCGTGGGTCTCTGCAAAGAGGCCAAGCACGGCGGCATCACGCGGCGCCAGTTCGTCGAGCGCGCGCTGATCCTCGGTCTCTCGGCCGGTACGGTCGGCGCCCTCGTCGGCGCCTGCGGTGAGGAGGACGCCGAGCCCGAGGCGCCGCAGGTCGAGATGCCGGTCATGGACGAGACCATGCCGGAGGAGATCACGGTCTACAACTGGACCGACTACATGGACCCGGACATCCGCAAGCAGTTCAGGGCGGAGACCGGGATCAAGGTCAACGAGACCTACTTCGCGAGCAACGAGGAGCTGCTCGCCAAGCTGCGCGCCGGGTCGACCGGCTACGACATCATCGTGCCGTCCGACTACATGTGCCAGATCATGATCATGAGCGAGCTTCTGCAGCCGCTCGACATCGACGGCTACATCCCCAACTTCGCCGGGGTGGCCGAGCCGCTCAAGGCGCCGACCTTCGACAACCCCGCCGACCAGGGCGGCATGAAGTACAGCGTCCCGTACTTCTACGGCACCACGGGCTACGCGACCCGCACCGACAAGGTGTCGCCGACGCCGACCGACTGGACGCCGCTCTTCGATCCGGCCAACAGCGGCAAGATCCAGCTGCTCGACGACGAGCGTGAGTGCCTCGGCATGGGCCTCAAGTCGCTCGGCTACTCGGCCAACACCAAGGACCAGGCCGAGCTCGACGAAGCGACGCAGAAGCTCATCGACCAGAAGCCGCTGGTCAGCACCTACGACTCGGTCAACATGAAGCGCGCCATCGTCCAGGGCGTCCCGTACGTGATGTGCTGGGACGGCGACGTGCTCATGGCCATCGACGCGCTGGGCGGCGAGGACTACCAGGACATGGTCGACTGGGTGCTGCCGTCCGAGGGCTTCGTCCGCTGGACCGACGCCATGTCGATGCCCGTTTCTGCGGCCAGCCGGTACGGTGGTCACCTGTTCATGAACTACATCCTCGACCCCGAGGTCGCCGGCCAGAACGCGAGCTGGGTGTGGTACCTGTCGGCGGTCCCGGCGTCGCGCGACTTCACCGACCCCTTCGCCCTCATCCTCACCCCGAGCGACGAGGACATGGCACGGTCGGAGGAGCTCGAAGACCTCGGCGAGTTCGCCGCCGCCTATCAGATGGCGTGGACGAAGGTGAAGAGCGCCTGACACGGATCTGCTGATCGCGACGACCGTAAGGGGCGGCCGGTGGCAAAGCCACCGGCCGCCCCTTGCTCGTTCCCACCTCGGT
The DNA here is from genome assembly GCA_016933475.1 of Thermoleophilia bacterium. Taxonomy (GTDB): domain Bacteria; phylum Actinomycetota; class Thermoleophilia; order UBA2241; family UBA2241; genus UBA2241. Next base: position 18,385 of record JAFGAW010000294.1, read on the forward strand.
CCACCGACCGGCACGTCGCGCAGCGGACGCAGCGCAGACCGGCCGGTCGCGCCGGCGGCAGGCCGGCCACGCCGCGCCGCACCCGTGCTCAGGCCGTGTGCATGAAGTGGATCACGTCGCCGTCGCGGACGATGTAGTCCTTGCCCTCGGTGCGCAGCAGGGCCTTCTCGCGCGCGGCGGCGAACGAGCCGCAGGCCAGGAGGTCGTCGATCTGCACGACCTGAGCGCGTACGAAGCCGCGCTCGATGTCGGAGTGGATCCGGCCCGCGGCCTGCCGCGCCGTCGAGCCCTGCGGCAGCTGCCAGGCGCGCGACTCACTCGATTTGAAGTCGCCGGTGAAGAAGGTGAGGTAGCCGAGCACGTCGTAGGCCGCGCGCAGCACGACCTCGACGGCGCCGGCGGCGACGCCGAGCTCGGCGCGGAAGGCGGCGGCCTCGTCGGCGTCGAGGTCGGCGAGCTCGGCCTCGAGCCGCGCGGCGACGGCGACCACGTCGTCGCCGCGCTCCCGCGCCCAGGCGACGAAGGCGGCGTGCTCCTCCATGGCTTCGCCGGGCGTCGCCTCGTCGTCGATGTTGAGCACGAAGAGCACGGGGCGGTCGCTCACGAGAGCGAGCTCGCGGTAGAGCGCCTCGTCCTCGCGCTCGCGGGCGACGTCGCGCGCCCGGGCGCCGTCGCGCAGGGCGGCGGTGAGCCCCTCCAGGGTCGCCAGCTCCCTCTGCGCTGCCTTGTCTCCGCTGCGTGCGGCCTTCACCGTCTTCTCCATGCGCCGTTCGACCAGCTCGAGGTCGCTGAGCACGAGCTCGGTCTCGACGAGTTCGACGTCGGCGCGAGGATCGACGGGGCCGTCGGCGCCGGCGATCTCGGGGTGCCGGTAGCAGCGCACGACGTGGGCGACGGCGTCGACGCCGCGGATGTCGGCGACGAAGCGCGCGCCGAGGCCTTCACCCTGCGAAGCACCCTCGGCGAGGCCGGGGATGTCGACCACATCGATCGTGGCGTAGACCTTCTTGGGGGTCTGCAGGACCTCGTCGAGCCGGTCCAGCCGGTCGTCGGGCACGCTGACGACGCCGCGGTTCGACTCGGCCGACGTGTAGGCATAGGCGGTAGCGGCGGCGTGGCCGTGGGTCAGGGCATTGAAGAGCGTGGTCTTGCCCACGTTCGGCAGCCCGACGATCCCGAGTCTCATGTCGGCGGCTCCAGAGTGCTGGTCAGCAGTTCCTCGAGCAGGCGCGCCCCGTCGCCGAGCTGCCGCTCGAGCAGGCCGGTGTCGCCGGCGAGCAGACGGCGCACGGTGTCGCGGGGGGTGCCGGCGACGGCGGTGGGTTGCTCTGCGTCGACTCGTCCGTCGGTGACGGTGTCGGCGCTCACGAGCCCAGCGTACGGGATCCCGGCCGCGGCGAAGGCGCCGTGCTCGCCGCCGGCCGCGGCGATGGCCTCGGTCAGCGTCACGTCGCTGCGCTCGGCGGCGATCGCCAGCGCGCTCTGCAGCCACGTTGCACCGTTCTCGGGGCCGTAGGCGACCAGCTCGGCGCCGCCGGCCACCGCGTCGAGGTCGATCATGCCGAGGAGGGCGTCGCGCTCGAAGTCCTCGAGGTGCTCGACGAAGAACGACGCTCCGGCCGCCTCCTGCCAGTGGGCGCCGAAGGCGACGAAGACGATCGTGCTCGGCGTCTCGACCTCGCGCAGACGGCCGGCCATCTCGAGCAGCAGACCGATGCCGGTGGCGTTGTCCGTGGCGCCCTGCGACCCCGGCACGGTGTCGTAGTGCGCTCCGACGACGAGCGTCGTGCCCGAGGTCCCCTCCTTCGTGACGATGATGTTGGCCGAGAGCAAGTGGTCGGCAGGGTCTCCGACGAGGAACTCCTGCGCTCGCGTCGGGTAGCCGAGCTGCTGGAAGGCGAGGGTGACGAAGGCCCGCGCCTCGATGTCGCCCCAGCTCCCCGTCGGGCGCGGGCCGGCGCGACGCGCGAACTGGACGGTCTCGGTCGCGGCGAGGAGTCCGTGATCGGAGGCCGCGACGTCCTGAGAGGCGCGCGAGTCGTATGAGGGCTGGCCGCAGCCGCCGGTGCCGAAGGCGGCCATCAGGCTCACTACGGAGAGCGCCAGTGCCGCGAGGAAAGCGTGCCGCGGAGGGCGGCGGTCATGCAGTGTCGTGTGCGGACGTCCGCTCACAGCGGCGGGCCGACGAGCCACAGGGTGGCGATGCCGAAGAGGAGCCCCCAGACGAGACCGCCGGCGACGTCGCCGAGGTAGTGCACCCCGAGGTACACGCGGCTGAAGCACAGCACGGCGGTCAGGACGAGGAGCGCCGGCACCCAGGCGGGGTACATGGCGCCCATCGTCATCGTGCCGACGACGGCCATGCTGGCGTGTGAGGAGGGGAAGGACGGCGTGATGGGTCGCCGGATCTGCTCCGGCAAGTCGGGGTCGGCCACGGTCGGCCGCCGCCGGCGGACGACACTCTTGATGCCGAAGCCGAGCACTTCGACGAGGGTGACCGGCACGGCGACGTAGAGGTAGGCGATGAAGGGCCGCGCGTGGCCGGCCAGCCACGGGAGCAGGCTGAGGCCGTACCACAGGATGCCGTGGTCCGCCGAGTGCGAGAGGAGCCCGAGAGGCCGCGTGAACCAGGCGGGGTGCGGCCAGGCGACGGCGACGCGCCGCGACACGCGGCGGTCGACCTCGTCGAGACCGGCGAGCCACGACGGTCGCGCGGCCTCTCCGTTCGGCACGTCCGCCGGCTGCACCTCGTTCGAGGGCATCGGTGCCGTGGGTGAAGCGCCGGCCGGCTTCGCATCGGGGGCGGGAGCCCCACCAGAGTCGGCGGCAGTCATCGGGTCTGGGTAGGTCGCAGGCGTCAATCGTGTCCTGGAGGCGGGTGGCGGGTCGGGGCCGCAAACGAGCATGGTCGCGAGTCGCCTATAGTATACTTCGCCCCCGTTTCCTCGACTGGAGCCTCGCATGCGGACCACGGTCATCGTCACCGCCCTGGGCCCCGACAGCCACGGGCTGCTGGCCCAGGTCGCCACGACCATCGCCGAACAGGACGCCAACATCGACGACGTGAGCCAGACCGTCGCCAACGGCATGTTCACGATGATCATGTTCGTCTCGTTCGACCAGAGCGAGACGACGATGGCGCAGCTCAAGGAGGCGCTCGAGGCGACGGGCGAGCGCATCGGGCTGCAGATCCACGTGCAGCACGAGAACATCTTCCGCTTCATGCACCGCGTCTGAGGGGCGACCGCGTGGTCTTCATCACCGCCGAGGAGATCCTCGAGACCGTCAGCATGATCCGCTCGGAGAACCTCGACGTGCGCGCCATCACGATGGGGATCTCGCTCGACGACTGCGCCGAGCGCGAGGTGCGCCGCACGGCCGAGCGCATCCACGCCAAGGTCGTGCGCCGCGCCGGCCGCCTGGTCGACGTCGCCCACGAGTTGCAGGAGAAGTACGGTATCCCCATCGTCAACCGGCGGGTCTCGCTGACTCCGATCGCCGAGGTCGTCGGCAGCGACGACCCCGCCGACCTCGTCGAGGTCGCGCACGCCCTTGACGCGGCCGCAGAAGAGGTCGGCATCGACTTCATCGGCGGCTTCAGCGCCCTCGTGCAGAAGGGCTTCACAAGGAGCGATGCGGCCCTGATCGAGGCGATCCCCGAGGCGATCGGCGGCACCGGTCGCGTGTGCTCGTCGGTGAACGTCGCCTCCACCCGCGCCGGCATCAACATGGACGCCGTCGTGCGCATGGCCGATGTTGTGCTCGCGCTCGCCAAGCGGACGGCGGCACACGACTCGATCGGCTGCGCCAAGCTCGTCGTGTTCTGCAACGTACCCGAGGACAACCCGTTCATGGCCGGCGCCCTGCACGGCAGCGGCGAGCCCGAGGTCAGCATCAACGTGGCGATCTCGGGGCCGGGGGTGGTGCGGACCATGGTCGCCAACCATCCGGACGCCTCGCTCATCGAGCTCGCCGACCTGATCAAACGCACGACGTTCAAGATCACCCGCGTCGGCGAGCTCGTCGCGCGCGAGGCGTCGCAGATGCTCGACGCGCAGATGGGCATCATCGACCTCTCGCTGGCCCCGACCCCGGCGGTCGGCGACTCGATCGCCGAGATCCTCCAGGCCATGGGCCTCGAGCAGCCGGGCGCGCCCGGCACGACGGCGGCGCTCGCCATGCTGAACGACGCCGTCAAGAAGGGCGGCACGATGGCCACCTCGTCCACCGGCGGGCTCTCGGGTGCCTTCATCCCCGTGAGCGAGGACGCCGCGATGGCGCGCGCCGCCGCGAGCGGGGCGCTCACCATCGAGAAGCTCGAGGCCATGACCGCCGTGTGCTCGCTCGGGCTCGACATGATCGTCGTGCCCGGCGACATCAGCCGCAACGCCCTCGCCGGCGTGATCGCCGACGTCATGGCGATCGGCATGATCAACTCGAAGACGACCGGCGCCCGGCTCATCCCCGCCTACGGCAAGCAGGTGGGCGAGTGGGTGAAGCTCGGCGGCCTCTTCGGTGAGGCTCCGGTCATGCCTGTCAGCGCAGCCGGCAACGACGCCTTCGTGGGGCGGGGCGGGCGCATACCGGCGCCTCTCCAGAGCCTCACGAATTAGCGGCGCCGGGCTCGGTGGGGCTGCGCGGCAGAGTACCGGCGCCTCTCCAGAGCCTGCCGGACCAGCGGCTCCGCAGGCGGCCGGTCTGCGTCAGTCCCGCAGTTCGTGCATCATCGTCTTGATGCGCGCCGCCGTCTCGTCCATACCGAGCGTGCGGCTGACCTTCTCGGCCTCGGTCAGCTGCAGGATCGCGTCGACGGTCTGGCCCGCGGCCGAGAACTCCGACGCCTGGTCGATCTCGTAGCGCACCAGCTCGGTGAGCATGCGGCGCACCTCGGCATCGTTCAGGTCGACCATCTTGCGGCTCGTGGTGACGATGATGTCGGAGAGGGGGACCATGTGAGGCGCCGGCGGCTCTGGCGGGCTTTCGCCCGATGCCGCCTCCGGCGCCTCGGTCGCGAGCTCGACCTCGGCGACGGTCTCGCGACCGGCGACCGGCGCCTCCGTCAAGTCTTCCGTCTCGGCGCCCGCTTCGTCAGCGGAACCCGCATCGTCAGCGGCACTCGGCGCCTGTGTCGCGGCTTCTGCTTCTGCCCCCGCTGCGTGAACGGCGGCTTGCGCCCGCTTCACGTCGTCGGCCTCGACGACCGCCGCACTCTCGGTCGCATCGGTGGTCTCCTCTGTGGCCTCGACAGCCGCTCCGTCTGCCGTCGCGGCCACCGGTGCGCTCTCGCCTGGGCTTGCCGATCCGCCCTCGTCCGGGCCCGCCGGCTCGTCCGCCGCGGCCACGGTGCTCGCGTCCGGCGCGGCGGGCTGCGGCGTCTGCGCAGCCGCGCCTGCCTGCTCCTCACCGCCGCGACCCCAGTCGAGGCGGAACTCGTCGTCAGCGGTCTCGGGCCGGGTCTCCGGCTCGCCGAGGCCTGCGAACGTGTCCTGGGGTCGGGAGTCGAGGAACGACCCAGCCGATTCGTCGTCGGCCGCTGCCGCCCTGCGGCGGCGTGAGACGAGGACGACGACGAGCACCAGGACGACGACCGCTGCTGCGGCCGCGGCCGCGATGATGATGGGCAGCGAGTTCATGTGTCGGCCTCGACCTCCGTTGTGGCCTCCGTCCAGCTAGCTTCGCGCCACGCTCACTATTCCCTGCCGGCGCGGTACAATCGCGCCCGTGATCGCGCGCTCCGAGATCGAGACGGCCGTCGCCGAACTCGGCGCGCCGCCGTACCGCGCGCGGCAGGTGTATCGGGCGCTCACGCGGGGGCTCGCCGTCGACTTCGAGGAGATGACGGTCCTGCCGCGTGCGCTGCGTGCCTCTCTCGCCGCGCGCCTGACCGCCAGCGCGCTCGCGCCGGTCGAGCACTGGCGCTCTCCGGCGGGCGACACCGAGAAGGCGCTCTTCGCGACACGCGACGGGCACGGTGTCGAGGCCGTCCTGCTGCGCTACCCGCGGCGGGCCACCGTCTGTGTGTCCTCGCAGGTGGGGTGTGCGGTCGGGTGCCCGTTCTGCTCTTCCGGGAGGCTGGGCTTCACGCGCCAGCTGAGCGCCGAGGAGATGATGGACCAGGTGCTCTACTGGGCCCGCCTCCTCCGCGCCGAGGGCCGGCGCGTCACCAACGTGGTGTTCATGGGCATGGGCGAGCCGCTCTTGAACACGGACGAGACCCTGCGCGCGTGCAGCCTGCTCAACGACCCAGAGGGCTTCGCGCTCGCCGCCCGCGCCCTCTCGATCTCCACCGTCGGCGTGGTGCCCGGCATCGACCGGCTGCGCCGCGAGGCACCGCAGGTCAACCTCGCGGTCAGCCTCCACGCGGCGACCGATGACCTCCGCGACCGCCTCGTGCCCCTTAACCGGCGCTTCGGGCTCGACGTCGTCTTCGCCGCCTGCGCGCGTCACGTGCGCGCGACCCGGCGCAAACTCTTCTTCGAGTGGGTCGTTCTGCCCGGGGTCAACGACGGCGACGAGCAGGTCGCCGCCGCCGCGTCACGTTTGCGGCGACCCCTCTACCACCTGAACCTGATCCCGTTCAACGAGGCCGGCGGCGGGTTCAGGGCGCCGACCCGGGACGAGGTGGAGAGCCTGCGCAGGCGCTTTGTCGCCGCAGGCGTGCGCTGCACCGTGCGACGCTCGCCCGGTGGAGAGATCGAAGCGGCCTGCGGTCAGCTGGCCCTGCGGCGGCTCGGGCGCTGAGCCGGGCCGCCACCCGGCGAACACCCGATCGGGCCGCCGGCCCCAGACACGCGCTGTTCGGTCGGGGAGGCCCGGGTGAGTGCCGCCGGCCGTCGACGCGAGCCGGCGCGGCGGCGCGGACGTGGGGAGCAGCGGGTCGTGCTGCGGCGGACCACCGGGGAGTGCCGCGGGTCAGTCCGCGTCGAGCGAGGCGTCGAGGATCTTCCCCTCGTCGTCCTCTCTGGAGCGGTAGAGCTGGCGCGCGTCCTTGAGGCGCTCGTAGCTGTCGTCGAGCACGGCGCCCATCTCGCGCCACAGGCAGACATCCCTCTTGAGGTAGCGGGCGCGGATCTTGTCGGTGCACTCGCCGGTCAGAGGGCAGGCGTAGCAGACCTCCTCTACGACGGTGGCGGCCTTGCGCGCCCGCTCGCCCTCGTCGATGCGCCGGTAGGCGTCGAGCAGCAGCTCCTGTACGTTGCCCTCGATCGCCACCTGGAAGTGGGGCATGATCTCCGGCTCGTCGTAGAGGAAGACGCCGTGGCGCCAGTGGGCGAGCTCGAAGACCTGGTCCATGGTCTGCTTGGCCATGATGCCGCGGATGGTCGCCTCGTCGGTCACGCCGCGCTCGATCAGCCGCTGCCCGAGGGGCTTCGCGCGGCGCTGGTCGTGGGACAGGCCGGCGTCCTCCATGAGCGCCTCGGCGAGTTGCTGCTCGGAGAGGCAGCCGGCCCGTACGAGACGGCTGCCCAGCTTCTCGTCGGTGATCGGCAGTGAGATGCCCTCGACCCTGCCTTTGACGAGATAGATGAAGCCGTACTCCTCGAAGTCGCGCACCTCGAGCACCCCGGTGCAGCCGACCTGCGCCAGGTACTGCAGGATCCCTGCCAGATTGAAGCGCCTGATCTGTCCTTCGAGCAGCATCCTCACCACGGTCCGCTGGCCGTCTCTCCCCTATGTCGGCACAAGGCGGCCATGGGCTTAGTGAGGCGTGCGCGGGCGTCGCGTTGACCCACGCTCGGCGACGCCGCTATACTCGTCGTTCTGCAGAGTGGCAAACGAGCGAGGCAGTCGTGAAGAGGACGTATCAGCCGAACACCCGCAAGCGCAAGAAGACCCACGGGTTCCGGCAGCGCATGAGCACGCGGGCGGGTCGGTCGGTCATCAAGCGGCGGCGGCAGAAGGGGCGCAAGCGTCTCTCGGCCTGAGCCGGGCCGATGAACGCCAAGCGCTCGCGCCTGTCGCGCTCCTCCGACTTCCAGCGCATCTACCGGCAAGGGAGTTCGACGGCCTCACGGCACCTCGTGCTGTATGCCTTCAAGCGCGCCCAGGGCGCGCCGGCCGAAGGTCCGCGGCTGGGGTTGTCCGTGTCGAAGAAGCTGGGCGGCGCCGTGGTGCGTAACCGCGTCAAGCGATTGTTGCGCGAGGCGTTCGCCGCCCATGAGCCGCACGTGTCAAGGGAGTACGACGTGGTCTTCATCGCGCGCCCGCAGGTGCTCGAGCTCGTCGCTCGCCAGCAGGAGGGCGAGAAGGGGCTCGTGACCGCGGCCGTCCGCGACCTGCTCGAGCGCGCCGGCCTCCTCGCGGGGTCGCCCTCGGAGCCGTCGTCGTGAGCAAGGTCCTCATCGCCCTGGTGCGCGTCTACCAGGTCGTGATCTCACCTCTCGTCGGCCCGCGCTGCCGCTTCTACCCGAGCTGTTCGAACTACGCCATCGAGGCTATGCGCGTGCACGGGGCGCTGCGCGGCAGCGGCCTGGCCGCCTGGCGCGTGTTGCGCTGCAACCCGTTCAACAACGGCGGCCTCGACCCGGTGCCGCCGCGCCATGACTGACGACCTTCTTCACACCGGAGTGCCTTCTTGAGCTCTGTACCGATCATCAGCCAGCTTGTCGACCTGCTCCACTGGGCCCTGACGAGCATCCACGGCCTCATGCCGGCGAGCCTCGAAGAGGTCGCCTGGGGGCTGTCGATCATCGTCCTGACGATCATCGTCCGGCTCATCCTCTTCCCTCTGACCTGGAAGCAGTACCGCAGCGCTCAGTCCATGCAGGTCGTGCAGCCCCAGATCAAGGAGTTGCAGAAGAAGTACAAGAACGACCGGGCGAAGCTCCAGGCGGAGACGATGAAGCTCTACCAGGAGCACCACGTCAACCCGTTCGCCTCCTGTCTGCCGTTGCTGCTGCAGTTGCCGGTGTTCATCAGTCTCTACTACGCCATCCGGGGCACCGAGGAGATCAACACCGCGAGCTTCCTCTGGATCGACAGCCTCGGCGAGCCCAACACCGTCCTGCTCGTGATCTACGTGGTCACCCAGCTCATCTCGACCGAGCTCACCCTGACGACGATGTCGGACCCGCGGCAGAAGTGGATGATGCGGGCGATGCCGTTCATCTTCGTCATCATCCTGATCAACTTCCCCGCCGGCCTCTTCCTCTACTGGATCACCACCAACCTGTGGACGATCGGTCAGCAGCTCATCATCCGCCAGCTTGCGCCGGTCACCGCGAAGGCCGGCGGCAAGGCCCCGAAGCGCAGCCGTTTCATGGAGTCGATGATGGCGGCCCAGCAGGAGCGCACCCGCCAGCGTGACGAGATCCTGGAGTCGAAATCGGGCGGCAAGAGCTCGGGCGGCAAGTCCGCGGCGGGCAAGCCCGGCGGCAAGGGTGCCGCGCGCAAGGGTGGCCAGCAGGCGAAGGGCGGGCGGCCCGCGAAGGGCGGCCAGCAGGCCAAGGGTGGCCAGCAGGCCAAGGGCGGCCAGCAGGGCAAGGGCGGTCAGCAGCGCAAGACCGGCCAGCAGGCCAAGGGCGGCGGCAAGCAGCCGTCCGGCGGTGGCCAGGGCGGGGGCAAGACATCGCCCGGCGGCAAGGGCACCCCCGCCAGGAGTGCGCAACCGACCGGCGGCGAGCCGCAAGGCAGCTGACCGGCGTTCGAGGCGGAGGGTCGCGTGGACGAAGACTATCTCCCCGACGAGGCGGTCGAGGACGACGAGACTGATTTCGCGACCGTGGCTGCGGGGTCGACGATCGAAGAGGCGCGCCGCACGGCGATCGCCCAGCTCCGCAAGGTGGTGCCCGCTTTCGACGAGTCCGACGTCGAGTTCATCACCCTCGAGGAGGGCAGCCGCGGCGGCTTCTTCGGGCGCGGCAAGAGCCAGGCCCAGGTGGAGGCTCACCTGCGGCCCCCGTCGGCCTCGGCGCCTGCCGCCGTCGAAGGCGACGACGACGGCGAAGAGGCCGCCGAGCGGCTGCGCGGCTTCCTCGAGCACACACTCGAGCTGATGGGCATCGATGCGGGGGTCGAGACTGCAGAGACGCCCGACGGCGTGCGCGCCGACATCAGCGGCGACGACCTCGGCCTGCTGATCGGCCGGCACGGCTCCACGATAGACGCGCTGCAGTACGTCGCCGCCATCGTGGTCAACGGCGACCGTCGCCAGCGGAGGCAGGTCGTCGTCGACGCCGAGGGCTACCGTGTGCGTCGCGAGAGCATCCTCAGGGCGCTCGCCGAACGCACCGCGACGCGTGTCGCGCGCGATAACGCGGCCGTCACGCTGAAGCCGATGTCGGCCGCCGAGCGCAAGGTGATCCACCTGTATCTGAAGGACCACCCGCGCGTCGAGACCGTGTCCGAGGGCAACGAGCCCTTCCGCGCGGTCGTCGTCTCGCCGCGCCGCCGGGGCTGACGGCGGGCGCCCGCCCGCGCGGTCGCCGACCCGTGGCGGCAGGCTCCGGCGCGTCCCTGCCGAAGACGTCCATGCTGCCGGCCGCGACGGCTCAAGTGCCCCCGAACCGGGGACGATAGAGGTATCTGGCCGCCCGCCGGTGGCTTATCAACGCGCAGTTACCCCTGAGAGAGGGAGGAGAGACGATGCACCGCACGACACTCACGACCGTACTGGTGGCGCTCCTGGCGCTGGCCGCCGTCTTGGCCTTCGCGGCCGGGTGCGGCGGGGACGGCGAAGAGCTGGCGGCCGAAGCGCCGCAGGTCGCCGAGCTGACGGCGGAGGAGATCGTCGCCCAGAGCGAACAGGCCATGCAGGACATCATGAGCGCGTCGTTCAACGTCGACCTGTCGATCAAGGTCGAAGGCGACCCCAGCGCGGCCAGCGACCCGCAGGCGCAGGCGCTCATGCAGTCCCCGATCACCCTGAAGGCGAGCGGTGCGAGCAGTGACGAGCCGGTCGCCGCCGACCTGTCGATGACCTTCGGTCTCATGGGCCAGAACATCAAGATGGAGATGCGGGCGAAGGACGACCAGGCCTGGGTCGCCTACGAGGACCAGTGGTACAAGGTCCCGGCCGAGGACTCGAAGAACGCGACCGGCCAGCTCTCCGAGGGGGCCCTACCGACCGAGCAGCTCGAGGACATCGGGCTCGACCCGGACGAGTGGGACCTGACCTGGGAGCTGGTCGGGACCGAGGACCTTGCCGGCACGCAGGTCTACCACGTGAAGGGCACGGCCGACGCGGCGAAGTTCGCCGAGAGCCTCCTGAAGGCGCTCGACGACCCGCAGCTGGCCGAGAAGCTCGGCGCCGACGCTGCGCAGCAGTTGCAGGGCACCAAGGCGCAGAGCGAGAAAGAGCTCGAGCAGCTGCAGAAGGCGCTCGAGGACGTGAGCGTCGACACGTGGTACGAGGTCGAGACGTTCTACCTGCGCAAGGTCGACGCCAAGGCCGCCTTCGACATGACCGGCCTCGAGGACGCAGAGGGCGTGACGGCGATGGACTTCACCATGCTGGTCGAGCTCAACGGCTTCAACGAGCCGGTGGAGGTCGAAGCGCCGAAGGACGCACAGCCGCTCGAGAAGCTCATGGAGGCCATGTTCGGCGGCATGTCACTGGAGGGCATGGATCTCTGAGAGGGAGGGCGCCGCGGGGCGTTGGGTCGAGACGACGGCGGGGGCCGGCGCCTGTGGCGCCGGCCCCCGCCGTCGTGCCCTCACCAGTTGAAGTCGCGCGCCTGCGTCTGCTCCCAGGAGGGCTTCTCGTCGTCGGTGCGCTGCCCGAGCAACGACTGCGAGACGATCTCGGGCGGCCGCTCGGCCGCGTCGCGCGGCGTGCGTCGGCCTGACGACGCCTCTTCTTCGGGGGGCGTCGCCGGCTCGCGGTCGCGCGCCGCCCTGCTGAGCTGCGCCGGGGCCAGCTGGACCGTGCCGTCGGGTCGCACGCTGGCGTTGGGCTGCAGGTCGGGGCGGTCTTCGTAGCCGCGCTCGGCGAGGCGCACACTGCCGGCGCCCTCGATGTCGACGGCGAAGCGATACCAGCCGAGCGACCAGAGAAAGGTCACGGCTGCCGTCTGCCCGTCGAAGCCCACATGGACCTGGGGAACGCCGAGGTCGGCGCTCGTGTCGGCGACCTTGCGGGGCACCGGGCTGACGTTGAGGATGTCGACGCCTCGCTGGAGCAGTGTGAGCGACGACACGCCCTCGTCGGGCTCGTCGGCGGGGACGATCGTGCTCTCGCCGGCGTCGTCCGCGCCCGCCGCCGCGGCGGCCTCGGCGAGGGCCGGTATAGCGGCCGTGTCCTCGCCCGCCGCCGGTTCGCCGGCCTCGGCCGCGTGGCCCGTCTCGATCGCGGGCTCCTCGGCCGGCGCCTCGCTCTCCTCGCCGTACGCCGCTTCGTCGAGCGCGGCCACGGCCGGCGGTGCCTCCGGCTGCGGGGCATCGATCGGCGGCGCCTCAGCCACGCCCTGCTCGTCGTACGGTGCTTCGGCGGCGAGTGCGTGCTCGCCGGTGACTTCGTCGTCGGCGAGGAGGACCGCAGTCTCTGGCGAGACCGGGGCTGCCCCCTCCGACTCTGCTCGCAGGAGGGCGAGCTGACCCGCGAGCTCCTGCCGCTCGGCCTCGCTGCGCGCGAGGCGGGCCTCGAGGTGCTCGATCTGTGCGTCTTTCTCCTTGAGGGCGCGCCAGAACGTGTCGCTGTCGCTGCGGTCCTTGTCGCCGGGCTCGGGCGCGGAGCCCGTGAAGACGTGCGCCTTACCCTTCTCCGCCGACGGTCGGCCGCAGAGCGAGCAGATCAGGCGCTCGTTACCGTCTTCGTCGACGATGCGGTGCGTCAACTCACCGGCGAGCAGCGACCGGCCGCACTCCGCGCAGACGGAGCCCGAGGTGTCGCGCTTACCGCGTCCGAAGAGTCCCAACCGTCATCACTCCTCACGCCGGGCAGCCCGAAAGGGCTGGGGAGGGCCTGTCCGAAGGGCAAATGATAGCACGCAGGCTAGACGTCCTCGTCCTCTTCTTCAGGCATGGTCTCGTACTGGGCGAGGACGTCACGCGCGCGGTCGGCGTCGGCCTCGCGCACCAGCACCCGGAAGGGCGAGACCGACGGCGTCGGCAGGGCGTCCTCGCGCCCGCTGCCGCTCACCACCGCCTCGATGCCGGCCTGTTCGAGGACGCCGACGATGACATTGGCGAGACCGGTGTCGTTCACGCTCGTCACTGGGACCAGATCCATCGCGTCACCTCGCAGTCCGGCGTGGCGGTGGCGCCGTGCGGCGCACCCCGAGTATACCCGGCCTCCGACGGGGCACCGGGACGGGGCGTCGTATGGAGGTGGTCGGACCCGGGTGCGCGATGCGGCCGCCGGCTCAGCGCGTGCGACGTTCGCCCCCGTGCGGCGAATCGCGGTCGGCCGCCGACCGGTCGTCCTCGGTCGGGTCGCCGTCTCTCCTCATCTCGTCCTCCGCGCCGGGATCACCGTCATCTGCGGCGAGCAGGGCGACCGCGCGCTCCGCGTCCTCCTCGAAGACGGTCACGGTGACCGCCGCGACCTGCGGTATGCCGGCGTAGAGGCGACCGAGGAACTCGCCGGAGACGATCGCCGGGATCCCTTCGGCCTCCAGCGCCGTGCGCCAGATGTGGGCGAGAGCATGGCCGGTGGTCTGGGCGATCACGACGGTGCGCCGCGTGCCTGCGCTCACGCGTCGGTCCGCAGGCTGCGCAGCAGCTCGATGTTGCGCAGATCGGGGCCTTCGCCGTCGAACCCTGGCACTTCGAGGATGCCGGGCAGCTCGGCGAAGGCCGGATGGTTCACGATTTCGCGGAAGGCTGCGAGACCCAGCTCGCCCTCGCCGATGTTGGCGTGCCGGTCGCGGTTCGAGCCGAGCGGCGTCTTCGAGTCGTTGACGTGGAGGAGCTCGAGGCGCTTGAGGCCGCAGGCGGCGTCGAGCGCCTCGAGCGCCCGGTCGATGTCCTCACGCGTGCGCAGATCGAAGCCGGCGGCGAAGAGGTGGCAGGTGTCGAGGCACAGACCGATGCGCGGGTCGCCACCGACCGAGTCGATCATCGCCCCGAGCTCGTCGAAGTTGACCCCCATGGTGCCGCCGGCGCCGGCCGTGTCCTCGAGCAGCACACGGACCTCGGAGTCCCCTACCTCCGCCAGCACCTCGCCGAGGGCGTGCTGCACGCGCGTCAAGCCGGCCTCGAAGCCGGCGCCCTGATGTGAGCCGATGTGGGTGACGATCGCGTCGACGCCGAGCTGCTCGGCCGAACGCGCGGCGGCGACGAGGGCGGCGACGGACTTCTCGTAGAACTCCTCGTTGGTCGTCGCCAGGTTGATCAGGTAGATCGTGTGGATGACGGCGTAGCGGATCGGGGACGCGGCGCGCGCCTCGCGAAAGCGCGCCGCGTCCTTCTCCTTGTAGACCATCGGCGCCCAGGTGCGCGGGCTGCCCGCGAAGAACTGGATCGCCTCGCAGCCCAGCTCGACGCCGTTCTCGATCGCCTTCCAGACCCCGCCCGAGGCCTTCACGTGGGCGCCGATGTACATGCCGTCCTCCTCTCGCCGTCAGACACGGCTCCGGCCTCCCCGCCGGACGCTGTCGGCTCCCGCTCTCAGACCATGTCACGAGGGAAGCTGCGCTCCCACGCGCGCGCGAACACCTCGCGCCCGCCATCGGCGTCAGGAGCGTCGGCTCCTGCACCGCCGGCTCTCCCACCGCCTGCTCCCGCGGTGACATCCTCTCCCGGCATCGCCGCCGGGTCGCCCGGGTGGCCGCCGCTCGATGCCGATCGAACGCCACCCTCGCGCACCGAGACGCTCTCCTTGACGTGGAAGTGCTGCGTGTCGCAGGTCATCTCCCCACGGGCGACGATGCGGAACCGCCCCTGGGTGCCGCGAATCAGCACCGACTCGACGCTCACGGAGACACGGGCGCTGAGGGGCTCGCCCTCGCGGATCGCGTAGCTGACCTCGTTGTGCTCCTCGGTCTCCCAGCCGTTCGGTAGCACGACGGCGCCGCCGTCCACGTAGGTGAACGTCCAGGTGAGGCTGTCGTCGGCGAGGTCGCGCGTGTACGTGCGGCCGCCGGGCCCGCCGCCGACGGTGCGCTCGCCGAGCCCGGCGGCGACCTCCGGGGGGCCGAAGGCGGGCAGCTCGGCGTCGGCGTCCCGTGGCGGCCGCACCGGCAGCTCGAGCCGCGAGTCGCCGGCGACGACCTCGAGGGTCACGGGCTCGGGCGACGGCCAGGCCCACGGCCAGTAGGTGGGCGAGAGCGCGAGGCGCAGGCGGTGGCCGGCCGGGAAGGCGTGGGCGGCGGCGTCGAGCGGCACCGTCGCCTCGTACTCCCGGCCGGGCTCGAGCGCCTGCGGCTCGGCGTGGCCGGCGAGGTGCGTGAGGTTGAAGACCTGCTGGGCGACGACGCGCGAGACGCCGTCGGGAGCGACATCGGCGAGGCGTGCCGCCACGAGGGCCAGCGGGCGGTCGCTGGCGAAGCGCAGGCGCAGTACCGGGTGGCCGAGGATCTCGAGGCCCGCGGCGAGCGGCGCCGAGGTGAAGACCAGTGACTGGCCCTCGGCGGCGCGCTGGTCAGGCGCCCAGTCCGAGGGCTGAGCCTCGGCGCACCAGGCGCCGGCGTCGGCGCCGCAGAGCTGGGCGCCGCGGATGCGCAGCCGGCCGCGTTCGTCGGCGCCGCCGGCCGCCGCGGCCTCCGGGTCGACGCTGCCCCCTGCGGCTCCCCGCAGCACGCCGTCGGCGCCGAGCCGCAGGGCGCGTGCGGCGATCCGCGGCGACGGCCACTCCTCCTCGGCGACCCAGCGTCCGGGCTGGTGCTCGAGCAGCGGCCGCGGCGGTACGTACTCCTCCATCCACACGCGCAGCATGGGCTCGTCCATGATCCCGGTGTCGATGCCCTTGAGCCAGTGGTCCCACCAGCGCAGGGCCTCCTGGAGGTAGCCGATCTCGGGCGTGGGCACCGACTGCATCGGCCAGGTGTGCGGCCAGGGGCCGATGAGCCCCTTGCGCGGCCCCTCGAGCCCGGCGAGGAGGCGGAGCACGGAGTTCGTATAGCCGTCGATCCAGCCGCCGATCGCGTAGACCGGCACCTCGATGGCGCCGTAGTCCTCGCAGACCGAGCCGTGCCGCCAGTAGTCGTCGCGGCGCTGGTGGGCCAGCCAGTGGTGGACCCAGGGCTCGTTGTGCTCGAGACGCTGCCTCCAGAGCTCGCGCCAGCGTTCGCCGACGGCGACCTCGTGCGGCGGCTGGCACTGCCAATTCAGCATGCAGCAGCTCCAGTGCAGGAGGTCGGTGGCGAGCACGCAGCCGCCCTTGTAGTGGACGTCGTCGGCGTAGCGGTCGTCGGTCGACATGGCGGTGATGATCGCCTTGAGCGCCGGCGGCCGCAGGGCGGCGAGCTGCAGGCTGTTGAAGCCGCCCCACGAGATGCCGGTCATCCCCACGTTGCCGTCGCACCACGGCTGGGCGGCGATCCAGGCGATGACCTCGAGGAGGTCGCGCTGCTCCTGAGGGGCGTATTCGTCGGTGAGCAGGCCGTCCGACTCGCCGGCGCCGCGCAGGTCGACGCGCACGCAGGCGTAGCCGTGCCCGGCGAGGTAGCGGTGGATGGGCGCGTCGCGCACCGCCGTGCCGTCGCTCAGGCGGTAGGGGAGGGCTTCGAGGATAGCGGGGACGGGGGCCGGCGCGGCGTCGCGCGGCAGCCAGACGCGGGCGGCGAGACGGGCGCCGTCGGCCATGGGGATCCACACGTACTCGAGCAGGTCGACCTCGTGCGGGAACTGGGTGCGGACCGCCGGCATGGGCGCCTCCGGGAGAGATCGGCAGGGCGCCCCGAGTCTATCGGCGGCCGCCGAGGGCGGGCAACGGTGCTGTGATAGGGTGTCTCGCGCGGCCGGCCGGGAGGCCGGCCGCGCGACGGTGAACGACGCGAGGGAGTCACCCGCCCATGAGCGGCATCTTCGGCTTCGCCGGACCGCCCGATCACGCGCTCCTCGCCCGCATGGCCGCGGTGCTCGCGCACCGCGGCCCGGACGGCGGCGGCGCCCTGGAGCGCGACGCCGTCAGCCTCGGCCATCGCCGGCTCGCCGCCGGCGAAGGGGCCGAAGGCCGGCAGCCCCTTGCCAACGAGGACGAGACCGTCTGGCTCGTCTGCGACGGTCAGGTCCTCAACGGCGACGAGCTGCGCGTCGAGCTCGAGGAGCTGGGTCACGTTTTCGCCACGGTGGGCGACGCGGAGGTCATCGTCCACGCCTACGAGCAGTGGGGCGACGCCTGCGCGGCGCGCTTCAACGGCAGGTGGGCGTTGGCGATCGCCGACTTTCGCACTCCCGGGGGGGCCGCGGCGGGCGGCGAGGCAGGCACCGGCGCGGGGCGCACGGCCGGCCGCCTCGTGCTGTGCCGCGACCATCTCGGCATCAAGCCGCTGTACTACGCGCGCTCTCCGGTGTCGGGGAGCCTGCTCTTCGCCAGCGAGATCAAGGCGCTGCTGCAGGACCCGGAGGTGGCCGCGCGCCCCGACGACCAGGTCGTCTTCGAGTACCTCGAGCACGGCCTGCTCGATCACCGCCCGGAGACTTTTTTCGAGGGCGTGTACCGGGTGCCGGCAGCGAGCAC
>JAFGAW010000295.1 GCA_016933475.1 Thermoleophilia bacterium
GCGAAGGGGTTCGCGTTCACCGTCGAGGCGGCCGACGGGCGCGCCCGCCTCGGCCGCCTCGAGACCCCGCACGGCGCGGTCGAGACGCCGTGCTTCATGCCCGTCGGCACCAAGGCGACGGTCAAGGGGGTGGCGCCGCGCGACCTCGCCGCACTCGGCGCCGGGATCGTGCTGGCGAACACGTACCACCTCTACTTCCGCCCCGGCGCCGAGATCGTCGCCCTGCACGGGGGGTTGCACGGCTTCATGCAGTGGCCGGGGCCGATCCTCACCGACTCCGGCGGCTTCCAGGTGTTCAGCCTCGCCGACACGCGCCTCGTCACCGACGACGGGGTCGAGTTCAGCTCGGTGTACGACGGCTCGCGTCACGTCTTCACCCCGGCGCTCGCCATGGAGGTCCAGGAGCGCCTTGGGGCCGACATCGTCATGTGCTTCGACCAGTGCGCCCCCGGCATGCTCGCTCGCGACGAGCTCGTCGCGGCCGTCGAGCGCACGACGCGCTGGGCGGCCGCCTGCCGGGAGGCCCACGGCCGCCGCGACCAGCTGCTCGTCGGCATCGTGCAGGGCGGGGTCGACGAGGAGCTCCGCCGCCGCTCGGCGGCGGAGCTCCTCGGCATCGGCTTCGACGCCTACGCCATCGGCGGGCTCTCGGTCGGCGAGCGCGGTGAAGAGATGCTGGCCACCGTCGAGCTGATGGACGAGCTGCTGCCGCGCGAGCGCCTGCGCTACTTCATGGGCATGGGCGACCCCGCGGGGCTGATCGAGGTGATCCGCCGCGGGGTCGACGTCTTCGACTGCGTCCTGCCGACCCGTATGGCGCGCACCGGCACGGCGCTCACGAGCGACGGGCGCCTCAACCTGCGCAATGCGCGCTTCGCCCGCGACCTGCGCCCGCTCGACGAGGGCTGTGACTGCCCGGCCTGTGCCGGCTTCACGCGCGCCTACCTGCGCCACCTCGTGCTGCAGAAGGAGATGCTGGCGGCCCAGCTCTTGAGTCTCCACAACCTCCGCGTTCTGATACGATTGACCGAGCGAGCCCGTGCGGCGATCCGTGCGGGCGCGTTCACAGAGTTCGCAGAATCGGTCATCGCGCGCCACCGCGCAGGAGGTTGAGTCGATTGGGCAGTCAGACCGGAATACTCCTCATCTGGATCCTCGTCTTCTTCGGCATCTTCTACTTCCTCGCCATCCGCCCGCAGCGTCGCCAGAAGCAGGCGCACCGCGAGATGGTGGCGATGATGAAGCGCGGCGACGAGGTGGTCACCATCGGCGGTATGTTCGGCACCGTGCGCAAGATCGGCGACGACTGGATCGAGCTCGAGGTCGGTCGCGGCACGCGTGTGCGGTTCCTCAAGCGCGCCATCTCCTCGATCGTCAGCGAAGAGGAAGAGGACGAGGAGGAGTTCGTCGGCGACGAAGACTACGACGAGGAGTTCGAGCTCGAGGCCGGCGGCGAGGACGAGGGCGACGAGGAGCTCGTGGCCGACGAAGAGGGCGACGAGGAGCTCGTGGCCGACGACGAGGGCGACGAGGAGCTCGTGGCCGACGACGAAGAGCCCGTCGCCGACGAGGAGGGCGAAGGGCAGAAGGCCTGACCCACGGGGCGTCGATCCGACCGCCCGGTCATGAAGGGTGCACGCGGCGAGCCCCACAGTCCCCTGTGGGGCTCGCCGCGTGCAGGGATTCTTCGAGCCGGGGCGAACTCAGCCCTGACGTGGTGGCAACAGAGGAGCGGGACCCCATGACGCACGTCATCGCCTTCGCCAATCAGAAGGGCGGCGTCGCCAAGACCACCTCGACGGTCAACCTCGGAGCCGCCCTCCGTGAGCACGGCTTGCGCGTGCTGGCCGTCGACATGGACCCCCAGGGCAACCTGACCATGAGCCAGGGGGTCGATACCGAGAAGCTCGAGACGAGCATGTTCGACGTGCTCGTGCACCGCACGCCGATCGAGGAAGTCATCTACGAGCGCGAGCTCGACGTGGCGGCCTCGACCATCGACCTCGCCGGCGCCGAGATGGCGCTCTCGCAGATGATCGGCCGCGAGCGCGCCCTGCAGCGCGCCCTCGACCCGGTCCGGGAGCGGTACGACTACATCCTGATCGACACGCCGCCGTCGCTCGGCCTGCTCACGATCAACGCTCTAACGGCAGCCGAGGGCGTCATCGTCCCCGTGCAGTGCGAGTACCTCTCGCTGCGCGGGCTTCTGCAGCTCGAGCGCACCCTCGAGATGATCCGCGAGAACCTCAACCCGGACGTCAAGATCAAGGGCATCCTGCCGACCCTCTTCGATGCTCGCACGTTGCACGGCAGAGAGTCGGTCGAGGTGCTGCGCGAGAACTTCGGTCCGCTCGTGTTCGACACCGTGGTGCGCAAGACGATCAAGTTCGCCGAGGCGCCGGTCATCGGCAGCTCGGTCCTCAAGTACGACCCCAAGGGGAGAGGGGCAGAGGCGTACCGCGCCCTCGCGCGGGAGGTGCTCAATGGCCGAGCGACCTAGCATGAAGGACGGGCTCAGCGAGCTCTTCCGGCGCACCAACGACAGCGTGCGGCCGGCCGACCCGCTGGGCGCCGACCAGCCGGTGAAGGGCCGGCCCTACGTCACGACCATCAAGGTCGTCGGCGTGGGCGGCGCCGGCACCAACGCGGTGAACCGCATGGTCGACACCGGTGTCAAGGGCGTCGAGTTCATCGCCGTCAACAC
>JAFGAW010000051.1 GCA_016933475.1 Thermoleophilia bacterium
ACGAGGGCTGGACGCAGCCGATATACGGCATCCTGCCGGGGCTGACGCTCGGCGTCGGAGGCGCCGCCTGGTACTCGCGCATGCTGCGCTCGAGCATGCTCGACATACTCAACGCCGACTACGTCAAGGCGGCGCGTGCCAAGGGGCTGCCCGAGCGCGTCGTCGTGTGGCGCCACATCATGCGCAACTCGTGGAGCCCGATCATCACACTGCTCGGGCTCGACTTCGGCTGGTTCCTCGGCGGTGTGCTCGTCATCGAGGTCGTCTTCGGCGTCCCCGGGATCGGCTGGCAGGCGTGGAACGCGATCCAGACCCAGGACACACCGCTCATCATGGGGACGGTGCTCTTCGCCGCGGTGCTCGTCACCGTCAGCAATCTCATGGTCGACGTCGCCTACACCTGGCTCGACCCGCGGGTCAAGTACAGCTGACGAGAAGCACATCGGTCGGCCGGCAGCAAGCCGGGCGGCGGTCCGCCCACGGCCGCATTCGCCGCTTTGAAGTACCAGCGCCGTCCAAACCATCAGCACCGTGCCTTCGCACCGGGAGAGCTACGATTCTCGCGGCGATAGTGAGCAAATGCCACGAACCACCAGCATCTCGGCCCACTCCGGCTTTACGCGAGGCTCTTCCACTCGTACACTACGCGACTGCGGCGCTCCGCCAGGGGCGCCCGCGCTGCGCATAGTGGAGTCAAGGCTCTCGTAGTGCTCCTCCGAAACCGAGTCCCGGCGGGAGGTGGTAACGACGTCCGCGGACGGGCCGACCACGCCCGCCGCACGGACGCATGAGACACGCTGACCCACGCCGCGACCTGTGCGTCGGCCGCCCGCCGGCTCGATGCGAGGCTCCCGAACGACACGTCGAGGCGATGCCTGTCTGGTGGTAGGAGTGAGTCTGCGTCTCGCAGCGCCCCCAAGCGCGCGAGGGGTGACGATACGAGAGGAAAGAGATGGCGACAGTCGAGACTGAAATCAGGACCCTGCAGTATTGCGTCAACGGTGAGTGGCTCGAGTCGACGACCGACACGTACATGCCGGTCACCGACTCGAGCACCGGCGAGGTGTTCGCCGAAGCCCCGTGCTGCACCAAGGAAGAGGTCGAGGAGGCCATCCAGAACGCGCAGTGGGCGTTCGAGAGCTGGTCGCGCCTGCCGATCCAGAAGCGCACCCAGGTCATCTTCAAGTGGAAGCAGCTTCTCGGCGACAACGCGGAGGAGCTCACCTACCTCTGCTCGCGCGAGCTCGGCAAGAACCTCGACGAGGCGCGCGGCGAGATCGTCAAGATCATCGAGGGCTGCGAGGTCGCGGTCTCGGCCCCGATGACCATGAAGGGCGAGTCGCTCATGAACGTGTCCACAGGGCACGACACCGTGAGCTACCGCGAGCCGCTCGGCGTCTTCGCCGGCATCGCCCCGTTCAACTTCCCCGGCATGATCCCCTTCGGGTGGATGCTGCCGCTGTGCATCGTCACCGGCAACACCCTCGTGCTCAAGCTCGCCAGCATGGTGCCGACGACCGGCATGCGCCTGCTCGAGCTCCTCTATGAGGCCGGCCTTCCCGCGGGCGTCGTCAACGCCGTCACCTGCTCGCGCAACGAGGCCGAGCTCCTGATGACGCACCCGCTGGTGCGCGGCGTGAGCTTCGTGGGCTCCACCAAGGTCGGGCTGCACGTCTACTCGACGGCCGCCGCTCACGGTAAGCGCGTCCAGGCCCAGACCGAAGCCAAGAACCACGGCCTCGTGCTCGCCGACGCTTCGCTCGAGCGCGCCGCCGCCGGCATCATCAACTCGACCTTCGGCTGCGCCGGCATGCGCTGCATGGCGCTGCCCGTGATCGTCGTCGAGAACAAGGTCGCCGACGAGTTCATCGGCTACATGCTGAAGTACGCCAAGCAGCGCGTCGTCGGCTGCTCCTACGACCCCAAGACCGAGCTCGGCCCCGTCGTCTCGGCCGAGCATCAGGCGTTCGTCAAGCGCTGGATCGACAAGGGCGTCGCAGAGGGCGCGGACCTTCTCCTGGACGGTCGCGACTGCGTCGTGCCGGGCTTCGAGAACGGCTTCTTCGTCGGCCCGACGATCTTCGACAACGTCACCGAGGACATGGAGATCGGCCGTGAGGAGATCTTCGGCCCGGTCTGCTCCGTCAAGAGGGTCGACGACTTCGAAGAGGGCATCACCCTCATGAACAACAGCCGCTTCGCCAACGGCTCCTGCGTCTTCACCGAGAGCGGCTACTACTCACGCGAGTTCGCCCGCCGCACGCACGCCGGCATGGTGGGCGTCAACGTCGGCATCCCGGTGCCGGTGAGCTTCTTCCCGTTCGCCGGCCACAAGCAGTCGTTCTTCGGCGAGAGCCACGTATTCGGTCTCGACGGCATCCGCTTCTTCACCGAGACCAAGTGCGTCACGTCGCGCTGGTTCACCGAGGCGGAGAAGAAGGAGAAGAAGGTCGGCACGTGGGAGGGCACCGTCAACAAGCAGTGGTGACCCGCGCGTAAGCGCTCCTCACACGACGGTTCGGGGAGGGCGGGGCCTCACGGCCCCGCCCTCCCCTTCTTGTTGGCAACGCGGTGGGCCCGCGCGCCCCGCGGGCGGCTCGCGCACCGCGACCCGTCTCCGCCGTCCCACCCCACGCCGACCGACGGGCTCACGGGCCGGCGCCCGATGCGACGCACCGCCGTCCCCACCCGACCGCGTGGCATCGCATCGCCGTACAAACGGGCATATGCTAAGGGCGCCGCTGTACCGATGCGAAGTGGCTCGAGGGGAGGATCCGCGATCGCGGTGAGACCACACGTACAGTGCTTGGCCGCTGCGCTCCGCCCGGAGCGCCCGCGTTGCGCCGAAGCCGCAGTCAGGGCTCCGGCCGTACTTCTGCGAACCTGAATGCCGGTAGGGGGTGGTAGCCACGTGCGTTGCCCGGGCCGGAGCGCCGGGCGCACGGAAGCATGACACACGGATCCGTGTCTCGGCCGCGCGTCGGTCGCCGGAGCACCGGCCGTCCGCTCCCGGCGCCCGTGGGCGACGTCGAGACCACGCCTGTTTGCTCGTCCACACAGATCGAAGACAGGAGGAACATAGATGGCAATCCTTGACGAACCGATCAAGGAAGTAAGGGTCCTCAAGAACTACATCGACGGCGAGTGGGTCGAGTCCAAGGGCGAGATCGTCGACGTCGTCAACCCGGCCACCATGAAGACGATCTCCAAGGTGCCGATCTCGACGAAGGAAGAGATCGACACCGCCGTCCAGGCCGCCCAGGAGGCCTACCACGACTGGCGCCGCACCACGCCGCTCGCGCGGTCGCGCCTGCTCTTCAACCTGAAGGCCCTCCTCGAGGAGAACTTCGAGAAGGCGAGCCGCATCCAGACGCAGGAGCACGGCAAGTGCATCGACGAGTCGCGCGGCGAGTCGCGGCGCGGCATCGAGAACGTCGAGGTCGCCTGCGGCATCCCGACGCTGATGCAGGGCTACATCTCCGAGGACGTCGCCCGCGGCATCGACGAGTGGTGCATGCCGACGCCTCTGGGCGTGTTCGGCGTCATCGGCCCCTTCAACTTCCCCTGGATGATCCCGCTCTGGTCGATCCCTTACGCGGTCGCCACCGGCAACACCGTCGTGCTCAAGCCCTCGAGTGAAGTGCCGAACAGCCAGACCTTCCTCTGCGAACTGGCCGAAGAGGCCGGGTTCCCGCCGGGCGTCTGGAACATGGTCCACGGCGGCCGCACGGTGGTCAGCGGCATGCTCGATCACCCCGACATCCAGGGCATCACCTTCGTCGGCTCGACCCCCGTCGGCCGTGACGTCATCTACAAGCGCTGCGGCGAGACCGGCAAGCGCGTCATCGCCCAGTGCGGCGCCAAGAACTTCATGACCATCATGCCGGACTGCGACGTCGAGAACACGGTCTCCGGCATGATGACCTCCTTCTTCGGCAACGCCGGCCAGCGCTGCCTCGCCGCCGCCAACGCGGTCATCGTCGGCGAGGACGACGCGTTCTACGAGGACTTCGTCGCCCGCGTCGTGGACAAGGTCAAGAACATCAAGATCGGGTACGGGCTCGACGAGTCCGTCCAGATGGGCCCCTTGCGCGACGAGGCCAAGAAGCAGAACGTCCTCAAGTACATCGACATCGGGCTCGAGGAGGGCGCGGAGCTGGTCCTCGACGGGCGCGACTTCAGCGTCCAGGGCGGTCTCCCCGAGAACTGCTTCGTCGGTCCGACCATCTTCAAGAACGTGCGTCCGGACTCCCGCGTCGGTTCGGAGGAGATCTTCGGCCCGGTCATGAGCATCATGCGCGCCAAGGACCTCGACGAGGCGATCGAGATCACCAACGCCAACCCGTTCGGCAACGGCCACTCGATCTTCACGCAGAACGGCGCGAACGCCCGCCACTTCCAGTACAACGTGGTCAGCGGCAACGTCGGCATCAACATCGGCATCACGGCGGCCATGGCGTTCTTCCCGTTCGGCGGCCTCAAGGACTCGTTCTTCGGCACGCTGCACACGCAGGGCAAGGACGCGATCCGCTTCTTCACCGATACCAAGGTCGTCATCCAGCGCTGGTTCTGACAGAGGGGATGGGCTGTCTATGACACTCCACACAGCTTCAGAGGGCATCTCCTTCGCGCGCGAGATGGAGGAGGCGACGGCCGGGTACTACGAGGAGCTCGCGAAGCGCTTCCCCGACCACGCCGAGACCTTCACCGCGTACGCGAAGGCCAACCACAAGTTCGTCGCCAACGTCCAGCGCACGTACTACGGCGTCATCACCGACGGCATCGAGGGCTGCTACGCGTTCAGGAGCCTCGAGCCGGATGACTACGTCATCGACGTGGAGCTCGGCGACGACGCCGATCTCGCGACCGCCCTCGCGAAGGCGATCAAGAACGAAGAGACTCTCGTCGCCTACTACAAGGAGGCGGCCGAGCAGTCCAAGGGCGTGATGCACGACGTGCCGCACGCATTCCTCATGGTGGCGAAGAAGAAGAACCAGCGCATCGACGAGCTGAAGGCGCAGGCCGCGAGCTGAACGACCGCCGGTGGCGGCGCCCGCACGACGGGCGAGCCGATTCGCCGGTCTGAGCGAAGGGCCCCGGCCGTACAACGGCCGGGGCCCTTCGCCGTTCGCGCGCCTGCGGAGGGGCCGTCAGGCGCCGCCCCTCTCGCGTCACACCCGCTCAAGACCCCGAACCGCCGCACGGTGCGGACGCGGCATCGGGATGAGTGGCGCGGCGGACGGACCGGGCCGAACGGCGCGGCGTGGCGCGAGCGAGCGGCGCGTGTGGGCTCAGGGCCCCTCCCGGGTAGAGTGGCCCCGACGCCCAACCGGCCGGCCCCGAGGCACTGGGCGGGCCGGTCAGCCTGACGGACAGGACAAAGGAGACCACAGTGGCTCGCGACTTCCCCAGCATCGTGAACTTCGGGTCGGCCTTCCGCTTCGCACTCGAGGCCGAGCGCGCCGGCGCCGACTTCGCCGCTGCAGCCGGGGTGATCGCGCCCGACACGGCGTGGCAGACGAAACTCGAGGAGCTTCTCTGCGCGCACGACGATCGTGTGGAGAAACTGACGACGCTCCGTCGACAGATCGAGGAGGGGTCCCTCGAGCCGCTGCGGGGTTTCGACGGCTCGCCGTACGCCGCGATCCTCGGCGGCGAACCGGCGGTGACCTGGCCGGCCGCCGGCGAGCAGATGGCGGCAGTCGAGGACACCATCGCCGACTACCACGAAGCCTTCGTCACCTATGCCGGAGACGCCTTGGGAGACCAGGCGCGCGCTTTCGCGAAGGCCGGCGCGCAGGCCCGCGCCGCTGCTGAGTCGCTGCGCGCCCTGCTCGTCTGACGGCGGCTGCGCGGCGCACCGAGGGGTGCGCGCGCCCCGGCTTGCCACTACCATGAGGCTCACCTAAGGGCCGCCCCCGCCCGCGCCACACGATCGGCGCGGCGCTGCGGCCGGGACGGGGTGAGGCGATGGGCGAGGGCCGGAGGCGCGGCGGCACGACCTGGCGGAGACTCCGCCTGCTCCGCCGCGTCGTTCAGGTCGCCGCCCTCTGCCTGTTCGTCCTCCTGCTCTTCAGCGGCCTGCAGCGGCGCGACCCGCTGCCGTGGACCGACCTCTTCTTCCGCTTCGACCCGCTCACCGCGCTCGCCACCATGGTCGCCGCGCGCGAGTGGCTCGAGCGCCTCGCCTGGGCTCTCGTGACGGTCGCCGTCACCGTCGTCGTCGGCCGCGTCTGGTGCGGGTGGTTCTGCCCTCTGGGCACGCTCCTCGGCTGGTTCCGCTTCGGCACGGCGCGGCGCCTCGAGGCCCGCGTGCCGCCGCGTCTCCGGGTCACGAAGTACGTGCTGCTGCTCGCGATCGTGGGCATGGCGGCGCTCGGCGTGCTGACCCTCCTCGCGCTCGACCCGATCACGATTCTCACGCGCACGGCGACGGTGTCACTGTTGCCGGCCTTCGACTACCTCGTCACCGAGGCGCAACGGCTCGCCCTGCAGTGGCCGGCGCTCGACCCTCTGGTCGACTGGGTCGACACGACCTTCCGCGGCAGCGTGCTGCCGGTCACGCCGCCGCGCTTCGAGCAGTCACTCGTCATCCTGCTCGTCTTCCTCGCCGTCGTCGCGCTCAACCTGTTCGCCGACCGCTTCTGGTGTCGCTACCTCTGCCCCCTCGGCGCCCTGCTCGGGCTCATCGCCAAGGTGCAGGTGCTGCGCCCGCTGGTCGGCGCCGGCTGCTCGCGCTGCGGCCCGTGCGCCGACTCGTGCCGGCTCGGAGCCATCGACCTGCCGGGCGAAGGCGCGGCCCGCGTGACCACGTCGGAGTGCACGATGTGCCTCGACTGCCTGGTCGCCTGTCCGAGCGCCGGAGTCATGGGCATCGGCCGGGGCGTCCCCGCCGGGCCCTGGCGCGAGTACGACCCGGGGCGGCGCACGCTGCTCGCGGCGGGCGCCGGCGGCCTCGCCGCCGGCGCCCTGCTCGCCGTCGGCGTGCGCCCGACCGCGGCCGACACGCGCCTGCTGCGGCCGCCGGGCGCTCAGGACGAGGCCGCCTTCCTGGCACGCTGCCTGCGCTGCAGCGAGTGCATGAAGGCCTGCCCGACCTCGGGGCTGCAGCCCGCCCTCGGCCAGGCCGGCATCGAGGGCTTCTGGACCCCCGTCCTCGTGCCGCGCATCGGCTACTGCGACCACGGCTGCGCCGCCTGCGGACAGGTCTGCCCCTCAGGCGCGATCCCGCCCCTGTCGCTCGACGAGAAGCGCCGACAGGTGATCGGCATCGCAGTCATCGACAAGACACGCTGCCTGCCGTGGGCCGAGAACACACCTTGCATCGTCTGCCAGGAGATGTGCCCCGTTCCGGACAAGGCGATCCGGCTCGCCGGACTGGGTCGCGGGGGCGGAGGCGGCCTCGGCTTGGGTCAAGGGCAAGGTCTCGGCGAGGGCGACGGCCTCACGCAGGACGGCCTCGTCGAGCGCGTCGCGCGCCCCAAGGTCGTGAGCGACCTCTGCATCGGCTGCGGCATCTGCGAGACCAAGTGCCCGGTCGAGGGCGTCTCGGCCATCGTCGTCAGGCGGCGCCCGTGAGTGCGCTCGACGACCTGCGCTCCGCCCGCCTCTTCGGCAGCCTGCCGGGGGAGCAGCTCGAGCGCCTTGCCGCGATCGCGCGACCGCGTGAGCTGCCCGAGGGCCACTCGATCTTCGCGCAAGGCCACGGCGCCGAGGCCTTCTTCCTGCTCACCGAGGGCCGGGTGAAGGTCTACAAGGTGTTCCGCGACGGGCGCACGGCGACGCTGCGGCACGTCGACCCTGGCGAGACCTTCGGCGAGTCCGTCCTCTTCCACGAGACGTACCCGTCGAGCGCCGAGACGATGACGGCAAGCCGGCTGCTCCGCTTCGGCACCGACGACTTCCTCGGCGTCTGCATCGAGTACCCCGAGATCGCCGTCAACCTGCTGGCTGCGATGGCCCGCCTGCTGGTGCTGCTCAACCGCCGTGTGGAAGAGCTCCTGCTGCCCGTGCCGGCGCGCCTCGCGCGCTACCTGCTCGAACTCGCCGACGAACAACTCGAGCCGGCGGTCGCCGAGACCGGCAGCGATGGGCCGCGCGTGGTCCGTCTGTCGACCACCAAGCGCGAGCTCGCCGCACGCCTCGGTACCGTGCCCGAGACGTTGAGTCGCACCTTCGACCGCCTCAAGCGCAGCGACATCCTGCGCCTCAGCGGCGACCACGAACTTATCGAGATCCTGAGCTTCGAAAAGCTGCGCCGCATCGCCCAGGAGTAGTAGGGCGACGGACCGGCCGGCCGCGGCAGCCCAGGACGGCCCTCCGGCCGACCCGCGGGAGAAGAGGGGCGGCGGGCGGGCGGCCGCCAGGCCGCCCGCCCGCCGCCCGACTCGCTCACGTGCAGATGAGCGCTGTCGCCAGGCTTTGGCCGGCGATCAGCTGCCGTACCCCCCCTTCCCCGCGCGCTTCACCCAGAGCTGGGTGAGGACGAGGTAGACGAGGCCGCCGGAAACCAGCGCGGGCACGCTCGCGGTCATGTACTCGAAGCCCGGCACGTACTGCTCGAGCGAGACCGGGTTCAAGAGCAGGATGTAGACCGCCGAGCCCACGGCGACGCCGATGAAGGCGGCGATGTTCCAGCCGCCCCAGAAGTCGTAGGGGTCGCCCTTCTTGTGGCTGAAGATCGCCCGCAGATCGAGGGTCTGGCGGCGGAGGAGGAAGTAGTCGACCAGGACGATGCCGATGATCGGCGCGTAGGCGACACTGATCCAGTAGAGGAACTGGAAGAAGTTGTCGTAGACCGCGCTCGGCTTGATCAGGAGCAGCGAGGAGAGGCCGAGGAAGATACCGACCAGCAGGGGCCACGACATGTTGGAGAGCCACTTGACGCTCTCCTGGCGCATGGCGACGCAGACCTGGTAGGCCTGCACCGACATCGTGGTGATGTTGGCGAAGCCGATCCAGAGCAGGATCACGATGCCGAAGCCGGCCCCGGTCAGGGGGATCATCCAGCTCGTCGGGTCGGCGTCCTCGTAGACGAGGGCGGCCATGAGACCCACGGTCTGGGCGATGATGGTGACCACGAAGAGCCCGACGATGGTCGCCCACATGGCGCTCCGCTGGGTGCGGGCGAGGCGTGAGAGGTTGCCCTGTGCAGGCCACCAGGAGAGGCCGCCGGCGATACTGAACTCGACTACCATGACGAAGTCGAGCAGGGGGTCGCCGAAGGGCTCCAGGGGCTCGATCGCAGTGAAGTCCGACCAGCTGTTGTCGCGGAAGAGGAAGAAGAGCATGACGACGATGACCACCGAGAGTCCCGGAGCGGCGATGCGGTTGAACCACTTCAGGGCGACCGGGCCCTTGACCACGACGAGCCACGCCGAGAACAGAGCGACGAGGCCGAAGAGGGCGACGAGGAAGTGGTCGCCGTCGTAGCTCGTGTCGGCGAGCTGGTTGACCACGTTGACGGCGGCGCGCCCGAACATCACGGCAAGGATCCCCGACCAGCCGATGCAGACCAGGAAGTTGACGATGTAGATGAGCGGCTTGATGCCGTGACGCCCGAAGACGGCGCGCACGAGGGAGAAGTGCTCGAGGCCGTACTTGGTGTCGCCGAGCACGCTGACGACGACGACGCCGACGCCGATCGCGTTACCGACGACCATGGCGGCGATGCCGGCCTTGAGCCCGAGGAAGTAGACGACGTCGCCGCCGATGAGGAAGGCCCAGGTGGCGATGGCGAGGCCGATCATCACCCAGCTGAAGTCGAAGAAGCCCCAGACGCGCTCCTCGCGCGTCACCGGGATGGTGCCGAAGAGGGCTTCCTTCTTCGACGGTGCGGCGACGAACTCTTCGGTCTGCTCGGTGGCCATCTCAGTACCCCCAGAGGACGGCGCCGACGGCGCACACGAGGAGGAAGCCGAAGAAGACGAGCCAGTCGAGCCCCGTCAGGTTGGTGCGCGCCGGGTCGTCGTAATCCGGACGTGCGATCTCGTCGAGGCGCGTCTGGATCCTGGCGGCGACGTCGTGCCCGGCGCCGCCGGTTCCACCGGATGTCTCGTTCATGGCTGTCGTGACCCCCTTGGCGTCATTGCCCTATACCTCGCGCTCTTTCTCGAGCGCTCGGCCTTGACCGACCGTCCGGTCAAATCCGAACGGCTGGATCCCCGCCGCGCTATCATGGGGATGCATCATTTTCGCACATCGAGGCCACGGGTCGTCAAGCGTCCGACGCCGCATGGCGGACATCGCGCTCCGGTGCCCACCGCCCCGCACGCCGGCGCCGACAGGGCGGGCCGGCGGGGCCTATCGCTGCCGACGCGGGCGGCTTCCGGCCTCGAGCTCACGGAAGCAGCGCCCGCGCGATCTCGCCCAGCTCCGGGTCCGCCGGAGCCGCGTCGATGCCGATCAACGCCAGCAGCAGTGCTTTCTGGAAGTGCTTGCGGTTCTCGGCCTCGTCGAGCACGATCGAGAACGGCGCGTCGAGGATCGCGTCGGTCATCTCCTCGCCGCGCACCGCCGGCAAGCAGTGCATGAACTTCGCCCCCGGCTTGGTGTGACGCCACAGCTCCTCGTTGACCTGGTAGGGGCCGAGGACACGGCGCAGCTCGTTCTTCTCGTCCTCGGGCTGCATCCACCACCAGCCGACGGTGAAGACGACGTCGGCGCCCTTCACCCCGGCGACGGCGTCGTCGGTGAGGGTGAGGGAGGCGCCGCTCTCGGCGCAGTTGGCGCGTGCGAGCGCCTCAGTCTCGGGCGTCATCTGCTCCTCGGGCGGCGCCGCCATCACCATGCTGCTGCCGAGGCGCGTCATGGTGAGGGCGACGGAGGTGCCCATCGCGTCGGCGCACTTGCCGACGAAGGCGCAGGTCAGGCCCTCGACGGTCCCGAAGTGCTCGAGGATCGTCATCGCGTCGGTCATCGACTGCACCGGGTGGTCGTAGTCGTCGGTGAGCCCGTTGATGACCGGCACCGTGGCGTGCGCGGCGAGTTCCGCCAGCGTCGTGTGGTAGGCGGTGCGCGCCATGATCGCATCGACGAGGCGGCTGACGACGCGCGCCGTGTCGGCCACGGTCTCGTGGCCGCCGAGGTGGATCTCGCCGGGGCGCAGGTACTGCGCGTGCCCGCCGAGCTCGCTCATGCCGGCCTCGAAGCTGATGCGCGTGCGGGTCGACGGGTGCTCGAAGATCATCGCCAGGGTGCGGCCCTCGAGGAACGGAGTGTGCGGCCGCCGGCGGTAGAGGGCTTTGAGCGCGACGGCCAGGTCGAGCAGGTCGAGCAGCTCGTCGCGCGAGTACTCCTGGTCGGTGAAGAAGTGGCGGCCGCGCAGGGCGACGAGGTCGGCGCGGCCGCGGGCGGGGTGTGCGGTGGGGCTCATTTGCGGGAGGTCCTCCTTGCGGCGCGCGGCCGCCGGCGGGTCCGGCGGCGCGAGTTAAACACTCATCTAACTCAATGACCGTTTAACTCGCGCCTGTCAAGCCCGCGTGCCGATGGCGGAAGCTTCGGGCGGCGCCTCTCGCAGCCGTCGTGAGAGGGCGGTCGCCCGGCGCCTACCGTGGATGAAGCCACCCGCGCGGCCGGCCGCCGTTGCGGTCGGCCGGCACCGGAGGAGGAGATCAGTCCGCGCCGGGCTCGTCGGGGAGACTGAGGTAGCGGCCGACGACGGCGCGCCACATCCGCCACGCGCGGGCGTGGTCGAAGCCCTCGGGGTCGAGGGCCCGCTGGATGCCGAGGCCCTCGACCACGGCGATGCTGACCGCGGCGAGCGCCTCGAGCTGCTCCGCCGCGGGCGCCGCCGGCGCCGCACCGAGGCAGTCTGCGTCGACCCGGCGGTAGACGCGGTACTCCTCGGCGAAGCGGTCGCGGATCTCGGGGTCGCGGAGGGCGTGGGGGAGCAGCTCGTAGAGCATGCGGTTCACGCGGTCGTTGGCCGAGACCGCCTCCTGCCAGTCGAGAAAGGCGATCGTGCGCTCGCCGGCCTCGGTCGTGGCGCGGATCTCCTCGACGAGCCCCGTATCGGGATCCTGGAAGAGCGTGTCGACGAGGGCCGCGACCAGTCCGGCCTTGCCGCCGAAGTAGTACGAGACAAGCGCGCGGTTCACGCCGGATTCCTGCTCGATCGCAGCCATCGTCAACTCGGCGTAGCCGCGCTCGGCGACGATCATCCGCGCGGCGGTGAGGATCCTCCGCGCGGTCGGGGCGAGGTCCTCGAGGCGGGATGGCGTCGCGTCCGTCATCGCGACGACACGGTATCACGAGTGCTGCGACCGGTCGGTGCCGCCAAGTCCACGTTGCAGGGCGACGCCGCTAGTGATATAGGTAGATAAACTTTAGAATATCTCCAGTTTTGAAAGCGTGAGTGGCACGGCAGACACGCCCTCCCATATGCTTCCCAGTTCCGTTCTGATCCGCCTTCACGCTGAATATTGCCGGGCCATCGCCAACGAGGCTCGTCTCGCGATCCTCTACGAACTTGCCGAGGGCGAACGTTCGGTGGGCGAACTGGCCGCCGCCCTCGGTCTCTCCACTGCGAATGTGTCGCAGCACCTGCGCCGCATGAGGACGGCCGGCGCGGTCAGCGGCAGACGCGACGGCCACACCGTCTACTACTTCGCCGCCGACCCCAAGCTGATGGCGGCGTGCCGGCTGATCCGTGAAGCCCTGGTGGAGAGGCACGCTGCCGACACCGCACTCATGGAACACCTCGAGCTAGGCCCGCCCCCGAGCGGATGACACCGGTAGAGCCGTGTGGCGCAGTCGTCCGCGTCCCGCGACACCAACACAAGAAGAGGAGACCACGATGGCCCTTGACGCAGACCAGCTGAAAGCCACCACCCCCGACGCCGTCGTCGATGCCCGCGGCAGCGCCTGCCCCGGCCCCCTGCTGGAGGCCAAGAAGGGTATCGGCTCTGTGAGCGTCGGCGGCACGATCGAGGTGCGTTCCGACGACCCCGGGTCGCGCAACGACATCCCGATCTGGGCGCAGAAGGTCGGCCACGAGTTCCTCGGCGCCCTTCAGGCAGACGAGGGCTACGACCGCATCTTCGTGCGGCGCGGCAAGTGATCCAGGCCCAATGATGCCGACACGGTCAGACTGATGCACCCGGCACCCGAACAGACGGAGCCGCCCATCCTGGTCCTTGCCACCAGCTCGTGCGCCTACATAGCCGCCGATGCCGTCGGCCAGGCGCATCTCGAACACCCTGCCAACACCTATGTCATGCGCGTGCCCGCCCCGGTCGTGTTCCCGGACAGCTTCTACTATGACTGCTTCGAGAAGGGGTTCGCCGGCATCATCGTCATGTCGTGCGGGCACGAGTGCCCTTACCCAGGGGCCTTCGAGCGCCTGACCAAACGCATCGACCGGGTCAAGATGGGGCTGAAGGAGCGCGGTCTCGACCCGGCTCGCCTTCGTCTCACGGCGGTCTGTACCGTGTGTACGAAGGCCTATCTGAAGGAGATCAACGCGATGGATGCGCTCGTCCGGGCCGCGGCATCCGCAGCGGCGGTCACAGCGGACGGAGGCGATGCCACATGAACGCCGTCCACTACGACACGCTGATCATCGGCGGCGGCATCGCCGGCCTGCAGGCAGCGCTGGACCTGGCCGACCAGGGCCGCGAGGTCCTCATCGTCGAACGCCAGCCCAGTATCGGCGGCGCCATGATCGGCCTCAGCAAGGTGTTCCCGACGCTCGACTGCTCGAGCTGCATCACGACACCCAAGATGGCAGCCGCAGCTCATCACCACCGGATCACCATCTTCAGCTACTCGGAGGTCGAGGACCTGACGCCTCACGAGGGCGGCTACACCGGCACGGTCCGCCGCAAGGCCCGCTTCGTCGACGAGGCGGCATGCATCGGTTGCCGTCAGTGCGAATACGCCTGCCCCTGCGAGGTCCCCGACGAGTTCGAAGGCGGTCTGGGCGCGCGGCGCGCGGCGTACGTGCCGTTCGGCAACGCCATCCCGCAGGTCGCCCTCATCGACATGGCGTCCTGCACACTCTGCGGCCGCTGCGCGCAGGTCTGCCCGAAGGACTGTATCGTCTACGACCAGCAGGACGAGCTCGTCCCCGTGGACGTCGCCCACGTGATCGTGGCCACGGGCTGGCAGCTCACCTCCGCAGCGAGCAAAGCCGAGTATGGCGGAGCGGCGATCGCGAACGTGCTCTCGCCGTTGACGATGGAGCGCCTGCTGGCGCCGCACGGGCCCTACGGTCATGTCGTGCGTCCGGCGGACGGCAAGGAGCCGGCGTCCATCGCGTGGGTACAGTGCGCGGGCTCCCGCGACAAGTCACTCGGTGTGCCGTACTGCTCGCGCGTCTGCTGTATGTACGCGATCAAGCAGGCGATGCTGACGAGCGGCTCGCTGCCGTTCGCCGATCTCACCATCTACTACATGGATATCCGCGCCTTCGGCAAGGGCTACGAAGAGTTCTACCGCTCGGCCAAGGCGATGGGGATCGAGTTCGTCAAGGCCAAGGTCGGCCGTCTCGAAGAGGCAGCCGACCGCTCGGTCGACGTTCATATCGAGAACATCAACGACCGCGGCCAGTCGGAGGTGCGCAACCACGACATGGTCGTGCTCTCCCTGGGGATGGCGGCCGTGCCGGATACCCGCGAGCTGCTCCCACTGGCGATCGGCGACGACGGCTTCATCGACGTTCCCCACCCAAAGGACGCGCCGTGTCGGACATCGCTGCCTCACGTGTGCGTCGCCGGAACGGCGAGCGCGCCCATGGATATCGTCGATGCCATCGCCGAAGCCAGCGCCGCAGCGATGGAAGTCTGCCGGGAGGGTGATCGTGGCTGAACCCACACACGAGCCGCAGGCGAAAGCCGACGAAGCGCAGGCGGAGGCCGACGAGACGCAGGCGAAGCCCAACGAGGCCCAGGCCGAAGCCGACGAGCCGCGCGTAGGCGTGTATGTCTGCTACTGCGGCGGCAACATCTCCGACGTGGTCGATGTCGAGGCCGTAGCGGCAGAGGCTGCGAAGCTGCCGGGAGTCGTAACGGCCAAGACGAACATGTTCATGTGCTCCGACCCCGGTCAGCAGGTGATCGCCGACGACATCGCGGAGCTGGGCGTCAACAGAGTGGTCGTCGCTTCCTGTGCCCCAAGCCTGCACCAGACCACGTTCCAGGGTGTCCTTGAGCGATCCGGGCTCAACCCGTATCTCTACGAGAACGCGAACATCCGCGAGCAGGTGAGCTGGACCCACCACGACCGCGCTGAAGCGACCAAGAAGGCGAGCGCCCTCGTGAGCGCCGCAGTCGCGAAGGCCAGCAGGCTCGAGCCCCTCGAACCCGTTGAGATCCCTGCGGCGCCTGCAGTCGCGGTCGTCGGCGGTGGCGTGGCGGGCCTCAGGGCGGCCACCGATCTCGCCAAGGCGGGGCTGGCCGTGACCTTGATCGAGAAGGAGTTGACGCTCGGCGGCACCGTCGCGCGCCTCGACAACCTGTTCCCCTACTCCGAACCGGCCGAGGACGTGCTCTGCCGGCTGTGCGAGGAGGCGCTGGCCGATCCGCGCATCACGGTGCATACCGGTACGGTGGTGGAAAGCGTCGAGGGCTATGTCGGCGCGTTCACCTTGCATCTCGAACAGCAGGCCCGCGGGCGCACCGTCGAAGCGACACCCGACGCGGACAGCCGTGAGATCACGTCTCTCGACTGGCGCTGCGAGGCGTTCCGCGGGTACGGGCCGGGCGAAGCGTTCGCCGACGAGCCCGTCGCAGCCGATGACGCCGCCAGGGCGCTGTCGGTCCCCGTCGGGGCGATCGTGGCCGCTACCGGCTTCGACCTGTACGTGCCGCCCGAGGGCGAGTACGGCTACGGCCGCCTTCCGCAGGTCATCACCCTTCTGGACTTCATCGAGTGGCTGAGCAAGCAGCCCGAGGGTTCCGTGCCCACCTTCAACGGGCAGCCCGTGCGCGCCGTGGGCTTCATCCACTGCGTGGGCAGCCGGCAGGTCGAAGGCGTGCACGAGCCCGGTCCGAACGGACGGATCAACGAGCACTGCTCGCGAGTCTGCTGCACGGCCACGCTGCACTGCGCCTGCGACCTGCGCGACAAGTTCCCCGACGTGGTGGCCTATGAGTTCTACCAGGACATACGAGCCTACGGGCGCGGGCATGAGGAGCACTACGACCGCGCCTCCCTCGCCAACGTGATCTTCCTGCAGTACGACGGTGCCCAGCCGCCGAAGGTCGTCGCCGGGGAAGGCGACGACCACCCCGTTCTCGTGAGCTGCCTCGACGGGCTGACATGGGGTGAAGAGGTCGAGGTCGGCGTCGACCTCCTCGTCCTGGCCGTCGGCATGGTAGCCGCCGACGTCGGCAACCTGGCGACGAGCCTGAAACTCCCGGTCAGCGCCGACGGCTTCTTGCAGGAGGTGCACCCCAAGCTGCGCCCGGTGGAGCAGGCCGTCAACGGCGTCCTGCTGGCCGGGACCTGCCAGGCTCCCAAGGACGTCACCGAGAGCTGCGCGTCGGCTTCGGCCGCGGCGGCGAAGGCCTACGGCCTCCTGGCCAGCGGCGAGGTCAAGCTCGACCCCTACGTGGCGCACGTGGACCCGGAGCTCTGCGAAGGGCACGCGGCCTGCGTGGAGGAGTGTCCTGTCGATCGCGCGATCGCCATGGAGGACTACCCC
Source organism: Thermoleophilia bacterium (assembly GCA_016933475.1). Classification (GTDB taxonomy): domain Bacteria; phylum Actinomycetota; class Thermoleophilia; order UBA2241; family UBA2241; genus UBA2241. The sequence goes on from JAFGAW010000051.1 coordinate 16,646, forward strand.
GACGGCAGCCGCAAGGCGATGGTCAACCCGGCCATCTGCACCGGCTGCGGTGCGTGCGTCGCCGTATGTCCCACCCAGGCCATCGACCTGAGCGGCTGGACGCTCGAGGCCTATGAGGCCATGGTCGACGCCCTGCTCCTCTCGCATTCGGAGGTGTCCGCCCTATGAGCGAGGCCGAGGATCGCAAGCGCGCCTTGAGAGAGACGCTCAAGCGGCTGCGCACCGAGCGCGCTGAGCAGGTGAAGGCGGCGAACACGGCCAGCGCGACCGTGCGCGCCGAACGCAAAAAGGTCGTCGCGGCGATGGCGCAGGACTCGAGGAGCGTCCCGCAGCTGGCCGCAGCCACCGAGCTGCCGACCGACCGCGTGCTGTGGCACATCGCCGCGATGCGCAAGTACGGTCAGATCGTCGAGGTGCCCGACAAGGACGGCGACTACTTCATGTATGCCCTCGCCCCGGACGCCGCGCGCAAAGCCGCGAAGTCAGACGACGACAGCGGGGGGAGTTGAGAGCGATGGCGGTACGAGTCGATCCCACGCTCGTCGCCGAGCTCGAGGAGTTCGGCGCCGGAGACATGAAGGCCTGTTTCAACTGCGGCAACTGCACCGCCGTCTGCCCCTTGTCGGAGGGCGACACCGCCTTCCCGCGGCGCATGATCCGCTATGCACAGATCGGTCAGCGCGACCAGCTGGCGAGCCACCTCGAACCTTGGCTCTGCTACTACTGCGGCGACTGCTCCACGACCTGCCCGCGCGAGGCCGAGCCGGGCGAGACGATGATGAGCATGCGCCGCTGGCTCACGGCGAAGTACGACTTCACCGGCATCTCCCGGCTCTTCTACCGGTCCTGGAAGTGGGAGGTGTACTCGATCATCCTCGTCGCGATCCTGACCGGCATCGCGTTCCTCGCCGTCGGGTTCTCCGTCGGCAGCATCGATCAGTACGGCGGGCCCGACGCCTTCCTGCCCAGTTCCGGCGTCCACATCTTCGACTGGGTCCTGGCAAGTGTCCTGCTCGCGCTGCTCCTGACGAACTGCGCGCGCATGTGGTACTTCACCACGCTCAAGGGCCGGAGTGCGCGCCCGGGACTGGGCTCATACCTGCGCAACGTCCACCTGTTGCCGTTGCACTTCTTCACCCAGATGCGCTTCGCGAAGTGCTCCGCCAGACGCCCGTGGGTCATCCACCTCATCCTCATGCTGAGCTACACGACCATGCTGGTACTCATCATGGGCTTCCTCCCGCAGATGTGGGCAGGCCCCGAGATCGACTGGCGCGTACACGTGTTCGGCTACCTGGCGACCATCGGTCTCCTCTTCACGACCGTGTTCGCCGTGCGGGGGCGCACGAAGAAACTCGAGCCGCACTACCAATTCTCGCACGAGAGCGACTGGATGTTCCTCATACTGCTGTTCGTGGTCGCCTTCACCGGCATCCTGCAACACATCCTGCATCGCAGCGGCCTCGACGTGGCGGCCAACATCACCTACGTCGTGCACATGATGGGTGTCGTGCCGATGCTGGCGCTGGAAGTCCCGTTCAGCAAATGGGCGCATCTCTTCTACCGACCGCTGGCCGTCTACCTCGCCGACGTGCAGACCGATGCCGCCGAGGTTCGTCAGCGTGCGCCCAGTCCCACACCGGGAGAGGCGGCGGCGGGTTGAGGCGCTGCAAGCACAGAGAGGCACCGGCTGCGCTCGGCAGAGACGGAGACCGCCACGCACCTATCCACCATCGGCAGGCCAGGATCAACCCCCCGAGAGCGTGAGGAGAGCACCATGACGAACACAGACGTCGAGAAGGTCACGATCATCGCCACCCATGGGCCGGAAGATCCCGAGCGGGCGACGTTCCCGTTCATGATGGGCAACGCGGCTCTCGTCATGGAGTGCGAGGCCGTTGTGATCCTCCAGGGCGTCGCCGTGTTGCTGGCCCAGAAGGGCATCTTCGAGCACGTCGCCGCCGCCGGCCTCCCTGCGCTTGAGGAGCAGATGCGGACCTTCCTCGAGGCTGGGGGCAAGTTGCTCGTCTGCGGCCCCTGTGTCAAGGAGAGGAACATCGGTATCGAGATGCTGATCGAGGGCTCCGAGCTCATCGCCGGCGCGCGCGTCATCCAGGAGGTCACCGGGTCGAAGGCCACCCTCAACTACTGACCCACGGAGCAAGGACCGACGAGGAGCGCCGCAGATGACGGATCCCGAGCAGAGCCCCGCCGCAGCATCAGGGGCATCGCCGACGTCGCCGGCCGGCGACGATATGGCCGACAAGACAGCGGCGCTGGAGCAGCGCATTGAGGCGCTCGAGCGACGACTCCCGGAGGACAGGCTCACACTGGGCGTGATCAGCGGCGACCTCGACAAGGTCATGGCCGCGTTCATCATCGCCCTCGGCGCCACCGCGTACGACACCGAAGTCGACATGTTCTTCACCTTCTGGGCGACCGCTGCGCTGCGCGATCCCGCCAAGCGGGTGAAGAAGGAACCGATCGACCGCATGTTCGGCATGATGCTGCCCACGGGCACCGGCAGGCTGCCGCTCTCGAAGATGCAGGTCATGGGTCTGGGTCCCGTGATGATGAAGAGAGTCATGAAGACGCACGGCGTGGCGTCACTCGAAGACCTCATGCACACGGCTGCGCAGGCCGGCGTCCGCATCCACGTCTGCACCATGACGATGGACGTCATGGGCCTGCAGCAGGAGGAGCTCATCGACTACCCGCATCTGGACTACGTAGGTGTCGGTCACCTCGTCGACCTGATGCAGCGCTCGAGGAACAGCTTCTTCATCTGATCCGGAGCCCGCGTTCGGCCGGCCTGTCGGATCCGGGCAGGAGGGGCGCCGGAGACGGACACCGGCCGAGGGGGCGGCGGGACGCAGGTCCGCCGCCCCCTCGCGTCGTCACGCACGTCAGCCGTCCACGTTGCCGGTCCCGCACTCGGACGGACCGCGGCCCGGGGCTCTCGGCCGCGACTGATCGTGGTGTCAGGTGAGTGCGGTGACGACCTCGGCGACGGCGCCCTCGACGTCGATGCCGCCCCCGTAGGTCGCGAAACCGTCACCGAACACCGGGCGCTCCCGTTTCAGGAAGGCGCCCAGCGCGACCTGGACGTCCGCTGCGTAATCCCACTCGCGGATCTTCGCAAGGGCCGCATCTTCATCGCGCGGGTCGTGCCCCTCGAGCTCGTAGACGCGCTCGTTGTAGTAGTCGTACATGTTCCTGAAGGTCACGCAGACCTGCAGTGTGTCCACCAGGCTGAACCCGCGGTGCGCGATGGCCTCGCTGTAGAGTCGCTTGAGCAGCGGGATGCCGTGCGTGTATCCGCGCCCCAGCCACGTCGCGCCGGCAACATGAAGCAACTCCAGTGGGTTGAACGGCGTGCTCTCGCTGCCGTACGGCGTCGAGCGGCCCTTGTAGCCCGGCGGGGTCATCGGGCCGGCTTGCCCGATGGTCAGCGCGTAGACGCCGTTGTCGTGGACGATCACCGTTATGTCGGCGTTGCGTCTGGCGGCGAACAGGAGGTGTTCCAGTCCTTCGGCGTAGGCGCCGCCGTCGCCGATATGCACGACCACCTTGAGCTCCGGGTTGGCCAGCTTGACACCGACTGCGGTCGGGATCGCCCGGCCGTGCAACGAGTCGAAGCTGTTGACCCCGATGTAGTCCATGATCTTGCTGCTGCAACCGATGTCCGCCACCACGACGATGTCCTCGCGCCGGGTGCCGCCGGCGATGAGGTCCTGGAAGACTGCCTTGATCGCATTGAGGATGGCGAAGTTGCCGCAACCGGGGCACCAGGTGTTCTTCGCGTAGGTGCCCAGCTTCACGGCCGGGGCGGCGCCCTTCGCGCCCTGCTTCTCGGTGCTCACTTCAGCGCTCCCTCGACCTTGGCCTGCAGCTCGCCCACGCCGAAGGGCCGGCCGTCGTAGCGGTTCACGGCGCCGTCCACGCGCAGACCGTGACGCCGCATCAGGCCGGCGAACTGCCCGGTCGCGTTCATCTCGACGACGACCGTGCGCTCGCTGCCGGCCAAGGCGGCCTCGAGCTGACGTGCAGGGAAGGGCCAGAGCACGACCGGCTGTACGACGCGAGCGTCGATGAGCTCGCCGATCTCGCGCAGGGCGCCCACCGGCGAGCCCCAGGTGACGACCGTGCGCGTCGCCTCAGGGTCGCCGTAGACGTTCACCAGCGGCAGGCCGTCGAGCTCCTCGGCCATCGCCCGCCCCTTGCGCAGCCACTTGTCCTGCATGCGCACCGTCATCTCCGGGTCTTCCGTGGTGATGCCGTACTCGTCGTGGGTGTAGCTGTTGGCCTTCACGATCGCGCCTTCGCGGCCCGGGAAGGCGAGCGGCGAGACCCCGTCGTCGGTGATGAGGTAGCGCTGGTAGGCGAGGTCGGGATCGTCGCTCATGGGGGCACCGTCCCAGTCGCGCTGTCGCAGTCGCGGCAGCTTGGGCACGGCGCCCCTGTCGAAGCTCTGCGAGCTGTCGTGCAAGGTGCGGTCGCCGAGGACGATGACCGGGAGCTGGTACTTCCACGCCAAATCGATGGCCAGGGTGCTCCAGGCGTAGGCCTGCTCGACCTCGCCGGGGGCGATGATCGCCCGCGGGAACTCGCCCTGCCCGGCGGTGAGGGCGAACTCGAGCTCGGTCTGCGAGGTGTAGGTCGGCAGGCCGGTGCTCGGCCCTGGGCGCTGGCCGAGCACGACGACGACCGGCAACTCGGCCTGGCCGGACATGCTCAACCCCTCGACCATGAGGGCGAACCCGCCGCCTGAGGTACCGACGGCGGCGCGTTCGCCCGCGTACGCGTGACCGAGTGCCATGAGCATGGCGGCGATCTCGCCCTCGGGCTGCACGACCTTGAGCTCGAAGCGCGGCGCGTGCCTGGCGAGGAAGTGCAGGAGCCCGGTCGCCGGCGTCATCGGGTAGCTGGCGTATGCCTTGAGGCCGCCGCGGAGCAGGCCGAGCCCGATGGCCTCGAGACCGCTGAGGATCGGCTGCGCCGCGCCGCCCGGCAAGTCGACCATGAGCTTCTCGGTCGCAAGGTCGTAGCCGCGGCGCGCCACCTTGAGGTTGAGCTCGGTCTTCTTCGGCTGGTAGCGCGTGATGACGTCCTCGAGGACCTCCCACGGGATCGAGATCGCCTTGCAGAAGGCGCCGAGGATCGCCGAGTTGCGCATCACCGGCGGGGCCTCCTCCTGCTCGAGGATGGTCTTCACCGGGATGCCCGTGCGGAAGGGGTGCAAGCTGGCCGGCAGTCCCGCCGGCTTGATCGCCTCGGAGTCGAACACGGTGATCGGTCGCTGCTTGAGCCGCCATTCGTGACGCTCGATCGTCTCCGCGTTGAGCGCGATGAGAACGTTGACGTGGTCGCGGTGGGCGCTGATGCGCTGCCGGTGGGCACGCACGATGACGTAGTTGTGGCCGCCGCGGATGAGCGACGGCGCCTCGACGTGGCGGAAGAGCCGGTAGCCGATCGCGTTCATGAGCTGCGCGATCATGCCGCCGGCCTCGGTGATACCGTCGCCCGCTTTGCCGCCGATGAGTACGGAGAAGGAGTCCACTGGGCCTCACTGTACCCCGAGCCGGCCCCGGGGTACACGCAGCGGCGATTCGGGGGAGCCCGGCCGCGTCAGCCGACGACGCGCCGCCCCTGCCCCGCACGGTCGTGCACCGGCGGCAGCGTGGCGTCGGCGACGAGCAGCCCGACGACCAGTCCCGCGGCGATCACCAGAGCGGCGACCAGAAGCTCGACACCGGCCGTCGCCCCCATGAGGGCAGCCGACACACCGCGCTGGCCGAGCGAACCCGGGACGAGCACCGCCAGCCCCGGCAGCAGCGCCAGCGCCGCCGGCCGCCGCGCGAGGCGCGCGTAGGCGTTGCTCCACAGGCCGACGGCCAGGCTCGCCAGCGCGACGCCGAAGGTCGCCCCGAGAAACCACGCTCCGAAGCGCGCGCCCACGAGCGCGACGACGACGGAGACCACGACGAGCCAGAAGTCGGCGGGTCGCGAGTTGGTGGCGATCAGCAGAGCGATGCTCGAGAGCCCGGCCGCGACGGCGAGCATCCACAGCGTCGCCGCCTCAGGGGGCGGGCTCGTGGCCGGCATCAGGTCGAACTCGGCCACCAGCTTGAAGCCGAGGAAAGAGCCGACGCTCAGGTTGAGCAGGGTCATCATCGCCCCGGCGAGACGCGCGGTGCCGGCGGTCAGGTGGCGCGCCGCGACCTCGGCCACGCCCAGCGTGATGCCGAGTCCGGGCAGCAGCAGGAGGACGCTGGCGAGCGCCACGTTGGCGGGGCGGATCTCGGGGACGACGTGCCCGGCCGCCAGGGCGAGGACGGCGGCGAGCAGGCCGGCGAGCAGCTCGGTCAGGCGGGCGAGCCGGCCGAAGCGCCGCCCGAGGACGATCATCACGCCGACGGCGAGCCCGACCAGGCCCGCGACGGGGGCCTCGACCCAGCGGCCGCTGAGCAGCAGGTCGAAGGCGGCCGCCCCGATGCCCGAGGCGAGCGCCGTCATGAACCACGGGAAGCGCAGCGGCGAGCCGGTGATGAGGTTGAGCTCGGCGTTGGCCTCCTCGGCCGTCAGCCCGCCTTCGATCACCCCGTCGAGGACGCTCGACACCAGCGACAGGCTCTGCAGGTCGATGGTCGCCTCGTGCGTGCGCAGCAAGACCACACGCTGCCGCCCGGGCACGCCGAACGAGGCCATGATCGAGGTCGGCGTGACGTGGAAGTCGGCGCGCAGGCCGAGCGCCCCGGCGGCCCGCGCGAGGCCGCGCTCGGTCGCGTCGGCGTCGAGACCGAAGCGGCTCAGCGCGCCGGCCATCGCGCTCAGGAACTCGATACGGACGTCACGCTCCACCGGGCCAGTCTATCGCGAGGGCCCCGATGCGCGAGGGCCGGTCAGAAGCGGGACGCGGCGGCGGCGCGGACTCCTTCGGGCCGACGGGGGCGGGCTCCGCCTGGGCGAGGGCGCGGCGCGCCGGCGAGGGAGGAGGCGCGCCGGGGGCGCGCCGCTCCGCGCCACCCCAAGCGCGCGGCGGGTGCCACGTTGACGCACGTCAATGGCGACGTCCGCCGTGTCCTTCTACAGTAACCACTACACCGAAAGTGTTTATCCGCCGCCTCGTCGCGCCCCTGTGCGCCCGCAGGCGGCGCGAGGAGAGGACGAGAGATGGCCGTACGCAGCATCGTGAAGATCGACGAGGAGCTCTGCACGGGCTGCGGCCTGTGCGTCACGCCGTGCGCCGAGGGCGCGATCGAGATCGTCGACGGCAAGGCCAAGGTCATGAAGGAGGAGCTCTGCGACGGGGCCGGCTTCTGCCTCGCCGTCTGCCCCGAGGGCGCCCTCACCGTCGAGAAGCGCGAAGCGCCGGAGTTCGACGAGGAGGCGGCGGCCGAGAAGATGGCCCAGAAGCTGGCCGCCGCGGCGACGATCCAGCAGACCTGCTTCAACTGCGGCCGCAGCGAGATGGACGGCGTCCTCTTCCCCTGCCGCCTCAAGGGCGAGAGCCTCTGGGCCTGCGCCAGGTGCCTGCCGCAACTCATCCACGGGTGAGGCGACCGTGACCGCCGACCACGACAGGTACCCCGCGCCCACCACGGGTCGCCCAAGGACGGGGGGCCCGATGGACAGCTACCACACCTCAGTGAACACGATGGTGCAGCGAGCGCGCGCTGCCGGCGAGGAGACGGTCTGGGACCGCATGGCGGCGCAGGGACAGAGGCGCTGCACGTTCTGCGAACAGGGCATCCGCTGCTCGCTGTGCTCGCAGGGGCCCTGCCGCATCACCCCCAAGGCCCCGCGCGGCGTCTGCGGCATCGACGCCGACGGCATGGCGATGCGCAACTTCCTCCTGCAGAACACGATGGGCACCGCGACCTACATGTACCACGCCAACGAGGTCTACAAGACGCTCGCTGAAGCGAAGCCCGGCGGCACCTTCGAGGTCAAGGACTGGGGCAAGCTGGAGACGCTCGCCGGCGCGGTCGGTCTCGACGTCGAGCCGAAGGACACGCTGCCGAAGCGCCTCTCGACCGCGCTCATCGCCGAGCTGGCCCGCGACCACAAGGACCCCTCCCCGCTGGTCAAGGCCTTCGCCCCGGCGCCGCGCCAGAAGGTGTGGGAGGAGCTCGGCATCTTCCCCGGAGGCTGCCTCCAGGAGAACACCGTCGCCACCGCCAACTGCCTGACCAACGTCAACGGCGACTACGTCTCTCTGGCCCTGAAGGGCCTGCGCCTCGGGCTCGCCGTGACCTACGGCGTCCAGGTGCCGCTCGAGTTCGTCCAGGACGCCCTCTTCGGCACCCCGACGCCGCACGCCATCAAGACCGACCTCGGCATCATCGACGGCGACTACGTCAACATCGCCGTCAACGGCCACGAGCCCATGATGGGCGCGGCCCTGATCGACGCGGCCCGCACCGAGGCCGCCCAGGCGAAGGCCAAGGCGGCCGGCGCCAAGGGCCTGCGCATCGTCGGCTCGATCGAGACCGGCCAGGAACTCGTCCAGCGCTTCGAGGTGGACGACGTCTTCGTCGGCCTCACCGGCAATTGGCTGAACGAGGAGCTCGCCGTCGCGACCGGCGGCCTCGACGTGTTCGCCGCCGACATGAACTGCACCGTGCCCACGCTGGCCGACACCTGCCACCGTCACGGCACCCTGCTGGTCCCCGTGAGCGATCTCATCGGCGTCCCCGGCATGGACGAGGGCGTCATCTTCGACCCCGCCAAGGCCGCCGATCAGGCGCAGCAGCTCATCACGATGGCCGTCGCCAACTACCCGAAGCGCAGGGCGATGGGCAACGGCGCCCCCGAGCTGCGCACCGGCGACGCCGTCGCCGGCTTCTCGACCGAGAGCATCCTCGGCGCCCTCGGCGGCTCGCTCGACCCGCTGCTCGACGTGATCAAGAACGGCACCCTCAAGGGCGTCGCCGGCCTCGTGAGCTGCACCACGCTGCGCGACTCGGGCCAGGACTGCATGACGGTCGAGATCGCGAAGGAGCTCATCAAGAACGACGTCCTCGTGCTGGCCATGGGCTGCGGCAACGCCGCCGTCCAGGTCGCCGGCCTCGAGGCGCCCGAGGCGAAGGAGCTCGCCGGCCCCGGCCTGAAGGCCGTCTGCGAGCTCCTCGGGATCCCGCCGGTGCTGAGCTTCGGCACCTGCACCGACACCGGCCGCATCATGGTCCTCGTGGGCGCGATCGCCGACGCCCTCGGCGTCGACGTGCCGGCGTTGCCTGTCGTGGCAACGGCCCCCGAGTACATGGAGCAGAAGGCCACCATCGACGCCATGGCGGCGCTGGCCTTCGGCCTCTACACGCACGTCAACCCGGTGCCCTTCGTGACCGGCGCGCCGCGGCTCGTGCAGCTCGTGACCCAGGACCTCCCCGGCGTGACCGGCGGCAAGCTTGCCGTCGAGACCGACGCCAAGGAGGCCGTCGCGGCCATGCTGGCGCACATCGGAACGAAGCGCGAAGCGCTGGGCATCTAGCCCGGCGCTCACGCGAGCGGACGATACAGGGGGTCGCCCCGGGCATCTGAGCGGACCCCGAGCACCACGCCGCTCAAGAGCACGGACCGAAGAGCACGAGGGGCGGGCCTCACGGCCCGCCCCTCGTGCTCCAGGCCGTTCTCGCGCTGGGCCTCGCAGCCGTCGAGGCCACCGCGACGCAGGCGCGGTCACCCGGCGATGAGCACCGGCCCGCCGTGACACCGACCGCGCCCTGCGCTATGTTGCCTCGGAGCGGTCCGGCCCACAAGGGGGCCCGACTGTCGACGTCGAGCCTCGGGGGCACCATGCCACGCATCCGTCGCGAGAGCTTCAGACACGTGCCGGCGATCATGACCGCCGTGATCGTCGTCCTGCTCGCTGGGTCGGCGCAGTTCTTCGCGGCCTGCGGCGACGACCCCGGCGACGAGTTCCTCGGCGAGTGGACCAGCGAGGTGATGGGCGATGCCGTCGTCACCGTCACCCGGGAAGGTGATGAGTTCACCATCGAGCTGCCCAACAAGACCTACGAGGGGCAGATGGAGGACGATGCGGTGTTCGCGCCCTTCGACGACCCGACCATCGTCCTCGAGATGAAGGGCGACGACCTCATCATGCGCTTCTACCAGGAGGGCAACGCCCTCCTTCTCAAGCGGGTCGAGTAAACCCAGGGGCGCACGCTGTCGACGGTCCGGTGGCATGGGCTGTCCGGACAGTCCGTAGCGCCGACCCCGCGCGATCTGAACGTCCGCCGTTCAGGTCGCTCCATGTCGTCCGCACCGCGGGAAGCGGACGGAAAGCGCCGTCCGTCAACCTTGCTAGACTCGAACGGTGACTCCCGACCCGAAGCCCCCGGTCGCCGCCCGACGCGGCCCTGCCGCGCGCGGCGATGCCTCGCCTGCCGCCGCGCCGCACGACGCCTCGCTTGGCCCCCGATCGCATGGCTCCTCGCCCGACGCCGTGCCGCCGGGCGCCGCACCGCGCACGGCCCTCGGCCTGCTGCGCGACGTCTTCGGCTACCGCGAGTTCCGCCCACACCAGGGCGAGATCGTCGAGCACGTCGCGGCCGGCGGTGACGCCTTCGTCCTCATGCCCACCGGCGGGGGCAAGTCGCTCTGCTACCAGCTGCCGGCGCTGCTGCGCCCTGGCACGGGCATCGTCGTCTCGCCGCTCATCTCGTTGATGAAGGACCAGGTCGACGCGCTGCGGGCGGCCGGCGTCAGCGCCGCCGCCTACAACTCGTCGCTCGAGGGGGCCGAAGCGCGCCGCGTACTGGCGCAGCTGCACGGTGGCGAGCTCGATCTGCTCTACGTCGCCCCCGAGACCCTCATGACCGCGTCGTTCCTCGAGCGGCTGCGCGGGCTCGGCGGCGCGTGCGGCGAGACTCCTGGCAGCGCCGACATCGCGGTCCGGCCGCCCGGGGCTCCGGCCGTCGGCAACGCCGGCATCGCCCTCTTCGCCATCGACGAGGCGCACTGTGTCAGTCAGTGGGGGCACGACTTCCGCCCCGAGTACGTGCAGCTCGGCGAGCTGCGCGGGCTCTTCCCCGGCGTGCCCGTGCTCGCCTGCACGGCGACGGCCGACCCGCAGACCCGCGACGACGTGCGCCGGCGCCTCGGGCTCGCCGACGCGCCGGTGTTCGTCACCGGCTTCGACCGCCCCAACATCCGCTACACCGTGGTCGAGAAGCGCGAGCCGCTGCACCAGATCAAGGCGCTCCTCGCCGTGCACGAGGGCGAGTCCGGCATCGTCTACTGCCTCTCGCGCAAGCGCACCGAGGAGGTGGCCGGCAAGCTCGCCGCGGCCGGCGTCTCTGCGGCCGCCTACCACGCGGGCCTCCCCGCCGACGAGCGCCGCCGCGTGCAAGACGCCTTCGCCCGCGACGCCGTCCTCGTCGTCGTCGCTACGGTCGCCTTCGGCATGGGCATCGACAAGAGCGACGTGCGCTTCGTCGTCCACTACGACCTGCCCAAGACGATCGAGAGCTACTACCAGGAGACGGGGCGCGCGGGGCGCGACGGCCTGCCCGCCGAGGCGCTGCTCCTCTTCGGCCTCGGCGACGCCGCCGTCGTGCGTTCTCTGGTCGAGGGCGGAGGTCGGGCCGGCAACGGCGACCCCGAGTACCAGCGCGACCCCGAGCAGGTGCGCGTCGAGCTGCACAAGCTCAACGCCATGGTCGGCCTGGCCGAGGCGCTCTCGTGCCGCCGGCGTGCCCTCCTTGGTTACTTCGGCGAAGAGCTCGGCCGCGACTGCGGCAACTGCGACGTCTGTCTCGACCCCCCCGAGACCTACGACGCCACCGAGCACGCGCAGATGGCGCTGAGCTGTGTCTACCGTACAGGGCAGCGCTTCGGCATCGGCCACGTCGTCGACGTCCTGCGCGGCAGCGAGGGCGAGAAGGTCCTGCGCTACGGCCACGACCAGGTCAGCACGTACGGCATCGGCGCCGATGTCGAGCGCGACCACTGGGTGAGCCTCGTCCGCCAGCTGGTGCACCGTGGCTACCTCGTGCAGGACATCGCCCGGTACTCGGCCCTGAGCCTCACGCCCAAGGCCCGCGACCTGCTCAACGGCGATGAACGGCTCGTGCTCGCCAAACCGCGCACCAGGGTGCCGACGAAGAAGCAGCGCCTCGCGACCGAGCGGGCGGCGCGCGTGGCCGGCCTCGCCGACCTCGAGGTCGACGAAGCCCTCTTCGCGCGCCTCCGCGCCCTGCGCAAGCGGCTCGCCGACGAGCAGCGCGTGCCGGCCTACGTGGTCTTCAGCGACGCGACCCTGGCCGAGATGGCGGCGCGCA
>JAFGAW010000052.1 GCA_016933475.1 Thermoleophilia bacterium
GTAGAGGACCCAGGACGGCACGCGGCCCGTCTGCTCGGCGAGGTCGAGCACGCCGACGGCGTTGCCCAGGGCCTCGCGGCCGTAGAGCCACGCGAGTGCCACGCCCGCAGCGGCGGAGGAGGCGATGAGTACCGTCAGCAGCAGCGCGCGCCGGCGGGCGCCCGCCGAGCGCGCGCGCCGGGCAGGCGGCGGCGTGCCCAGCGGCGGCGCAGGGCCGCGGCGGACGGGCTCGTCTTCGCCGACTCTGTAGACGCGATAGTTCCCCATGGGTGTGCGGGCTCGAAGCCCTGACTAGATGGTACCATCGGTCGCCGCGCCCGCCCCCGCGGCGTCGGCGCCGGCTTCGGGCGACGCCGCGCCGGGGATGTCGCTCGCGACGTCGGCACCCAGGGCGCGCAGGTTCTCCTCCAGCCTCTCGTACCCCCGGAAGATATGCCCGGCGCCGCGCACCTCGGTCGTGTTGTCGGCGGCGAGCCCGGCGGTCACGAGGGCGGCGCCGCCTCGCAGGTCCGGCGCCTCGACGACGGTGCCGCTCAGGCGCCGCGGCCCGGCGACCACGGCGTGGTGGCCGCTCGTGACGATGCCGGCGCCGAGCCGGTTGAGCTCGTCGACCACGACGAAGCGGTTCTCGAAGACGTTCTCGGTCACGATGGAGGTGCCTTCGGCGAGCGAGAGCAGCACCATGATCTGGGCCTGCAGGTCGGTCGCGAACCCCGGGTGCGGCAAGGTGGAGATGTCGACCGGGGCGAGCGGGCCGTCGCGGCGCGCGCGGATGCGCCGCTCGCCCTCGTCGACCTCGACGCCGGCGGCGCGCAGCTTGGCGAGGAAGAGCTCGAGGTGCGCGGGGTCGAGCCCCAGGACCGTGACGTCGCCGGCCGTCGCCGCCCCCATGATGAGGTAGGTGCCGGCTTCGATGCGGTCGGCGATGACGGTGTGCTCGGCGCCGTGGAGGGCGTGGCCGCCCTCGACCTGCAGCGTGCTCGTACCGGCGCCGTCGACGACGGCGCCCATGGCGCCGAGGAAGGCGGCGAGGTCGGCGATCTCGGGCTCGCGGGCGGCGTTCTCGATCACGGTGACGCCGTCGGCGGCCGTGGCCGCCATCAGCAGGTTCTCTGTGGCCCCGACGCTGGGGTAGTCGAGGGCGACGACGGCGCCCTTGAGCCGGTCGGCGCGCACCTTGATGAACCCGTGGTCGATGTCGATGCGGGCGCCGAGCTTCTCCAGCCCGCGGATGTGGAAGTCGATGCGCCGCGGGCCGATGTTGCACCCCCCGGGCATGGCGATCGTGGCCTCGCCGAGGCGGGCGACGAGCGGCCCCATCACGATGATGCTGGCACGCATCTGCCGCACCAGCTCGTACGGTGCACACCCCTCGAGGCGCCCGCCCGGGTCGATCGTCAGCGTCGCGCCCTCGCTGGAGACGCGCGCACCGAGGGCACGCAGCATCTCGACCATGAGCTCGACGTCGGTGATGCGCGGCACGCGGTGGACGACCGAGGTCTCGGGCGTCAGCAGACTCGCGGCGAGCAGTTTGAGTGCCGAATTCTTGGCGCCCGCGAGGACGACCTGACCCTCGAGGCGGGCGCCGCCCCTGACGTACAGGCGCTCCCCGTGCCGAGGCGGCGCCGTGCCGATCGCCTCACCCACCGTGCCGTCTCCGCCGCGTGCGGCTCAACCGCGCCGCTGGGCGACGCGCAAGCGGTTCTCGGCGCGGCGCAGCGCCTGCTCCGCGCGGTACAGGTCGACCTCGACCCGGGCCTCGGGGTCGTCGCGCAGGCGCAGGCGCTCGGCGGCGCGCCGCCGAGCCACCTCGGCGCGCTCCACGTCGATGCGCCCCGCCTCCTCGGCGTGGTCGACGACGATGAGGACGCGGTCGAAGAGCACCTCGGCGAAGCCGATGCCCGTGGCCACGTAGTCGTACGTGCCGTCGGCCTTCTGGATGCGGGTCTCGCCGACCGCGAGCAGGGTCACGAGCGGCTGGTGACGGGCCATGATACCGAGCTCGCCCTCCACGCCGGGCAGCACGACGAGGGTCGCGGCGTCCTTGTACACCTCACCCTCGGGGGTGACGAGCTCGACCTGGATCGGGGGGTGCTCCGCCATATCGGGCTCAGCCGCCTTCGGCGCGGCCGCTCATCTGCTTCGCCTGCTCGGCGGCCTCCTCGATGCCGCCCACCATGAAGAAGGCCTGCTCGGGCAGGTCGTCGCCATGCCCTTCGAGGATCTCCTTGAAGCCGCGCACGGTCTCGGTGAGCGGCACGTACTTGCCCGGCCGGCCGGTGAACTGCTCGGCGACGTTGAACGGCTGGCTCAGGAAGCGCTCGATCTTGCGCGCCCGCTGCACGACGACCTTGTCCTCGTCGGAGAGCTCGTCCATGCCCAGGATGGCGATGATGTCCTGGAGGTCCTTGTAGCGCTGCAGCACCTCCTGCACGCGAGTCGCGACCTCGTAGTGCTGGTCGCCGACCGCGTCGCGGCTGAGGATGCGCGAGGTGCTGTCGAGCGGGTCGACGGCCGGGTAGATGCCCTTCTCGGACACCGCACGAGAGAGCACGGTCTTGGCGTCGAGGTGGGTGAAGGTCGCCGCCGGAGCCGGGTCGGTGAGGTCGTCGGCCGGCACGTAGATGGCCTGCACCGAGGTGATGGAGCCGCGCTTCGTGCTGGTGATGCGCTCCTGCAGCTCGCCCATCTCGCTGGCCAGCGTCGGCTGGTACCCCACGGCGCTCGGCATGCGCCCGAGCAGCGCCGAGACTTCGGAGCCCGCCTGCACGAAGCGGAAGATGTTGTCGATGAACAGGAGCACGTCCTGGCCGCCCTCCTCGCGGAAGTACTCGGCCACGGTGAGCCCGGCGAGGCCGACGCGCAGGCGGGCGCCGGGGGGCTCGTTCATCTGCCCGAAGATGAGTGCCGTCTTGTCGATGACGCCCGACTCCTTCATCTCGAGCCAGAGGTCGTTGCCCTCGCGCGTGCGCTCGCCCACGCCACAGAAGACCGACAGCCCGCCGTGCTCGGCGGCGATGTTGTGGATCAGCTCCTGGACGATGACCGTCTTGCCCACGCCGGCGCCGCCGAAGAGGCCGATCTTGCCGCCCTTGACGTACGGTGCGAGCAGGTCGACGACCTTGATGCCGGTCTCGAAGATCTCGTCGGTGGGGTCGAGCGACTCGAAGTCGGGCGCCGGGCGGTGGATGGGCCAGCGCTCGGCGCCTTCGATCTCGCCGAGCATGTCGATGGTCTGGCCCATCACGTTGATGAGCCGGCCGAGGGTCTGCTCGCCGACCGGCACAGTGATCGGCTGACCGGTGTCGGTGACCTCGACGCCGCGTCCGAGGCCGTCGGTCGAGTCCATGGCCACGGCCCGCACCTTGTCGTCGCCGAGGTGCTGCTGCACCTCGCACACCAGCTCGACCTTCTGGCCGTCGGCCCGCTCCAGCGGGATGGTGACGGCGTTGTGGATGGCCGGCAGCTCGTCGGGGAAGCGCGCGTCGACCACCGGGCCGATCACCTGCACCACTGTGCCTCTGTTCATCAGCTCAACTCCGCTCGTCACCGTTGTCGTCGGCGCCGCGCCGGCACGGCGCGGCCCCTCCCCCCTATCCGAGGGCGTCGGCGCCCGCCACGACCTCGAGGATCTCCTGCGTGATCGCGGCCTGGCGGGCCCGGTTGAGCGCCAGGGTCAGCCCGCCGAGCATCTCCTCGGCGCTGTCGCTGGCGTTGCGCATGGCGGTCATACGCGCACCCTGCTCGCTGGCGCTCGACTCGAGCAGGGCGCGAAACACGGCGATCTCGACGTAGGCCGGCAGCAACCGCTCGAAGATGGTCGCCGGGTCGGGCTCGTACAGGTACGCCCCGGGCCGCGCCGTGCGGGTGTCGTCGGTGACCTGCTCGCGAGGCACCGGGATGATGGGCTCGTCCACGAGCGTCTGCTCCATGGGCGAGTCGAAGTGATTGTAGATCACGCGCACCCGGTCGACCTCGCCGCGCAGGTACAGGCCGATGAGGTCGTCGGCGATCTGTTTGGCATCGTTGTACTCGGGGCGGTCGCTGAGCCCCTGCCAGCTGCGCTCGATCGTGCAGCGACGGAAGCGCAGCGTGCCGATGCCCTTCTTGCCCACGGCGAGGACGCGGGTCTCGCGACCGTCCTCGCGCAACGTGCGCTCGACCTCGAAGGCACGGCGCAGCACGTTGGCGTTGAAGGCCCCGGCCAGGCCGCGGTCGCCGGTCATCACGAGGACGGCGACGACGCTCTCGGGGTCGCGCTCCTGGAGGAGTGCGTACTCGCTCGTCTCGCCCGAATACGTGGCCAGGTCGACCATCATCTCGATCATGTCGGCGGCGTACGGGCGAAGAGCCTCGATGCGGTTCTGGGCGCGACGCAGCTTGGCCGCCGCGACCATCTCCATGGCCTTGGTGATCTTGCGCGTGTTGTTGACCGACGCGATGCGGCGGCGGATGTCGCGCAGGGTGGCCACGTCAGGCGTCGCCCTCCCCAGCCGGCGGCGTGGCCGGCTCGGCCGGTCCGGCCTCGGACCCGGCCGGCGCGCCCTCGGACGCGGCCGGCGCGCCGGCCGCGTCGTCAGGCTCCGCCGGTGCCGCTCCGGCGGCCGCGCCGGCGGACTCGATCGTGCCCACCGGCGAGAACGAGGTGTGGAACTGGGCGATGGCGCGGCGCAGCTCGGCCTCGGTCTCGGGCGTGAGCTCCTTCTGGTCGCGGATCGTCCGCAGCAGGTCGGCGTGCTGGGCGCGCATGGCGACGCGCAGCTCCTCACGGAAGGCGGCGACCCGGTCGACCGGCACGTCGTCGAGGTAGCCCTGGGTGCCGGCGAAGAGCACCGCGACCTGCTCCTCCACCGGCTGCGGGTCGAAACGGCCCTGGTTGAGCAGCTGGATCATGCGCTCGCCGCGGGCCAGCGATTTCTGCGTGGACTCGTCGAGCTCGCTGCCGAACTGCGCGAAGGCCTCGAGCTCGCGGTACTGCGCGAGGTCGAGCTTGAGGCGCCCGGCGACCTGCTTCATGGCCTTGATCTGCGCGTTGCCGCCCACGCGGCTCACCGAGATGCCCACGTTGATGGCCGGCCGCACGCCGGAGTAGAAGAGGTCGCTCTGCAGGAAGATCTGGCCGTCGGTGATGCTGATCACATTGGTCGGGATGTAGGCCGAGACGTCGCCCTCCTGGGTCTCGATGACCGGGATGGCGGTGAGCGACCCGCCGCCGAGCTCGTCGCTCAGCTTGACGGCGCGCTCGAGCAGCCGCGAGTGCAGGTAGAACACGTCGCCGGGGAAGGCCTCGCGGCCCGGCGGCCGGCGCAGCAGCAGGCTCATCTGCCGGTAGGCGTCGGCGTGCTTGCTGAGGTCGTCGTAGAAGCACACCGCGTGCCGGCCGTCGTAGAGGAAGTGCTCGCCCATGGCGGCGCCGCAGTACGGCGCGAGGTACTTGAGCGGCGCCGAGTCGGAGGCCGTGGCGGCGACCACGATCGTGTAGTCGAGGGCGCCGTACTCCTCGAGCTTCTGCACCACCTGCATGACGGTGCTGGCCTTCTGCCCGATGGCCACGTAGACGCAGGTGATGTCCTGGCCCTTCTGGTTGATGATCGTGTCGACGATGAGCGAGGTCTTGCCCGTCTGGCGGTCGCCGATGATGAGCTCGCGCTGGCCGCGGCCGATGGGGATCATCGCGTCGATGGCCTTCCAGCCGGTCTGCAGCGGCTCGCGCACGGGCTGCCGCTGCACCACGCCGGGCGCCTTGAACTCGACCGGCCGGAACGCGTCGGTCTCGACGACGCCCTTGTCGTCGAGCGGCACGCCGAGCGGGTTCACCACGCGACCGATCAGCGCGTCGCCCACCGGCACCTGCAGGATGCGGCCGCTGCGCTTGACGAGGTCGCCCTCCTTGATGAGCGTGTCCTCGCCCAGCAGCACGACGCCGACGTTGTCCTCCTCGAGGTTGAGCACCAGGGCGGTGACGTCGTGCGGCAGGTCGAGCATCTCGCCGGCCAGGGCGTTGCGCAGCCCGTAGACGCGGGCGATGCCGTCGCCCACCTCGAGCACCGTGCCGACCTCTTCGACCTCGACCTCGGCCTGGTAGCCCTCGATCTGGGCCTTGAGGACCGCGGCGATCTCTTCGGGGCGCAGCTTCACTGTCGTGTCACCTCACACTTCTGCCGTCTGCAGCCGCCGCCGCAGCTGATTGATACGGGCGCGCACGCTGCCGTCCACGATGGTATCGCCGACGCGCAGCACGAGGCCGCCGATCACCGCCGGGTCGACACGCTCCAGGAGCTCCACCCGACGGCCGGTGGCGGCGCGCACCTTCTCGGCGAGGCGCTCGCGCGAGGCGCCCTTCAGTGCCACCGCCGTCGTGACCTCGACGGTCACGATCTCGGCTTCGCGCGCCGCCAGCCGGCCGTAGTGCTCCGCCAGGCCGGGGATCGCCGCCGCGCGGCCCTTCTGCAGCATGAGCTGGAGGGTGTTCGCCAGCAGCGGCTGCGCCTCGCGGGTGAGCTCGCCCACGACTCGCCGTTTGGCCTCGGAGTCGATCTGCGGGTCGTGCAGGGCGTGGCGCAGGGGCGCGGAGGCCGCGAGGGCGGCGACGAACTCGCCGAGCTCGCCGCCGACGCGCTCGACCGCACCCGCCTCGCGGGCGGCGTCGAAGAGAGCCTGGGCGTACACGCGGGCGACGGAAGTCTCGCTCATCGGCCGGGCCCCGCCCCCAGTCCGTCGAGGTCCATCTCGCGCAGGGCGTCGTCGACCAGGCGCTGATGGTCCTCGGCGCTCAGGCTGCGCACGGTGACCTTCTCGGTGGCCAGCGCCGTGAGCTCGGCGACCTCGGAGCGCAGCGCGCGCAGCGCGCTGCGCGTGTCACGCTCGACCTGCTCGTGCGCCTTCTCGACGATGCGCTCGGACTGACGCCGCGCCTCGTCGACCATCTCGGCCTTGGCCGTATCGCCGGCGAGTCGCGCCCGCTCGACGATCGCCTCTGCCTCGCTGCGCACCTCGGCCAGCGTCTTCTTGTACTCCTCGAGCAGGGCCTGTGCCTCGGCGCGCGTCTGCTCGGCCGTGTCGAGGCTCTCCTGGATGCGGGCACGGCGCCCGTCTATGGCGCGCTGCAGCGGCCCGAAGGCATACCTCCACAGCACGAACACCGAGAGCCCGAACGTGAGCAGCGTCCAGGGGATGAGACCCCAGTTCGGATCCAGCATACGTCTCTCCGATCGTCCGGTCGCGGTCCTCGGCGGCGTCAGGCGACGAAGATCAGGATCAGGGCGACGACGAACGCGTAGAGCGCGACCGCCTCGGTCACGCCGATGCCGATGAACATGTTGACGCGTATGTCCCCGGACACCTCGGGCTGCCGGGCGATGCTCTCGAGCGCCTTGCTGATCAGCATGCCCAGACCCAGGGCGGGCCCGATGGACCCGACGCCCATCGAGATGCCTGCGGCGAGCAGTCTGGCGGAGTCAGCGTCCATTCAGTTTCCTCCTTGACGGTTCTCAGACCTCATGGTCGAACGGCTAGTGCTCCTGGTCGAGCGCCCCCCCGATGTACACCCCGGAGAGGATGGCGAAGATGAACGCCTGGATGAAGGCGACGAAGAGCTCGAACAGGTAGATCAGGACGGAACCTCCCTGCAGGAGCGCCGCGGCGGCGTAGTTCTGGAAGAGCAGCGCCATGCCGAAGAACACCGCGAGGATGGCGTGCCCGGCCAGCATGTTGGCGAAGAGACGGACGGAGAGCGAGACCACGCGGAAGACCTCGCTCACGGCGTGGATGACCCAGATCAGCTGACGCAGCACCGGCGGCGCACTCGCCGGCGCCCAGTTGCGCACGTAGGCCACCGGGCCGTTGTTGCGCACCCCGGCGTAGTGCGTGAAGACGAACGTGCAGAGCGCGAGGGAGAGCGTCACGTAGAGGTTCGCCGTAGCCGCGTAGAAGCCGAGCGACCAGTGCTCGGCGAACGGCAGCGGCACGAGACCGACCAGGTTGCTGATGAGGACGAAGAAGAAGACCCCCGCGATGTAGGGGAACCACGTCTCCCGACCGCTCTTCATCACGCTGCCGACGATGCTGTCGCGGGCCAGCTCGTAGAGGGTCTCCATGGCGAACTGGAAGCGCCCGGGCACGGGCTTGACGCCACGGTTGATGAAGAAGGCGAGCACGCAGACCACGCCGAAGGTGATCCACAGGTAGACAACGGTCTTGTTGACGGACAGGTCGACCGGCCCGATGGAGGGCAGGTGGATGAGCGGGTGCGTCGCGAACTCCTCGACCACGTCGAACTCGGCGCTCTCGCCACCGGGCAGAAGGAAGAGCACGACGACGCCGAGCAGGACGAGGGCGAGGATGACGAAGAGGCGGCCCCGCTTCACGAGCGCCTCGCCTGACGGGCGCCGAAGGCGCCCGACAGCAGCAGGAGCCGGACGGCGAAGTACACGGTGAAACCGAAGAGGAAGCTCAGCGCCGCGGTGGGCAGGGCCGGGCGCGCGAGCAGCGCGACGACGACCAGGCCCCCGACCACGGCAGCTATGCGCAGGACCATGCCGCCGAGGGCCACGGCGATGGCATCGGCGAACTCGCCGCGTACGCCGCGGCGCCAGGCGAGCTCGTCGAGCGCCCAGTAGACGGCGACGAGCGCGATGCCGGCGACGGCCGCCCATACGGGGCGACCCACGGCAGCCGCGACGACGGCCGCGAGCAGAGCGAGGCCGGCTATGAGCGCGGGGATGAGCGCCTGCCGGGGCATCGATCCGCCTCCTGCCGTCGTCACTTCGTCTCGAGATACACCGCGTACAGGGCGACGGCGAAGCCGACGAACACCCCGATCGCCGTCGTCAGAGGAAAGGTGTCGAGAGCGTAGTCGATGCCCCCTCCGACGGCGATACCCGTCACCACGCCGCCGAGCAGCAGGAACGCCACCGACTCGGCGGACGCCGAGGACTTCGGCTTGCCGCCCTTCCCCTCACCGTCGTCTCTGCGCGGAGATGTCACACTCTACCTGTCGCGTCGTGCGCCCGCAACGGGACCCTAGCGGTCGGCTCCACGCCCAGTATCTCCCTCGCCGTCGCCGTCGTCACGCACGAGCCGTCCGCCGCTGTCGCGCCTCACCGAGCGGAAGCGCGTGAGCAGGCGGAACATGTAGACGGTGGCGACGGCGGAGACCGCCCCGAGGACGACGATCCCGGGGGCCGAGCCGCGCTGCATGGCGATCGCGAGGCCGTTGAGAAGCAGGCACCAGCCGTACAGCAGGAGCACACTCTTGCGCTGCGAGAAACCGTGCACGAGGACGAGGTCGTGATGCACGTGGTCCTGCCCGGCCGAGTAGAACGGCACGCCTCTCTTCCAGCGGCGCCAGACGATGAGGAAGAGGTCGGTGAACGGCACCGCGAGCACGAGCAGCGGCAGCACGAGGGCGACGGCCGCCGTGCTCTTCAGCGGACTCTGCACACTGATCGCGCCGAGGGTGAAACCGAGCAGCATCGACC
Organism: Thermoleophilia bacterium; assembly: GCA_016933475.1. Lineage (GTDB taxonomy): Bacteria > Actinomycetota > Thermoleophilia > UBA2241 > UBA2241 > UBA2241. The sequence goes on from JAFGAW010000052.1 coordinate 9,480, forward strand.
CGGCGTCGCCCATGAAGATGCTCGCCGGGTGGAAGTTGAAGCGCAGGAAGGCAAAGGTCGCACCCGCCAGCACGGCGGCGACGATGCCCATGGTCGGGAACCCCGTAGAGAGCGAGATCACGCTGAAGGTGAGCGCGGAGATCGCGCACACGCCGGCGGCCAGGCCGTCGAGACCGTCGATGAAGTTGACCATGTTGATGATCGCCGCCATCCACACCGCGGTCACGAGGATGGAGAGGATCGTCGGGAAGTGGATGAAGATGTCGGTGAACGGCACGGCGACGCGCGTGATGCGCACCTCGAAGTAGATCGCCACCCCGATCGCCAGCAGCTGGCCGATGAACTTCACGATGGGCTCGAGCTCGTAGAGGTCGTCGTAGAGCCCGACGGCGACGACGATCGTCGCGCCGCCGATGATCCCCCAGACCGGGCGCGTGACCTCGACCAGAAGGAACGTGGAGACCAGCCACGCCGCGTAGATCGCCAGCCCGCCGAGCAGCGGGATGGCGGCCATGTGCATGCGACGCTCGTCGGTGGGCAGGTCGACGGCGCCGGCGCGGTGGGCGAGGCGGGCCATGAGCGGCGTCAGCAGGTAGACGAGCACCGCCGCCAGGACGAAGCCGAGCACGGCGGTGCGCACCGAGGTCGAGAGGCTGAGGAGGCCGCCTATGACAGCGTCTCCCTGTGCAGCCGTACGCCGGCCTCCTCGAGCAGCAACCGCGACAGCTCGTCGGGGTAGCCCTCCAGGTAGTGGATCTCGCGCACCCCGCAGTTGATCAGCATCTTGGCGCAGAGCACGCAGGGGTGCAGCGTGGTGTACAGGGTCGCGCCCTCGATGGCGACGCCGTGGAGGGCGGCCTGGATGATGGCGTTCTGCTCGGCGTGGATCGCGCGGCACAGCTCCTGGCGCTCGCCCGACGGGATGCCGAGCTCGTCGCGCAGGCAGCCCACGTCGAGACAGTGCGCCACGCCGCGCGGCGCGCCGTTGTAGCCCGTCGCGAGGATGCGCTTGTCGCGCACCAGCACGGCGCCGACCTGGCGCCGCAGACAGGTCGAGCGGGTGGCCGCCTGGCGGGCGAGCTGGAGGAAGTACTCGTCCCAGCTCGGCCGCTCCCGGCGGCCGGACGCGGACCCCGCGGTCTGCGGCCCGTCGCTCATCAGAGAAACTCGTACAGCGGGAAGCGGTCGAGGAGCTCGACGACCTCACCGCGGATGACGTCGAGCGCCCCGGGTTCGTGCCGGTGCGCGATGGCGCGCAGCACGAGCTCGCCGGTGGCCCGCATGTCGGCCTCTTCGAAGCCGCGCGTGGTGACGGCCGGCGAGCCCACGCGCAGGCCGCTGGTCGCGTTGAAGGCCGCGTCGTCGAAGGGGATGACGTTGCGGTTGGCGGTGATGTTGACCGAGTCGAGGAGCTGCTCGCCCTCGCGGCCGGTCATGCCGACGCTGCGCAGGTCGACGAGGGCAAGGTGCACGTCGGTGCCGCCGGAGACGAGACGCAGTCCGCCTTCGGCCAGCGTCTCGGCCAGGGCGGCGGCGTTGCAGACGATCTGCCGTTGCAGGCGCTGGAACTCCTCGCTCGCGGCGATCCTGAAGCAGACCGCCTTGGCGGCGATGACGTGCATCAGCGGGCCCCCCTGCATGCCGGGGAAGACGGCCTTGTCGATCGCCGGGCCGTACGCGCCGCGACACATGATCAGACCGGCGCGCGGCCCGGTCAGCGTCTTGTGCGTGGTGCTCGTGACCACGTCGCAGTACGGCACCGGATTAGGGTGGGCCCCCGCCGCCACGAGGCCGGCGACGTGAGCGATGTCGGCCATGAGCAGGGCGCCGACCTCGTCGGCGATCTCACGGAAGGCGGCGAAGTCGATGACCCGCGGGTAGGAGCTGTAGCCACAGACGATGAGCCGCGGCCGGTGCTCGAGTGCCAGCGCCCGGACCTCGTCGTAGTCGATCGTCTCCGTATCGCGGCGCACGTGATACGGCACGAAGCGGTACGTGCGCCCAGAGTAGTTGAGCTCGAGGCCGTGGGTCAGGTGCCCCCCGTGGGCGAGCTCCATCGCCATGACGGTGTCGCCGGGATCGAGCAGGGCGAAGTAGACGGCGAGATTGGCCGACGAGCCGGAGTGCGGCTGCACGTTGACGTGCTCGGCGCCGAAGATCGCCTTGCAGCGGTCGATGGCGAGCTGCTCGACCTCGTCGACGACCTCGCAGCCGCCGTAGTAGCGTGCCCCGGGGTAACCCTCGGCATACTTGTTGGTGAGCACCGAGCCCGTGGCCTCGAGGACGGCGCGACTGGCGAAATTCTCCGAGGCGATGAGCTCGAGGGTCTCCTGCTGGCGGAGGAGCTCGGCGCGCAGGAGCTGGTTGAGCACCGGGTCGAGCTCGTAGATCGGCTGCCGCCGCCACTCGCGACCGACGACGCGGTGGGGCGTCACGCGCCCTGCCCCTCGCCCTCGATGAGTTCGACGCGACCCGCGTGCCGGCCGCCCTCGAAAGGCGTCGCCATCCACACCTCGGTCACCCCCCAGGCCTCCTCCTCGGAAAGGATGCGGCCGGCGAGGCAGAGGACGTTGGCGTCGTTGTGGCGGCGCGACATCTCGGCGAGGTGCGGGGTCGTGCACATCGCGGCGCGCACGCCGCGATGGCGATTGGCCGCCATACACATGCCGAGACCGGTACCGCAGACCAGGAGACCGCGCTCGGCCTCGCCACGCTCGACCATACCCCCGACGGCGTGGGCGAAGTCGGGGTAATCGACCGAAGTCTCGCCGTCGGTCGTACCGACGTCGACGACGACATGACCCTGGGCGCGCAGGCGGCGCACCACGGCCTCCTTGATGCTGAACCCTGCGTGATCGCTGCCGGCGGCGAGCTTCACGTGAGGCCTCCTCTCGAGAGCGTGACGCGCGGCCGGCGACACACCGCGTCGCACCGGCCGCTCAACGCCCGGATTCTACCAGCGGCACCGCCGGGCGACAGCCACGGTGGCCGCGGGCCCTGCGAGCGCGTCGGGATGCCATTCGCGAGCGCTGCGGCCGGCCCGGACGGCACGGCGCCGTGTGCAAGCGCTGCGACGGGCTCCGGCGCCACAGCCCCATGAGGCAGCGTCGGGGCAAGTCCAGGCGCCACGGCGTCGTGAGGGGTGCCCACGGGGGGCGTCACGGCCCGTCCGGGACACGGCGCCGGAGCCAGTCCCGGACACGACACCGGAGCCCGTGCGGGACACGGCATCAGGGCGCCGGCAGGTCGTCCCGCCTCTTCGTCAGCAGCTCCTCGACGGTCGCTTCGTCCCAAGGGCCCGGGCGCAGCAGTCGCCAGCGCCCGTCGTCCTCGAAGGTGCTGAGGTCGACGACGCTCGAGGCGAGACCGGCCACCGCGCCGGCGTCGAGCACCAGGTCACAAGCCGCGAGCAGTGCGGCGTCGATCTCGGAGAGCGCGGTGGCGGGCCGCTCGCCGCTGCGGTTGGCACTCGAGGCGACGAGCGGGTACGGCAGCGTCTGGAGCAGGCGTGCATCGCCCGGCCAGCGTGGCACACGGACACCCAGCGTCGGCACCACCACCGTCTCGGACCGGCCGAAACGCCGGCGACGCTCGGCGCGCACCTCGCCGGGCGGCGGTACAGACCAGTCGGCAGGGTACGGGACGAGCAGGGTGACGGGACCGGGCAAGAGGCGCCGGCAGGCGTCGCGCAGCCGGCGCCCCAGCGGCACCGTCGCCAGCAGCAGCTCGCGCGCCGGGAAGACCACTTGCAGGGGCTTCGACGGCTCGCGGCCCTTGGCCGCCCTGACCGCCTCGACGACCGCCGGCGAGAGTGCGCCGCCGACGCCGTACACCGTGTCGGTCGGGAAACAGGCGAGCCGCGCCGCGGCCAGTGTCGGCGCCAGCTCGAGCGCCTCGCCGGCGCCGATGGCACGCAGGTCGATGCGGCGCGGGCCACCCGCGATCACGCGGCGTCCTGCACCGGGCGCACGGGGATGCCGCGCGCGGCGAGGAAGCGCCGCGCCTCGGCGATCGAGTACGTGCCGTAGTGGAAGATCGAGGCGGCGAGCACGGCGTCGGCCTCGCCCTCGGTGAGACCCTGGGCGAGGTGCTCGAGCGTGCCCACCCCGCCGGAGGCGATCACCGGGACATCGACGGCGCGGGCGACGGCGCGGGTGAGCTCGAGGTCGTAGCCGTCGAGGGTGCCGTCCCTGTCCATGCTCGTGAGCATGAACTCGCCGGCGCCCAGCTCGGCCGCGCGCACGGCCCACTCGAGGGCGTCGATGCCGGTCGGGGTGCGCCCGCCGTGCACGTAGACCTCCCAGCGCGACGCCGGGCGGCGCTCCTCGTCGGCTCCCTGCGCCGCGCCCGCGCCCTCCTTACCGCCCGGCCCTTCTTCGCCGCCTGCGCCTTGCTCCCCGCGCGGGCTCGCCCCGGCGGTCGTGCCCGCCACGCGCTTGGCGTCGATGGCCACGACGACGCACTGCGAGCCGAAGCGCTCGGCGCAGCGCCGGACGAGCCCGGGGTCCTTGACCGCGGCGGTGTTCATCGTCACCTTGTCGGCGCCGGCGGCGAGGATCGCCCGCACGTCCTCCTCGCTCGCCAGCCCGCCGCCGATGGTGAACGGGATGAAGACCTGCTCGGCGCAGCGCGCGGCGAGATCGGTGATGATCTCGCGGCGCTCGTGCGAAGCGGTGATGTCGAGGAAGACGAGCTCGTCGGCGCCCTCGGCATCGTAGCGCGCCGCGAGCTCGACGGGGTCGCCGGCGTCGCGCAGGCCGACGAAGTTGACGCCCTTGACGACGCGACCCTCGCGCACGTCGAGGCAGGGGATGATGCGCTTGCAGTGCACGGCCGGCGCCGCTCAGGCGCGGACGGCGTCCATCGCCTCGGCGAGCGTGAACGCCTTCTCGTACAGCGCCCGGCCGAGGATCACGCCGACGACGTTGGGCGCCTGCAGGCGGCGCAGGCGACGAAGGTCGTCGAGGAGCGCCACGCCGCCGGACATGATGACCTCGAGCGACGTGGCCTCGGCCATGTCGCGCAGCCCGATCAGGTTGGGGCCGCCCATCATGCCGTCGCGGGCGACGTCGGTGTAGACCACGCGCCGCACGCCGTGCTGCTCGAGCACCTTGACGAAGCGGATGGCGCTCATCTGCGTGCGCTCCTGCCAGCCGTGGGTCGCGACCATGCCGTCGGTGCAGTCGAGGCCGACGACGAGCCGGTCCTCCAGCCAGTTGACCGCGTCCTGCAGCAGGTCGAGGGCGGTGATGGCGGCCGTGCCCATGACCACCCAGCGCACCCCGATGCCGGCGACGAGAGCAAGGCTCTTGGGGCTGCGGATACCCCCGCCGTACTGGACGGGCAGGCTGACGGCGCGGACGATGCGCTCGACGATCTCGAAGTTGACCAGCTCGCCGGTGCGCGCCGCGTCGAGGTCGATCACGTGCAGCGCCTCGGCGCCCTGGGCCTGCCACTGCTGGGCGAGAGCCACGGGGTCGTCGGAGAAGACCGTGGCGTCGTCGAAGTCGCCGCGCCGCAGGCGCACCGCCTTGCCGTTCTGGATGTCGATCGCCGGGAACACGATCATGAGTGCTCAGCCTCCCCGCGCCGCGACGGTCACGAAGTTGCGCAGCAGGCGCAGCCCGACCGCCGAACTCTTCTCCGGGTGGAACTGTACCGCCCAGACGTTGTCGCGCGCCACTGCCGCGACGTGCGGGCCGCCGTAGTCGGTGACCGCGGCGACCACGCCGCGGTCGGCGGGGACGGCGGCGTAGGAGTGCACGAAGTAGACCGCCGCCGGCGCGGGCAGGCCGGCGGCCATGCCGGCCCCGGCCGGCCGCCACTCGAGCGTGTTCCAGCCGATGTGCGGCACCTTCAGCCCCGTCTCGAGGCGCTCCACCGTGCCGCGCAGCACGCCGAGACCCGGCCGGCGGCCGCCCTCGGCGCTGCTCTCGAAGAGCAACTGCAGGCCGAGGCAGACGCCGAGGAAGGGCACCCCGGCAGTGATGCGCTCGACCACGGCGGCGCCGAGCCCCGAGGCGTCGAGGCGCGCCGCGGCGTCGCGGAAGGCGCCGACGCCGGGCAGGACGACGGCGCCGGCGGCGCGCACCGCCTCCGGCGTGTCGCTCACCGTGACCGCGGCGCCGGCGCGCTCGAGCGCCTTCGCCACGCTGGCGAGGTTGCCCATGCCGTAGTCGACGACGACGAGCCGGGGCGCCGTCACGGAGCCTCCCGGGGTCAGAGGACGCCTTTGGTCGAGGGCACGGCGTCGCCGCGCTCGCCGAGGCCACAGGCCTCGGCGAGCGCCCGCGCCGTGCCCTTGAAGACCGCCTCGACGATGTGGTGCGGGTCGCTGCCGGCGAGCAGGCGCACGTGCAGCGTCGCGCCGGCCTGGGTGACCAGCGAGCGCAGGAAGTGCGCCGTGAGGTCGGCGTCGAACTTGCCGATGCGCAGGCCGATCAGCTGCAGGTCGTGGGCGAAGAACGGCCGCCCCGAGAGGTCGAGGACGACCATGGCGAGGGCTTCGTCCATCGGCAGCAGGCACGAGCCGTAACGCCGGATACCGGCCTTGTCGCCGAGCGCCTCGCGCAGGGCCTGACCGAGTGTCAGACCGATGTCCTCGACCGTGTGGTGGCCGTCGACCTCGAGGTCGCCCTCGGCGCGCACGGTGAGGTCGAAGCCGCCGTGGTGGGCGAAGAGCTCGAGCATGTGGTCGAGGAACCCGATGCCGGTCGCGACCTCGGCCGCACCCGACCCGTCGAGAGCGAGGCTGACGGTGATGTCGGTCTCCTTCGTGGTGCGGCGGACCTCTGCGCGGCGTGGCTTCATGACTGCTCCCCGGGGCGGGCGGTTCGGAGGGCCGCCGAGCGCGCATGAGCACGCAAGCCCTCCTCTTCGGCGATGGTCGCCACGGCGCCGGCGAGGGCGGCCGCCGCAGCGTCGTCAAGTTCTACCACAGCCACGCGGCGCTGGAAATGCGCGACCGAGAGACCCTGCCCGAAGCGTGCGGCGCCGCCGGTGGGCAGCACGTGGTTGCTGCCGGCGGCGTAGTCGGCGAAGGCCGTCGCCGCGTTGGGGCCGACGAAGACGGCGCCGGCATTGCGCACCCGGGGCACGAGCGCGGCCGCGTCGTCGAGGTGCAGCTCGAGGTGCTCGGGGGCGAAGGCGGTGCAGAGCTCGAGCGCCGCGTCGAGGTCGGGGCAGGAGACGGCCACGAGCTGCTCGTGACCCAGCCCGAGCTCGGCGCCGAGACGCTCGACGGCAGCGCGCACGGGCTCGGAGAGCGTGCCGCCGACGTCGGCGAGACAGGCCATGGCGCCGGCGCCGTGCTCGGCCTGTGCCAGCAGGTCGGCGGCGAGGCACTCGGGATCGGCGCCGGCCGCAGCGACGACGAGGACCTCGCTCGGGCCAGCGAGCCCGTCGATACCGACCTCGCCGACGAGTTGCCGCTTGGCCTCGGTCACGTAGGCGTTGCCCGGGCCGGCGATCACGTCGCAGCGCGGGACCACGCCCGTGCCGAGTGCCATCGCCGCCACCGCCTGTGCCCCGCCGACCGGGCAGACGTGCTCGACGCCGAGCAGGGCACAGGCGGCGGCCACGCCGGGCGCGAC
>JAFGAW010000053.1 GCA_016933475.1 Thermoleophilia bacterium
TCCATGCCGAGCTCGCGCGCGCGCTCGAGCGGCTCGAAGCTCGTCGCGCCGCAATCGACGGTGACGAGCAGGTCGACGCCGGAGGCGGCGAAGGCCTCGATGGCGGGGACGTTCGGCCCGTATCCCTCGGTGATGCGGTCGGGGATGTGGATGCGCGGCTTTACGCCGTTGGCGAGCAGGAAGCGGGCGAGCAGCGCCGAGGAGGTCGCGCCGTCCACGTCGTAGTCGCCGAAGATCGCGATCTTCTCGCCGCCGCGAATGGCGCCGGCAAGCCGCTCCGCCGCCTCGTCCATGCCGCTCAGCCGGGAGGGGTCGGGCAGGAGCGCCTTGAGGCTCGGGTCGAGGAAGGCCTCGACCTCCTCGATCCCGACGCCGCGGGCGGCCAGCACCCGCGCCATCAGGTCGGGCACGTCGTGCCGTTGGGCGATCGCCAGCGCCGCCTGGTGGCCGGCATGATCGAGCCGCTCGACCCAGCGGCGCCCGGTGGCGGAGCGTTCCACCCCCAGGACGGCCCGCCGCGCTTCCGCCGCGGCGCCGGGTCTTTCGGCCAGAAGGTCGATCAAGCCGGGCTATCCCCTTTCGTTCAGTCGAACTTCTCGAGACGCGTGTGGCGCGAGCGGATCCAGCGCACCGTCCGGCTCGAGGCGCGCATGACGAGGGTCTCCGTCTTCACGAAGCCCTGGCCGAGGTGAACGCCCGACAGAAGGTTGCCGTCCGTCACGCCCGTCGCGGAGAACAGCACGTCGCCGCGCGCCATGTCCTCCATGTTGTATTTCCGCTCGGGGTCGTCGATGCCCATGTTCTTGGCGCGCCGGCGCTTCTCGTCGGTGTCGAGGATCAGCCGACCCTGCATCTGGCCGCCGATGCAGCGCAGCGCGGCGGCCGCGAGCACGCCTTCCGGCGCACCGCCGATGCCCATGTAGATGTCGATGCCCGTCTCGTCGGGCTCGGTCGTGTGGATAACGCCGGCGATGTCGCCGTCGCCGATCAGGCGGATCGCCGCGCCCGCGGTGCGGATGTCGTCGATCAGGCCGGCATGGCGCGGACGGTCGAGCACGCAGGCGGTGATCGCCTCGACGGGCACGCCCTTGGCCTTCGCGAGCTCCCGGATGTTGTCGCCCGGAGAGGCGTCGAGATCGATGACGCCGGCCGGCAGGTCCGGCCCGACCGCGATCTTGTCCATGTAGACGTCGGGCGCGTTGAGCAGCGTGCCGCCCTCGGCCATGGCGATGACGGCCAGCGAGTTCGGCTGGTCCTTGGCGCAGAGCGTGGTGCCCTCGAGCGGGTCGAGCGCGATGTCGACGCGCGTTCCCGTGCCCAGCCCGACCTCCTCGCCGATATAGAGCATCGGCGCCTCGTCGCGCTCGCCCTCGCCGATCACGACGACGCCCTGGATCGGAAGCTTGTTGAGCTCCTGCCGCATGGCGTCGACGGCCGCCTGGTCGGCCCCCTTCTCGTCGCCGCGCCCCGCCTGGCGGGCGGCCGCCACCGCGGCGCGCTCCGTCACGCGGGCGATCTCGAGCGTCAGCACGCGGTCGAGCGTTGTCTCGCTTCTTTCGTCAGTGGCCATCCTGCCAAGCCTTCCTGTCGTTTTCTCAGGGGTTCTCGATGCGGATCACGTGGGGCCGGCCGGCAATCTGTCCGTCGGCCTCGATCGCGTCGAGCGCCTTCCTTATCTGGGCTTCGGTCGTCTCATGGGTGATCAGAACGACGCGGCGCGGCGGTTCGGTCCCGCTGGCGTGCCGGTTCTCCTTCTGAACGATGCTCTCGAGCGAGATCTGCTCCTCGGCCATCCGCTTCGCGATGGCCGCGAAGGCGCCGGGCCGGTCGAACACGGAGAGCCTGATGTAGTAGCCGCCGGCGTGCGCCCGCATGCGTGCGCGGCGATAAGGCGTCAGGCTCGAGGCCGGCACGCCGAAGACGGGGAGCGAGATGCCGCGGGCGAGATCGACGATGTCGCCTGCCACCGCCGA
>JAFGAW010000054.1 GCA_016933475.1 Thermoleophilia bacterium
GCCGAGGCGGTCGAGAACGCGATCAAGCTGGCCAAGCAGGTCACGCGGCGCCCCGGCATCATCGCCTTCCAGGGCGCCTTCCACGGTCGCACGCACCTCACGATGGCGCTCACCGACTCGGCCGTGCACTACCGCGGCCATCACGAGCCGCTGGTGCCGTGCGTCTACCACGCGCGCTACTGCTACCCGTTCCGCACGCCGGCCAGCGAAGACCCGACCTGTTACGCCCTCGACGACGTGCGTCGCGTCCTGCGCGCCGAGATCTACGGCGACGACGTCGCCGCCATCATCGTCGAGCCGATCCAGGGCGAGGGCGGCTTCATCGTGCCGACGCCCGAGTTCATGCAGGAGCTGCGCAAGATCGCCGACGAGATCGGCGCCTGCCTCATCATCGACGAGATCCAGGCCGGCTTCGGCCGCACCGGCGCCTGGTTCTGCCAGGAGCACTACGGCGTCAAGGCCGACATCGTCACCATCGCCAAGGGCATCGCCTCCGGCTACCCGCTGGGCGCCATCGCCGCGAGCCACGAGCTCTGGGACAAGTGCCTGCCCGGCTCGATGGGCGGCACCTACGGCGGCAACGCCGTCGCCTGCGCCGCCGGCGTCGCGACCATCGACGCCATGAAGGAAGACGGGATGCTCGAGAACGCGACGCGGCAGGGCGAGAAGCTGCGCGGGTTCTTCACCGACCTGCAGAAGCAGTACCCCTGCATCGGCGAGGTGCGCGGCAAGGGCCTCATGGACGCCATCGAGTGCGTCGTGCCCGGCACCAAGGAGCCCAACGCGGCAGTCGCGAAGGGGTTCATCGCCGAGTGCAGCAAGCAGAAGCTGATCCTCATGGGCGCCGGCGCCTTCGGCAACTGCGTCCGCTTCCTTCCGCCGCTCAACATCAGCGACGAGGACCTCGACATCGCCTTCGGCATCTTCACCGACGCCGCCAAGGTCGCCTTCGCCTGAGCGAGGCCACAGCCGGCGCCCGCGCGCCGGCGGACGACCGCGGACGGGCGCGGCGCCGAGACGGCGCCGCGCCCGTCCCATCTGGTTCGCAGGCCGACGCGGCGCCGCGCCCGTCCCATCTCGTCCGCGGGCACGGCGCCGCGCCCATCCCATCTGGTTCGCAGGCCGGCGCCGGGACGGCGCCGCGAACCGCCTCGCCGGGCCGGGCGGGCCGCTCCCGGGCCCTGTGCTACACTCGAATCCATGGATGCCCTCGAGGCGCCGCGCTTCACGACCCAGGTGCGCGTGCGCTACGCCGACACCGACGCCGCCGGCGTCGCTTACTACGCCAACTACCTCGTCTTCTTCGAGGTCGCGCGCGTCGAGTTGCTGCGTGCGCTCGGCTGCCCGATCACCGAGGTCGAGAGGCGCGGCTTCCACCTGCCCGTGATCGAGGCACACGTGCGCTACCGTCGACCGGCGCGCCTCGACGACCTGCTCGACGTGACGCTCGTCAAAGGGCACCTCGGGCCGGCCTCGTTCGAGTTCGACTACGAGGTGACACGGGAGGGCGAGCTGGTCACGACCGGCTGGACGCGGCTGGCCTGCGTCGACGCCGGGACCGGCCGCGCCGTCGCCCTGCCCGAGTGGCTCCTCGATCTCTTCGAGCGCATCCCCGTGGCGGCCCAGGTGGGACGATGACGGACTTCGAACATCCGACGCCGCCTGTGCCCTCCGAGCCGCCGCCGGAGCCGCCCGAGCCACCGTCCGGGCGGTCCCCGGGGCCGCCGGCCGAGCCGTCCTCCGAGTTGCCGCCCGATCTCGAGCTCGCCATGCCGGATGACCTCGAGGTCCGCCACTGCTACCGGCACCACGACCGCGAGACCGGTGTGTCGTGCGCCAACTGCGGCCGGCCGATCTGCTACGAGTGCATGATCCCGGCCGCGGTCGGGTTCCGCTGCCCCGAGTGCATGAAGGAGCAGCAGGCAGGGTCGGCCGGGTCGCCGCGGCCGCGCGTCATCACGCGCGACCAGATGCGCTCGCGCTGGGCCACGGGCGGGCGCGCGGTCGTCGGCGCCCCGGTCACGCGCGCCCTGCTGGCCGCCAACGTCGTCGTCTTCGCGCTCGACTTCCTGCTGCAGGCGATGGGGTCGCCGCTGCCGCGCTACGGCACCCTGAGCGGGCTCGGCGCGCTCGTGCCCGCGCTGGTCGTGCTCAACGACGAGTACTGGCGCCTGTTCACGGCGATGTTCCTCCACGCCGGTGTCTTCCACCTCCTGTTCAACATGTGGGCCCTCTACATCGCCGGCGGGTACCTCGAGCGCGTCGTCGGCACGGTGCGCTTCAGCTTGCTCTACTTCCTCTCCGGCTTCGCCGGCTCGGCGCTGGTACTCGTCGCCTCGCCGCCGGGGACGGCGACGGTGGGGGCGTCGGGGGCCATCTTCGGCCTCTTCGGGGCGCTCTTCGCCTACGCGTACATGAACCGCGGGCGCGACCTGATGGCGCAGCAGCTCGTGCGCAGCCTCGGGTTCATCATCGTCCTCAACCTCGTGATCACCTTCACGATCCCGAACATCTCCTGGCAAGGGCACGTCGGCGGCCTCGTCGGCGGGGCCGCGCTGATCGCCGCGCTGATGCACTTCGGCGAGCGCGGCCTGCGCGGGCCGCTCGGCCCGCGCGAGATCTGGGTCTTCGCCATCACCGGCGCGGTGCTGATCGCGCTGGTCGTGATGCGGGTCATTACGGTGCCCCTGTGAGCCGCGGGATGGCGGCGCGACCGCCTGCCGCGGCGGGTCCGCCCTTCGTGGAGCCCGCCGCGACGCCGATGCCGGCCGCCGAGGTCGAGGCTCGCGTCGCACGCCTCCAGGTCACGCTGCGTGAGCGCGAGCTCGACGCCGCGCTCATCGTGCAAAATGCCGACCTCTTCTACTTCAGCGGCACGGTGCAGCAGTCGTACCTGCACGTGCCGGCCGAGGGGGAGGCGACGCTCTTCGTGCGGCGCAGCGTCGAGCGTGCGCGGTGCGAGTCGCCGCTCGAGCGTGTGGTCGAGCTCGACGGGCCGCGGGCGCTGACCGGCGCGCTCCGCGCGCTCGCCGGCGGCCTGCCGCGGCGCGTCGGCCTCGAGCTCGACGTGCTGCCGGTGACCGCGTACGAGCGACTTCTCGGGCTGCTGCCCGGAGCCGAGGCCGAGGACGTCGGCCGGGCGATCGTTCGCCAGCGCGCCGTCAAGTCGCCATACGAGATCGACCGCATCGCTGCCGCGGCGGCGCTCGTCGACGCGGTCTGGGACTACGCGCCCCGCGTGCTGCGCGCCGGCCTCACCGAGGCCGAGTTCGCCGGCCTGGTCGAGGCCGAGGCCCGCCGGCTCGGCCATCAGGGTGTCATCCGCATGCGCGGCTTCAACCAGGAGATGTTCTACGGGCAGCTCCTCACCGGGCCGAGCGCGACGGCGCCGAGCTTCCTCGACACGCCGCTGGCCGGCACCGGCCTGAGCCCGGCCGTCGCCCAGGGGGTCAGCTTCAGGACGATCGCGGCCGGCGACCCGATCGTCTTCGACTTCGTCGCCGTCCGCGAAGGTTACACGGCCGACTTCACGCGGATGCTCTCGCTGGGCCCGCTGCCCGATGCCGTCCGCCAGGCGTACGCGGTGGCGCTCGAGGCACAGGCCGCGGTGGCCGCCGTGGCGCGGCCGGGCGTGACCTGCCGAACCGTGTACGAGAGCGCCGTGGCGGTCGCCGAGCGACGCGGCCTCGGCGCCCACTTCATGGGCTGCGGCGCGGAGCAGGTGCGCTTCATCGGGCACGGCGTCGGGCTCGAGCTCGACGAGCTGCCCGTGCTCACGACCAGCGACGCGCCGCTCGAGGAGGGCATGGTCTTCGCCCTCGAGCCCAAGTTCGTGCTGCCCGGCGTGGGGGCCGTCGGCGTCGAGAACACGTTCGTCGTCGAACGCGACGGGCTGCGCGCGCTGACGCGCGCCCCCGAGGAGCCGGTCGAGGTGCCGCTCGGCGCGTGACGGCGCGGGCGGGCGCCTGAACTCGCCGGAGGCCGCCTGAAGCCGCCGCGCGCTAC
>JAFGAW010000055.1 GCA_016933475.1 Thermoleophilia bacterium
GAGCGCCACGGCGCCGCCGCTCCCCGACGAGCCGGCGGCGGCGGGGGCCGCGACCCCGGGCAACGGCGCCGGGCCGGCCGCCTGAAGCCTCCCGACGCCGCCGGAGCCGCCCTCGCGCGGCCTGCCTGAAGCCTCCCGACGCCGCCGGAGCCGCCCTCGCGCGGCCTGCCTGAAGCATCCCGACGCCGCCCCCGCGCAACGCCGCGTGAGCAGCCTTCCGGCGCGCCTCGGCGGGCGGGCGCCCCGGGGCCGCATCCAGTACACTCTTGACGGGTAGGAGACCCGCGGCCGGGCGCGGCGACGCGCCCCCCGCCCGGCACAACTCTTTCCGGAGTCAGGAGCCCATGGCCGCCGAGCGCTCGACGGACCCGACCATCCGTTACGTCGACCCGTTCCGGGACGGGCGTGCGCTCCGGCCCATCTCGGCCGAGGAGCGCGCCCTCCTCCGCACCGTCAACCAGAAGATCGCCGCCCGGCCCTCCCTGCGGGCGATCGTCGACTACCTCTTCGAGCACACCCAGGAGCTGATCCCCTGCGACCGCATCGGCCTCGCCTTCGTCGACGACGCCGGCCAGCGGGTCTCGTCCTACTACAACCGTGCCTCGTACGAGCCGCTCTACATCGACAAGGACTACTCGGAGGACCTCCACGACAGCTCGCTCGCCGCGGTGCTCGAGACCGGGCTGCCGCGCATCATCGGCGACCTCGAGCAGTACCTCGCCGAGCACCCCCGCAGCCGCTCCACGAAGATGCTCCTCAAGGAGGGTGTCCGCTCCAACCTCACCTGCCCGCTCAGCGTCGAGGGGCGCGTCGTCGGCTTCATCTTCCGCAGCTCGCGCGAGCGCGACACCTACCACTCGCAGCACATCGAGCTGCAGATGGCGATCACCGAGCGCCTCAGCCAGGCGGTCGAGAAGGCCTGGCGCATCGAGCAGCTCGAGGCGGCGAACCACGCCTACATGCAGATGCTCGGGTTCGTGAGCCACGAGCTCAAGAGCCCGGTCGCCTCCATCGTCACCGACGTACAGCTGCTCGCCGGCGGCTACCTGGGCGAGCTCGCCCCGGCGCAGAAGGCCAAGCTCGAGGGCGTCGTCCACAAGGGCGAGTACCTCCTCAGCCTGGTACGCGAGTATCTCGACCTCGCCCACGTCGAGGGCACCGACCTCGAGGCTCAGCTGCAGCCGGGTGTCGACGTACGGACCAGGGTCGTCGACGAAGCGCTCGACATCGTGCGACCGCAGCTCGAGGCCAAGAAGATGCGGCTCGTGACCGAACTGCCCGACGAGCCGCCCCTCGTCTGCTGCGACCCCACCCTGCTGCGCATCGTCCTCCTCAACCTGCTCGACAACGCCGTGAAGTACGGGCGCGAGGGCGGCGAGGTCCGCCTGACCCTCGAGGTCGCGTCCTCGCGCCACGTCAAGCCGAAGGCGCTGCGCTTCTCCGTGCGCAACGAGGGGCCCGGCTTCTCTCAGGCCGACCGCAACCGCCTCTTCCGCCGCTTCTCACGGCTCGACGACCCCGAGCTCAGGCGCGAGAAGGGTACCGGCGTCGGCCTCTACAGCGCCTGGCGCATCGTGCAGCTCCACCGCGGACACATCAGCGCAGACTCGAAGAAGGGGGAGTGGGCCCAGTTCTGCGTGGAGATCCCGGCGACGCTCGAGTGCCCTCTCCCTCAAGCGACCACTTCTGGAGACACCCCATGAGAGTCCCGCAGACCGGCAGCTTCATCGACGAGACCCGCATCGCCGAGGCGCTCGGCGCCGCCGCCGACAAGGACGCGGCCCGCGTACGCGACGTGCTCGCCAAGGCGCGCGAGCTCGAGGGCCTCGAGATGGAGGATGTCGCCGTACTCTCCTCGGTCAGCGACCCGGAGCTGCTCGGCGAGCTGTTCGGCACGGCGCGCGACGTCAAGGACGCGATCTACGGCGCGCGCCTCGTGCTCTTCGCCCCTCTCTACGTGTCCAACCTGTGCACGAACGACTGCCTGTACTGCGCGTTCCGCGTGCGCAACAAGGAGCTCAAGCGCCGGGCCCTGACCCAGAAAGAGATCCGCCGCGAGGTCGAGATCCTCGTCGACCAGGGGCACAAGCGCGTGCTGCTCGTGGCCGGCGAATCGTACCCCGGCCAGGGCTTCCGGTACGTGCTCGACTCGGTGGCGACGATCTACGACGTCAAGCGCGACAACGGCGAGATCCGCCGCATCAACGTCAACGTCGCCCCGCTCACCGTCGACGAGTTCCGCGCCCTCAAGGCGACCGGCATCGGCACCTACCAGCTCTTCCAGGAGACCTACCACCGCGAGACCTACGCCGCGGTGCACGTCGGCGGCAAGAAGCGCGACTACGACTGGCGCGTCACCGCCATGCACCGCGCCATGGAGGCGGGCATCGACGACGTCGGCATCGGCGTCCTCTTCGGGCTCTTCGACTGGCGCTTCGAGGTCCTCGCCCTCATGCAGCACATCCGCGAGCTCGAGCGCGCCTACGGGGTGGGACCGCATACGATCAGCATGCCGCGCCTCGAGCCGGCCATCGGCTCGGACATCGCCCACGAGCCGCCCTTCCCCGTCGACGACGTCGACTTCCGCAAGCTCGTCGCGATCCTGCGGCTCGCCGTCCCCTACACCGGCATGATCATGAGCACCCGCGAGACGCCCAACATCCGCCGCGAGACCTTCGCCCTCGGCGTCAGCCAGATCTCGGCCGGCAGCCGCACCAACCCGGGCGGCTACGTCGAGGACGAGCAGTTCGACGAGGCCCAGTTCCAGCTCGGCGATCACCGGGCTCTCGACGAGGTGATCCGCGACGTCGCCGAGCTCGGGTACATCCCGTCCTTCTGCACCGCCTGCTACCGCCTCGGCCGCACCGGCATGGACTTCATGGACCTCGCCAAGCCGGGCGACATCAAGCACCACTGCGACCCGAACGCGCTCTCGACCTTCCTCGAGTACCTGCTCGACTACGGCAGCGAGGAGACGCGCGCAGTCGGCGAGCCGCTGATAGCGCGCACGACGGCCGAGATGGACCCGGTGCGCCGGGCCCACACCGAGAAGATGCTGGCGCAGGTACGCGCCGGCAAACGCGACGTGCTCTGCTGAGGGTGGACTCAGACCCGACTCAGGCCGGAACCGGAGGACCAGGCATGAACGACGACCACATCATCCTCGGCGTCCACATCACGGACCGGCTGACCGAGGCGGCCGCGGTGCAGAAGGTCTTCACCGACTTCGGCTGCAACATCAAGACACGCATCGGCCTGCACGACGTCGACGAGAAGGTCTGCTCGCCGAGCGGGGTCGTGCTCCTCGAGTTCTTCGGCAGCGACGAAGAGGCCGCGGCGATGTCCGCGAAGCTCTCCGCCATCGAAGGCGTGCACGTCCAGACGATGGTCTTCCGGCACTGACCGGACCGGACGCGGACGGACGCATGAGGGCAGGCCGACGGCGTCGCACGCGGCAGCCGGCGTGGGACGGGACCGAGAGCGTGACGGCGTGAGCGCCGGCGAGACGCGCAGCGAGCGCGACCTCCTCGGCGAGGTACCGGTCCCGGCCGGCGCGCTCTGGGGCGTGCACACCCTGCGGGCGCGCGAGAACTTCGCCCTCGCCGGCCGCCCCGTGCACGCCGAGCTCGTGCACGCCTTCGGCACCGTCAAGCTCGCCTGCGCGCGCACCAACCGGCAGTTCGGCGCCTGGTCGGGCGACGAGGCCAAGGCCGAGGCCATGGAGCGCGCCTGCCGCGAGATGGCCGACGGCCTGCTCGATGAGCACGTGATCGTCGACGCGCTGCAGGGCGGAGCCGGCACGAGCACCAACATGAACGTCAACGAGGTGCTCGCCAACCGCGCCCTCGCGATCCTCGGCGAGCCGCCCGGGAGCTACGCCCGCGTCTCGCCGACCGCCGACCTCAACCTCCACCAGTCGACCAACGACGTCTTCCCCACCGCCCTGCGCCTCGCCGCCATCACCCTCCTGCACCGACTCGAGGACCAGGTCGTCACTTTGCAGGAGGCCTTCCAGGCCAAGGAGCAGGAGTTCGGCCACGTCGTGAAGGTCGCCCGTACCCAGTACCAGGACGCGGTGCTCACGACGCTGGGGCGCGAGATGGGCGCCTACGCCGAGGCCCTCAACCGCGATCGCTGGCGCATCTACAAATGCGAGGAACGCCTGCGCGTGGTCAATCTCGGCGGCACCGCCATCGGCACCGGCTTCGCCGCGCCGCGGCAGTACATCTTCCGCGTCGTCGACACGCTGCGCGAGCTCACCAGCGTCGGTTTCGCACGAGCCGAGAACCTCACCGAGGCGACGCAGAACGCCGACGTCTTCCCCGAGGTCTCGGGCATCCTCAAGGCGCACGCCGCGACGCTGCTCAAGGTCGCCGGCGACCTGCGGCTGATGAGCTCGGGGCCGGAGGCCGGGCTGGGCGAGATCCGCCTGCCGCAACGGCAGGCGGGGTCGAGCATCATGCCGGGCAAGGTCAACCCCGTGATCCCCGAGGCGGTGACGCAGGTCGCCCTCCTCGTCATGAGCTACGACCAGACGATCGCCCTCGCGGCGGGGCTCGGCAGCCTCGAGCTCAACCCGTTCCTGCCGCTGGTCGCGACCTGCCTGCTCGACAGCCTCGAGCTGCTGGCGCGCGCCGACGAGACCCTGCGGCGCCACTGCGTCGAGAGCCTCGAGGCCGACGAGGAGCGCTGCCGCGCCCACGTGCACGCCTCGAGCGCGGCGGCCACCGCGCTGGTGCCCGAGATCGGCTACGAGGCGGCGAGCGACGTCGTGCGCGCCGCCCGCGAGCGCAGCCTCACGATCCGCGAGGTCGTCGTCGGCGACGGCCTGCTGACCGGCGAGCAGTACGACGAGCTGCTCAGCGCCGAGGCCGTCTGCCGGCTCGGCATGCCCGACAAGCTCGGGCGCAGCCTCGAAGGATGAGCGGTGAGGTGAACTGATGGGACTCATGGAC
>JAFGAW010000056.1 GCA_016933475.1 Thermoleophilia bacterium
CTGGGGCCGCGCCGCGCGACGAGCCGAACCCGCAGGCACCGGGGGGCGGCGGCAGCCCGAGGGGTTGCCGCCGCCGCCCCCCGCGTTCTATACTCCGCCCTCGCGGCGCCGCCGGCGCCGCGGCCGATGAAGGTCGGCGCTCCCTCCGGGGAGCTTAATGGGCCGCAGGGCCCGCCACCCGAGGCGATGAGCGTGCCGCACCCGCCGCCGTGCCCGCTCCCGTCCCCGGGAGTGGGCTTTCTTTTCGGACAGCGAGGTCGAGATGCTGAGAAGAGAGAAAGAGGCTGTCATCGCCGAGGTGGCGGAGCTGCTCGAGAGCACCGATACGGTGTTCGTGAGCGACTACCGCGGCCTCACGGTGGCCCAGCTCTCGGAGTTGCGCGGCGCACTCCGGCAGAGCGGGGCGCGCTTCAAGATCGTCAAGAACACTCTGGGGACCCTCGCTGCCGAGCGCGCCGGGCGCGAGACCCTGAAGGACCTGCTCGCCGGTCCGACCGCCGTGACCTTCTGCGGCGACGACCCGGTGGCGGCGGCGAAGGCGATCGCCGACTACGCACGCACGCACCCACAGCTCGAGGTGCGCGGCGGCCTCATGGCCGGCGCGCTGCTCGACGCCGGGCAGCTGCGCGCGCTCGCCAGCCTGCCGCCGCGCGACACCCTGGTCGCCCAGGTGGTCGGCACCCTCGCGGCGCCCATGACGGGTCTCGTCACGGTGCTGCAGGGCACGATCGGCGGCTTCGTGCGGGCGTTGAACCAGGTAGCCGAGCAGAAGGCGGCGGCCGGCGAGGCTTGAGCCCCGGCGCCCCCGACCCCCAACGACGACAAGCCAGAACGGCGAGGTGAAGTGACGATGGCAGGCAAGACCCTGACGAAAGACGAGCTCATCGAGGCCATCAAAGGCATGACCGTGATCGAGCTCTCCGAGCTCGTGAAGGCCCTCGAGGAGGAGTTCGGCGTGAGCGCGGCGGCCCCCATGGCCGTGGCGGCAGCTCCCGCCGGTGCGGCTCCGGCCGAGGCCGAGGTCGAGGAGAAGACCGCGTTCGACGTGGTCCTCACCGCCTTCGGCGACCAGAAGATCCAGGTCATCAAGGTCGTCCGCGCGCTGACCGGTCTCGGCCTCAAGGAGGCCAAGGACGTGGTCGAGGGCGCGCCCAAGACGATCAAGGAAGGCGTGACCAAGGACGAGGCCGAGGACGCCAAGAAGCAGCTCGAGGACGCCGGCGCCACCGTCGAGCTCAAGTAGCTCCGAAGGCGCGCTCTGTGCGACGCGGGGCCCGGGACGGCACGTCGTCCCGGGCCCCGCGCTCCTCCGCTGCCCGCCGCGTCACGGGGCCGCGGTCGTGCCGGCGCCTCGAAGCTGCGCCGTCGCCCGAAGACAGGGCCGTCACGCCGGGCGTGAGGCCGCGTCCCGACGCAGTGTCGTCGGGATGACGGGGTGTCGTCAGGGTGGGCAACACGGGGATCGGCGACTCGTGCCCGGGCAGTGCCACACCCTTGCATGACCTGATACCGCGTGGTATTCTACGTGGCTGTGCGTCGTCTGCGACCGTGCCACGACCTGAGTGGCGTGGTGAGCTTCTTTTCCCTGTTCCGCCGTCATCAGAGGAGACTCGCTTGAACGAGCCCCGGTCCCCGCGCGTGCGCACGTCCTTCGCCAAGCTCGATCAGCCGCTTTCGCTGCCCAACCTGATCGACATCCAGAAGGCGTCGTGGGAGTGGTTCCTGCGCGACGGTCTCAAGGAGACCATCGCCGACATCAACCCGATCAAAGACTACTCGGAGAAGCTGCTCGTCGAGTTCGGCGAGTACGCCTTCGGCGAGCCCAGCAAGCCGATCGCCGAGTGCCGCAACAAGGACATGACCTTCTCGGCGCCCCTCACGATGGAGGTCCGCTTCATCAACGAAGAGACGGGCGAGATCCGCGAGCAGCGCGTCTTCATGGGCGACTTCCCCATGATGACCGACCGCGGCACCTTCATCATCCACGGCACCGAGCGCGTGGTCGTGACCCAGCTCGTGCGCTCGCCGGGCGCCTACATCATGGAGCCCAAGCAGGCCGAGCGCGAGAAGCAGGTGCTGGTCGCCAACCTCATGCCGCAGCGCGGCTCGTGGCTCGAGCTCGAGATCGACAAGAAGGGCGCCGTCAACGTTCGCATCGACCGCAAGCGCAAGTTCCCCGTGACCGTGCTGCTGCGGGCGATGGGCTACGGCGCCGACGACGAGCTCCGCGCCCTGTTCGACGACTCGCCCTACATCGCCAACACGATCGAGCGCGACACGGCCGGCTCGCAGGAGGAGGCGCTGATCGAGCTCTTCCGCAAGCAGCGCCCCGGCGAGCCGCCGACGCTCGACGGCGCGACGAGCATGCTCAAGGGCCTCTTTTTCGACCCCAAGCGCTACGACCTCTCCCGCGTCGGGCGCCACAAGCTCAACGTGCGTCTGCACGGCCACATCCCGGCCAAGGAGCGCCCCGACGGCGAGGTGCGCGTCCTGGTCAACGAAGACATCGTCGAGCTGATCCGCCGCCTCATCTCCCTGCCCGGCAGGCTCGGAGTCGGCGTCGACGCCGAAGGCAACGAGGTCGAGGTCAAAGACTACGCCGCCGAAGCGCAGACCCTGCTCCTGTCGCGGCGCGAGGAGATCGCCTTCGAGCTCGACGAGTACGAGCACTTCGGCAATCGCCGCCTGCGCACCGTAGGCGAGCTCGTGCAGGACGCCTTTCGCATCGGCCTGGCGCGCATGGAGCGCGTCATCCGCGAGCGCCTGACCACCGAGGACCCGGACACGATCGTCCCGGCCACC